>CAZPLE010000076.1:0-24018 GCA_964587375.1 uncultured bacterium
AGGTGATTGTAAAACATTTGGCACTAGATTATAATAAGTGCCAAGATGTTAATAAGCCAATTCTACCGTCGAATAAAGACTGAAAACAAAGCACGAAAATTTCTCGTAAAAGCGTGTTGGAAAAATCATCAAAAATTCTGCATACGTTGCAAGGCAAAGAAGATATATAGAATTCCAGGCCAAAGATACCGCTGTAAGAGGTGTGGATATAAGTTCTCTTATTATACTGGCCGCTGGATTGGTAAACTTAAGATAAGTCCTCTTAATTGGCTTTGGATAATAAAGCTCTTTGAATTGGAGCTCTCTACAAGAAGAATAACCAAAGAGGTAGGTATATCCTATCCTACCGTTCTTCGGGCTACTACTATCATAAGGCAGGCTATTCTTGCCCATAAAGGAGAGAATAGACTTCTTAAAGGCGAGATAGAAGCGGATGAGACATATTTTGGTGGTAGATGCAAAGGACCGCGTAGCAGGGGTGCCAAAAATAAGGTTCCTGTATTCGGTATCCTCGAGAGGAATGGTCTTGTTCAGGTGCAGGTTCTTCCCGATGTAACTGCCGAAACTGTGCTTAATATGACTATAAAAAAGGTACGGCGCGGTTCTATCGTATACACAGACAAATTCAGAATCTATGACTCTCTTATGTTCTGTGGTTACAGGCATCTTAAGATTGATCATAGAAAATACTTTACCAGAGGCAAGGTCTATATCAATGGATTGGAAGGGTTTTGGAGTTATGCCAAGGAACGACTTATAAAGTTTCACGGGGTCTCTAAAGAAAAATTTCCGCTTTACCTTAAAGAACTTGAGTTTCGATATAATAATAGGTATCATAAAGATATATTTGGTTTATTGATTAGTTATTTGTGTAATTTTGTGCCAAATCATTTATAATCACCTTATTTCTGTGCTACAATAGGTCAGGGATTGAAAAAGGGAGGAAAGATGGCCAATATATTTGATATCCGTGAGATGCTGATGATGGCGGTGAAAGAAGAGCAGACCGGCTATAGTTTTTATAATTTTCTTTCCCAGAATGCAAAAGGGGAAAAGGTAAAGAGATTAGCCGAGCAACTTGCCGGAGTGGAGAAATACCACGAAAAGCTCTTTCAGGACTTACTCGATGCCTTCCCTGATTTTCAGCCTACGCAAGGTTACCCGGGCGAATATCAGGCTTACCTTTTTGCGTTGATGGAGGGCAGAATATTTCCGGAGGAGAATAAGGCGGCCTTGATGATTGAAGCCGCGAAGGACGACCTTTCCGCCATAAATATCGCCTTAATCTTTGAAAGGAGCACCCTGCTCTTCTTTCAGGAGGTTGCCAACTTCGTGCCGAAAGAAAAACCGGAGGTTGCAAAGATTGTGGAGCAGATAATCAACGAAGAGAAGGAGCACCTTATAGACCTCTTCCGGGTGAAGAAGGAGATTTACGCTTAAAAATCCTTTCGAAGGTTATTCTAATCCTATAGACCCAGTCTGGGGGTCATACTTAAACCGCAGACCTTCCGGTGGAGTGGGCAATTGCCGGCAGTAGCCTTTTTCCACCAACTCTTCCAGCGAATACGGATAGCGGCCTTCTATTGCCCGGAAGGATTCCAGAAGTTGCTTTGTGGGAAGGATTACCTCCAGCGCCTTGGCTCTCTGGTAGGTCTTTCCCATGACTCCGCCGTATTGCTGGAGAGCATTGGCAGGGGTAAGGTTCTCCTCAGGCCTTTTCTCTTTTCGGCTACAGGCTGCAAAAAAGAGGCTTACCAGAAGAAGGGTAGCCACCACTGCCCCAATCCTTTTTCTCTTTACCTTATCTTGCCAGTGCATACCTTAAGATAAACAGAAAGCCCAAAAGATAGACCAGCCAGCCGACCCCCTTTCCTTTTCCGGAGCAAAGTTTAATAATGGGGTAAGAGATGAATCCAAAAGCCAATCCGTCAGCGATGCTGAAGGTTAAGGGAATACCGATGAGCGTCAGAAAAGCAGGTATCCCTTCTGATGGTTCTGACCAGTCTATTCTGGTGATCGTCTGGAGCATAAGACTGCCCACGATGATTAATGCTGGAGCGGTAATGGGATAGAGAAAGAGCCCTTCGGCGATCTGGTATCCACCGCCCACCATCTTCACCAGCGGGAAGAAAAAGATGGTCAAAAGAAAGAGCAGGCCGGTGATCAGGCTGGCAAAACCAGTTCTACCTCCAGCAGCAACTCCAGCAGCACTCTCGATATAACTGGTTACGGTGGATGTTCCCAGCACTCCGCCGATTACGGTGCCAACCGCATCGGCCATAAATGCCCGGTTGGCACGCGGCAATCTTCCCTCCTTAATAAACCCTGCTGCCTCCCCAACACCGATGAGCGTTCCCACCGTATCAAAGAGATCCATAAAGAGGAAGACAAAGATAATGGTAAACAACCCCAGGCGGAAAGCACCCAACACATCCATCTGGAGAAAGGTTGGCGCCAAGGATGGTGGCCGGCTGATGATGCCCTGATACCTTACCATTCCCAAAGGAATGCCAACAGCAGCGGTAATAAGCATCCCCAAAAGGATCGCACCCTTGATTCTCCTTACCATTAAGACAGCAGTTACTATTATTCCAAAAACAGCCAGGAGAACCGCCGGGTGTTTCAAGTTGCCCAAGGTGACGATACCACCAGGGCTCTTGGTGATGATGCCGGCCTGAGTCAATCCAATAAAGGCGATGAAAAGTCCAATGCCACCGGCAATCGCCTTTTTCAAAGAGTCTGGAACAGCATCAACAATCATCTCCCTTATATGAAAGAGAAGAAGAATGACAAAGATTACCCCCTCAATAAAGATCGCACCCAGGGCGGTCTGCCAGGGAATACCCATACCCAATACTACCGTAAAGACAAAGAAGAAGTTCTCTCCCATACCGGCAGCCAGTGCGATGGGATAATTGGCGTAGATGCCCATGATCATCGTGGCTAAAGCCGCCGAGAGGCAGGTGGCCATCATTACCGCACCAAAGTCCATTCCGGCTTGAGAGAGAACCGCTGGCTGGACAAAGATGATATAGGCCATCGCCATAAAGGTGGTGGCGCCAGCGATAACCTCAGTCTTGAGATCGCTACCTACCCTTTCAAACCCAAAGAACCTCTCCAGCAACTTTTTCATCTTTTTCCAAAAGCTACCACGAAATCAATTATAACCTTAGAAAGGTAGGGATTGCAACCAAAAGATACCCCTCTTTGATTGACTGTCTCCCCTTTTTCAGGTTATTTTAATAATGGAACTTATGGAGAAGCAATATTGTGCCAGAGAGGTAGAAGAAAGATGGCTTAAGGTATACGGCGCGGATGACTTTTTCCGTGCGGACGTTGCTAATTTGGCACCACCTTTTGTAATGGTTATCCCTCCACCCAATGTGACTGGTGTCCTCCACATTGGACACGCTCTGAACAATACCATCCAGGATGTCTTGATTAGAAAGGCCCGGCTCTCCGGTTTCAATACCCTGTGGGTGCCAGGGACTGATCATGCCGGGATTGCCACCCAGAACGTGGTGGAACGGAGTCTGTTAGAGAAGGGGCTGAAGCGGGAAGATTTAGGAAGGGAAAGGTTTCTTCAGGAGGTCTGGAAGTGGAAAGAAGAACACGGTTCCACCATTATTGAGCAGTTAAAGAGGCTGGGTTGCTCCTGTGACTGGTCCCGAGAGCGTTTCACAATGGATGCAGGGTTGAGTAACGCGGTCGCTACCGCTTTTGTGTCGCTTTTTCAAAAAGGGCTGATCTATCGGGGAAATTATATCGTAAACTGGTGTCCACGGTGTACCACTGCGTTAGCCAACGAAGAGGTAGCATACGAAGAAGAAGAGGGACACCTTTATTACATTCGCTATCCGGGAACGGATGGCTCCGCTGGTGTGGTCGTTGCTACCACCAGACCAGAGACACTCTTTGGCGACACTGCAGTGGCCGTTAACCCCAAAGATAGCCGCTACCGGAAGATGGTTGGTAAAAAGGTGTTGCTTCCTATTTTACATCGGGCTATTCCGATAGTTTCCCACCCAATGGTAGATAAAGGTTTCGGAACGGGCGCCGTTAAGGTAACGCCCCATCACGACGCCAATGACTTTAAGATTGCCAAAGACCTTGCTCTTCCCGGGATAACGGTGATAGACGAAAAGGGAATTTTGACCAAAGAGGCAGGGCCATTCTGCGGTATGGAAAGGTTCGCTGGCCGGCAGGCTACTATCGCGCTCCTGAAGGAAGATGGGCTTTTAGAAAGGATTGAGGAGTATCGCCACCGTGTCGGCCGTTGTTATCGTTGTGAGACCGTGGTAGAGCCCTATCTCTCCCGGCAGTGGTTCGTAAGGATGAAACCCCTGGCAGAACCTGCCCTGGAATTGGCCAGGAAGGGTAAACCAACCTTCTTACCCAGAAGGTGGCAGAAGGTGTATCAAGCCTGGCTGGAGAATATTGAAGACTGGTGCATCAGTCGGCAGATATGGTGGGGTCACCGGTTACCGGTCTATTACTGCCAGGAATGTCAGGAAAAGGAGGAAGAAGAAGGGAAGGTTGTTGTTTCCAAGGAGAATCCGCGAAGTTGTCCTTACTGTGGTTCCACCAAACTTATTCCGGAAGAAGATGTGCTGGATACCTGGTTTTCCTCGTGGCTTTGGCCCTTTTCGGTGATGGGTTGGCCAGAAGAGACGTTGGAACTTAAGGTCTTTTATCCGACTCATATTTTGGTGACGGCCCCAGAAATAATATTCTTCTGGGTGGCGCGGATGGTAATGGCCAGCCTTCACTTTACCGGTAAACTCCCTTTTTCCCAGGTTTACATTCACGGTACAGTAAGGGATGAGACCGGTCGCAAAATGAGTAAGTCTTACGGCAACGTGATTGACCCCTTACAGGTCATAGCAGAGGTGGGTGCCGATGCCTTACGTTTCAGCCTGGTCTCTTTTGCAGGCCAGGGTCAGGACCTCTTTATCGGCCGGAAGAGTTTTACTTTAGGCCGCAACTTTGCCAACAAGATCTGGAATGCCGCACGGCTGATAATTGGCCGAGCAGAGGAGATAGGCTACCAGACAAAGAGACTGCCTGCTTTCTCAGAGATGAGTCCCAGTCAGCGCTGGATACTCTCCGAACTGGAGGCTACCCAGCGAAGGGTAGAAAAGGGATATGCGGACTTGAGACTGAATGAGGTGGCCACCCACCTCTATCAGTTCTTCTGGCATACTTACTGTGACTGGTATCTGGAGATGGTCAAGGTTGACCAGGAAGAGGAGGAGAGGGAAGATTCCTTAGGGGTGGCGCTCTTCGTTTTTAACCGTTTTCTCCATCTCCTTCATCCCATAATGCCTTTTTTGACCGAGGAACTCTTCTCCCGCCTCAAAGAGAAGAATCTTATCAGGGAAGAAGGAGAATATTTAGCACGCTCTTCTTGGCCCAAAAGTATCAGCGGCCATTATCAGGCAAGACTGAATAAAAGGTTTCGTCTTCTCCAGGAGGCGATCACCACCTTGAGAGACTTAAAAAGGGAGTTTGACATCCCGGCAAATCAACCGGTCTTCGCCACCATCTGTCTACCAGATAGGGAGATGGAGTTCTTTTCTGGTACGCGGAAGTACCTTCTTCGTCTGGCCGGCCTTTCCGAAGCAAGATTTGTTTCTGAACACCGTCGTCAGAAGATGGAAGCCAGCCGCCTCTTTTCCTGCGGAGAGGTTTTTCTTCCTCTCTCCGGGCTCTTTGACGCTGCTAAAGAAAAGGCAAAACTGGAAAAGGAACTTACCGCCATAGAGAAAGAACTGGATAAGATCAAAACCCGGCTTTCCGACAAGCAGTTTTTGAATAAAGCACCAGCAGAGGTGGTATCTCGTGAGAAAGAACGGCAGAAACAATTGATGGAAAAACAGCAGAAGATCCATCAAAACCTTTCTTTTTTGAATGAGTGAGAAGCGGGCGGTTATCTTTGGTGCAGGGAATATCGGCCGGGGATTCTTAGGCCAGTTATTCTTTGAGTCTGGTTACCACATGCTCTTTGTGGAAGCAAAAGAAGAGATTGTCTCCCTGCTCAATAAAAAGAGGGCCTACCCTTTATGGATTGTTTCGGATAAAAAGACCGAAAAACTTGAAATTTCAAACCTCTGTGCTCTTTCTCCGAAAGATGGTCCTGCGGTCGCAGAGGCAGTGGCCAGCGCAGACTTGTGTGCTACCGCGGTCGGTGTAAATAATCTAAAGGACGCCGTTGTCCTCATAGCGGAAGGTATCAGGAAAAGAGCAGAGAGAAGAAGGTCTTCACCGCTCAACATCATTATCTGTGAAAACCTTCTCTCCGCAGGAAGATTCCTGGAAAGAGAGCTCAAAGAAAGACTCCCACAAAGATTCCATGCCTACTTGAAAGAGAAGATTGGTCTGGTGGAGACGGTGGTCAGCCGTATGGTGCCACCAACGCCAGATGGTCTGAAAAGGAAGGAGCCATTATTGGTCCTGGTAGAACCATACCAGATTCTGCCGGTTGCCAAAGATGGATTTAAAGGAAAGATTCCAGAAATAACAGGATTTGTGCCAGTAAAGAATATCCACGCCTATGAGGAGTTGAAACTTTTTGGACACAATCTTATCCACGCTGTTTGCGCTTATTTAGGGTTTCAAAAAGGGTGCCAGTATATCTGGGAGTCGCTCCGGAATAAAGAGGTGCACAAGGTTGTCAGTGGTGTGTGGGGAGAAGTGAGGCTCGCCCTTATGAAAAAACACGGTTTTTCCCAAAAGGAATTGGACCATTACTATCGGGACCTTCTCCGGCGTTTTGCCAACAAAGCCCTGTCTGATACCGTTTACCGCGTCGGCCGAGAGCCGCTCCGCAAACTTTCTCCTTCTGACCGCCTGGTGGGAGCGGTCAGACTCTGTCAGAACTTCGGGATCAATCCGCAGCATATAATTTTTACGATAGGGGCGGCACTGTGTTATAATTATCAGGACGATGCCCAGGCAAAAGAACTGGAAAGGTTGATCTCTGAAAAAGGCGCCGGATACGTCCTGCAGAAGATCTCCCACATTTTGCCCCAGGAGTCAATCTATCAGGAAATTCTCAAAAATTATAAAAAGATAAAGGATGAAAGCAGCACTGCTACGGGGAATTGAAGACCTTGAATTTTCCGAAGACTTTCCAAAGCCGAAGCCAGGGAAAGGAGAACTACTGGTAAAGGTAAGGGCTTGCGCAGTCTGTGGGACGGATATCAAGGTTTACCATTATGGCCATAGACTGATTCAATTCCCGAGAATTACCGGCCATGAACTTTCCGGTGAAGTGGTGGAGGTTGGCGAAGGTGTCTCTGGTCTCTTTCCTGGTGACCGGGTCCAGGTGGCAGCAGCAATTCCCTGTGGAGAGTGTTATTACTGCCAGAGGGGATGGCAGTCAATGTGTGCCAACCTTACGGCCATCGGATATCACTACGATGGCGGATTTGCCGAATACCTCCTTGTGCCGGAAAAGGCCTTGCGGAATGGCTGTGTGAACAGAATCCCCCAAGGCCTCTCTTTCGATGAGGCTGCGCTGGCCGAACCTCTTGCCTGTTGTATCAATGGTCAGGAGATAAGCAGAGTGGGTTTTGGAGACACCGTCCTGATAATCGGTGCTGGACCGATGGGCTGTCTCCATGCGCAACTTGCCCGGATAAAGGGTGCGAAAAGAATCTTCATCTCTGAGGTGGATGAGGAACGACTGGAATCGGTTGCTTTTACCGGTGCTGACAGGCTGGTCAATCCCTTAAAGGAGAACCTGGCACAGGTTATTAAAGAAGAGAACGAAGGCCGTCTGGCAGACCAGGTAATTGTGGCAGCCGGTTCCGCTCCGGCGCAGATTCAGGCCCTGGAGGTAGTAGCCCCAAGAGGCACCATCAACCTCTTTGGAGGCTTGCCCAAGAGTCAATCTACTCTTACCCTTGATACCAACCTTATCCATTATGGCGAGCTGAAGGTGGTTGGCACACACGGTTCTTCTCCGCGCCACAATAAGTTAGCCTTACAAGTACTGGCTTCCGGGGCAATAAAAGGGAGAGATTATATCACCGGGACATTCACTCTCGCCCAGATTAAAGAAGCCCTGGCGTTTGCGGAGAGCCGAAAGGGGCTGAAGGTGATTGTAAAACCGTAAGTAAAACTTAAGGATTTTATGAATAAAATTACCAAAGAAGAGGCAAGGCATCTTTTGAAGCAGATGATGGAGATCCGGCAGTTTGAAGATGCCATTTCCGACCTACTCGCACGGAATATTGCGGAAGGCGGGTCCCACCTTTATGCGGGAGAAGAGGCGGTGGCAGTCGGCGCCATAGCAGCCATCCGGCCTGACGACTATATTACCAGCACGCACCGGGGCCACGGCCATGCCATTGCCAAGGGCGGGTCTTTACCAGAACTGATGGCGGAAATTTTAGGAAAAGCCACCGGGGTCTGCAAGGGTAAAGGTGGCTCCCTCCATCTGGCTGATGTCTCTAAGGGAAATTTGGGTGCCAACGGTGTCGTTGGAGGGAGTCTGGGTATCGCTGTCGGCGCTGGGCTTTCCATCAAGATGCGCGGTACCGACCAGGTAGTCTTATCTTTCTTTGGAGACGGAGCCACCAATACCGGCATTTTCCATGAGGCGCTGAACATGGCTGGAAAATGGAAACTACCGGTGGTCTTTATCTGCGAAAATAACCTTTACGGGATGTCTGTCTCGGTGGAACGTGCCTCTGCGGTGGTTGACCTTACCAAGAAGGCTGTCCCCTATGATATGCCGGCAGAATCTGTTGACGGAATGGATGTCTTGGCGGTAAAAGAGGCAGTGGCCAAATATGTGGGGGCTGCCCGGAAAGGTAAAGGTCCGGTTTTTCTTGTCTGTAATACCTACCGTTACTATGGACATTCCCGGAGCGACCCCAGGGTATACCGGACAAAAGAAGAAGAAAAGTTCTGGCGGGACCGCGACTGCATCGTTACCTTCAGTAGAAAGATGAAGGAAGAAGGAATTTTGACCGCTGAAGAGATAGAAGGGATCGAAAGAGAGGTTGCCAGGGAGATTGAGGCGGCGGTAGACTTTGCCATAAAGAGTCCGGACCCAAAACCAGAAGAACTTTATCAGGACGTGTACTTTGAAGGATAAAAAGATGCGAGAGATTACTTACCGGCAGGCTTTAAACGAAGCACTCAGAGAAGAGATGGAGCGAGACGAAAAGGTCTTCATTATGGGTGAGGATGTAGCCATCTACGGTGGAGCCTATGGAGTTACTGCCAATCTAATGGAAAGGTTTGGTGAAGAGAGGGTGCGCGACACCGCTATCTCAGAGGCAGCCATTATTGGTGCTGGCCTGGGTGCCGCCATCACCGGTATGAGGCCGGTGGTGGAGATAATGTATATAGATTTTATGGGCATCTGCATGGAGCAGATTAACAACCAGGTTGCCAAAATCCGGTATATGTTTGGTGGGAAGACAAAGGTTCCTCTGACCATCCGGACAGAAGGCGGTGCCGGCCGAACCCTGGGTGCCCATCACTCCCAGAGTCTGGAATCCTGGTTTATCCACATCCCGGGATTAAAAGTTGTTATGCCAGCCACGCCTTATGATGCCAAGGGTCTGCTTAAATCTTCCATCCGGGAAGATAACCCGATCGTTTTCATAGAACACAAGATGCTATACAACGTAAAAGGGCCGGTTCCGGAAGGCGAATATCTTGTACCTATCGGAAAGGCTGACACCAAACGAACCGGGAAGGATGTTACCGTAGTGGCCTACTCCAGGATGCTCTATTTTGTGCTGGAAGCTGCCAGAAGACTGGCGGAAGAAGGGATTGAGGTAGAGGTGATTGACCCCAGAACCCTTCTGCCGCTTGACATAGAAACCATCTCTCAATCTGTAAAGAAGACCCACCGCGCGGTGATCGTTGAGGAAGACACCAAAACCGGTGGGACTGGAGCTGAGATTGGTATGCAGATAGTGGAGAACTGCTTTGATTATCTTGATGCTCCAGTGCTGCGGATTGCTGGTGCTGATGTTCCCATGCCCAAGAGTCCTGTTCTGGAAAGATTAGCCATTCCGAGCCCGGAACGGATTTACCGAGAGATAAAGATGGTCTTGGAGTGAGGAGTGAAAATATTATGGTTAAAGAGATAATTATGCCCAAACTGGGCGAGACGATGGAAGTGGGCTACCTGGTAAAGTGGTTTAAGAAAGAGGGCGAAAAGGTAGAAAAAGGCGAACCTATCTTTGAAGTGATGAGTGACAAAACCAACTTTGAAGTGGAAGCTACCCAATCCGGAATCTTACGCAAAATAGTTGTACCGGCAAGTGAAAACCCGATCCCAGTTACTGCGGTAGTCGGCTATCTTGCCGATTCAATGGAGGAACCGCTGCCACAAGTAAAGGGGCTGAGCGCGGAAGAGAAAACTTCTTCTTTCTCTCCTTCCACCCCGGAAGAGGCTGTGCCGGAACAAATCCGGGAAAGGAAAAGGGAGGGTGGACAAGAGTTGATTTTGGCCTCTCCCCTGGCAAAAAGACGGGCGCGGGAATTTGGTGTAGACCTTGCTACTGTAAAAGGCACCGGCCCTGGCGGCCGAATTACAGAAGAGGATGTCCTCCGGGCCTCTTCCAGCCGGAGGGAAGAGGTACCATTAAAGCCCACCGGAAAGGTTTTAAAGAAGGGACTTTCACCCCTTCGTCAGATTATTGCGGACCGACTGAGTAAGAGTAAGTCCGAAATTCCCCATTATTATCTCCGTAAGGTACTGGACGCAACAGGCCTTGTTAACCTTCGGGCCGATTTGCAGAAGAGAGACCCAGAAATTACCTATACCGATATTCTGATCAAAGTGGTGGCTACCGGCCTCTTGGAATTTCCAGAGCTTAATGCCACCTACGAAAGGGGAGAACTCTTCGTCTATTTAGAAGAGGTCAACATCGGCATAGCAGTGGCCAGAGAAGAAGGCCTAATCGTTCCGGTCCTTAAAGGGGCAAACCACAAAAATTATACCGAAATCAAACAGGAGAGAAAACGGCTGGTTACTGCTGCCCGGGAAGAGAAAATTTCCAAGGATGACCTTACCGGTGGTACCTTCACCATCTCCAACTTAGGCATCTTCCAGATAGACACCTTCTATCCCATCATCTACCAGCCTCAGGTGGCAATTATGGGGGTCTCTGCTATTCGGGAAGGAGTGGTGGCGGATAAGGGAAGGGTGGTGGTTAAACCCTTAATAGAGATCACCCTGGCCTGTGACCACCGGGTGGTAGATGGTTCCTATAGCGCCCGGTTTTTGCAGCGACTTCAGGAACTTTTTGATGCCATCTCTTAAAGGTATCCAAAAGGGGATGTTGCGCACAGTCAGAGAGGATGTTGGCAGTGTCTTTGCCCGTGACCCAGCAGCGCGCAATGTATTAGAGGTGCTTATCTGCTATCCAGGTCTCCACGCCCTCTGGTTCCATCGCCTGGCCCATTTTTTCTGGCGGAAAGGGTCAAAGACCCT
Source organism: uncultured bacterium (assembly GCA_964587375.1). Lineage (GTDB taxonomy): Bacteria > Ratteibacteria > UBA8468 > MWAK01 > MWAK01 > CAZPLE01. The sequence continues at coordinate 11,465 of CAZPLE010000076.1, forward strand.
TGCTCGTTTCATCTCCCACATCAGTCGCTTCCTCACCGGAATTGAGATCCATCCGGGAGCCAGGATAGGCCGGCGGTTCTTTGTTGACCATGGGATGGGTGTGGTGATCGGCGAAACGGCTGAGATTGGTGATGATGTTCTCCTCTACCAGGGCGTGGTTCTGGGTGGAACTTCTTTAGAAAAGAAGAAGCGCCACCCTACCCTGGGGAATAACGTTGTGGTCGGGACCGGCGCTAAAGTCCTGGGGCCGATTAAGATCGGCGATGGCGCAATGATTGGGGCTGGTTCTGTGGTAGTGAAAGATGTGCCGCCAGGTGCCACCGTAGTTGGTATCCCGGGCAGGGTGGTAGAGGAACACCGTAAGATTACTTTTGACTTAGAGCACGGAAGATTACCTGACCCTTTTGCTGAACCGTTGCGCATCCTTTTTAAGGAATGCGCGCGACTCCACGAAGAACTTAAACGAATAGAAGAGGAGATTCGGAAGCTAAGAGAAAGGGGCTAATTTTGAGACCAGTAGTAACAGCCTTGCTTGTTGTGGGGATAGCCTTCTGGACAGTTCCAGCCAGTGCCTTAGTATATCAGGTAAAAAGAGGTGATACCCTTACCAAGATTGCGAAAAGATATAAGGTAAGTATCAACCAGTTAAAGAGTTGGAACCAGATAAAGACCGACCACATCTACATTGGGCAGTCGCTCCACATCTATCCAGAAAAGGACTATATCATCAAAAAAGATTATTATGTAGTCAGAAGAGGAGATACCCTTTCCGAGATTGCCCGGCGCACCCACACCACCGTAAAGAGTTTAATCAAGATTAACCATTTGAAAAGCACTACGATCAGGCCGGGCCAGAGGCTTCTGGTGAGGGTAAGGAGGATAAAGAAGAGGCCGGTCTCACAGGAAGTACCAGTACCTTTAGTTGAGCCAAAGCCGATCATTGAGGCTAATATTATCTTTCATACCGTGAAGGAAGGGGAGACCCTGGACACAATAGCGCGGCAATACGGGTTGGAACCCCAGGAGATAAGGGAGGCAAACCTTATCCCGGAAGCTGCTCCAGAGATAAAGAAAGGTCAAATCTTGGCTATTCCCCAACCAGAAGGGGAGAAGGGAGAGGCTCCAGACTCCAAGACGGAAGAAAAGGAAGCGGGGAAGGAATAATAGGGCGAGAGGTGAAAGATGGAGGCCAAACGGAAGAGGGAAGATTTGAGAAAGGCGCAAGGCCCGCACGAGGACCTTCCCAGAGATTACCTTCGGCAGAAAGACATTCTGGATAATGTTCCTGATATCGCCTGGTTGAAAGATAGAGAAGGAAGGTTTGTGGTGGTAAACGAAGCTTTTGGTAAGGCCTGCGGGTTAAGGCCAGAAGACCTTGTAGGTAAAACAGATTTTGATATCTGGCCCAAAGAACTGGCGGAGAAGTATCGGGCTGCAGACTTAGAGGTGATGCGTACTGGAACCAAAAAACAACTGGAGGAGCCTCTGTTAGACAAAGATGGTAATTTCTCCTGGATGGAAACAATCAGAACACCTATTGTGAGCGATTGGGGCCAAATAATCGGTACTGCTGGAATTGCCCGGGATATTACCGGACGCAAACGGATAGAAGAGGAACTTCGGGCAATGTCCCTGCGGGACGACCTGACCGGGCTATACAACCGCCGCGGTCTCTTCTTTCTGGCAGAGCATCACCTCCGGGTGATAAAACGGATGAAGAGTAGACCATTTCTTCTCTTTTTAGACCTGGACCGGATGAAATGGATCAACGATACCTTCGGCCATCCGGAAGGTGATAGGGCCTTAAAAGAATTGGCGGAGTTGATGAGAAAGACCTTTCGGGAGTCAGACATCCTTGCCCGTTTCGGCGGAGATGAGTTTGTGGTCTTTGGAGGAATGTCTTCTCTGGGCACCACCCAGATTATCATCAGCCGCCTGTTGAGCCACCTGGAAGAGAGAAACAAGAGCGATTCCCGGTATCGGTTGTCCGTCAGTATCGGTGCCGTTGAATATCCATCTTTAGACTTCCCCTCTCTTGAGGAAATGATTGTCCAGGCGGATAATTTAATGTACCAAGACAAACAGAAAAAGGGAGGGCTTGGAATTTAGGAACGCTATAACTTAAAGCCTATGGGGAGAAAGGTGTATGCTACCCTTTCCTGGACCGGCACTTCCCTGAGAATTTTAGACCAGACGAAACTTCCCGAAAAGGCTGTTTATCTGGAACTTAAAGATGAAAAAGAGGTCTGGCAAGCCATTAGGCACCTAAAGATCAGAGGTGCTCCGGCTCTGGGGATTGCTGCTGCTTACGGACTCTATCTGGGTGTGAAAGATTACCGGAGTAATGATTGGGCTGGTTTCCTGAGACGGCTGGAAGAAGTGAAGTCCTATCTGGAGACAAGCAGGCCCACCGCAGTGAATCTCTTTTCTTCTCTCCAGCGTATTGCCGAAAGAGTGGTAAAGATGGCTTCTTGTAGCCCCAGAGAGGGGAAAAGAGTACTCCTTGGCGAAGCCAAAGCTCTTCACCAAGAGGACCAAAGACTCTGCCAGGAGATTGCAAAGAATGGCTTTCCTCTCATTCCTGACCGTGGTCGGGTTTTGACTCACTGTAACGCCGGTGCCTTGGCTACTGGTGGTTCCGGGACTGCTTTAGGAATAATCTTTTATGCCTGCAAAATGGGTAAAAAGGTTTCGGTCTTTGTGGATGAGACAAGGCCCCTTTTACAAGGAAGCCGCCTCACCGTCTGGGAACTCCAACAGCGGGGAATAGAGGTTACCCTTATCTGCGACAATATGGCTGGCTGGATAATGAGACAAGGCAAGATAGACCTTGTTTTGGTGGGTGCTGACCGTATCGCTGCCAATGGTGACACGGCAAATAAGATCGGAACCTATTCCCTGGCGGTGCTGGCACATCACCACCAAATTCCCTTCTATGTGGCTGCTCCTACCACCACCTTTGACCTTTCTCTTTCTGATGGCAGTTCAATCCCGATTGAAGAACGGCCAGCAGAGGAGGTGTTCAGATTTGCTGGCAAAAGGACCGCTCCTTCCGGAACCGCAGTTTACAACCCTGCTTTTGATGTTACCCCTGCCTCCCTTATCACCGGATTTGTTACCGACCGGGGAATCTTGCACCCACCTTTTTCGTTTTAGACCTTGACAAAAGATTAGCAATTTAGTAATATTTTAATAAGCATGAGGCTCTCTACTAAGGCTCGGTATGCTATGCGGTTAATGGTGGAACTTGCTCTCCACCAGAAGAATGGGCCGGTTCTCCTAAAGGATATCGCAAGACGCCAGGAGATCTCTGCCCGTTATCTGGAACAGCTAATTTTAGACCTGAAAGCCGCGGGACTGGTAAAGAGCATCAGAGGAGCCAAGGGTGGTTTTCTCTTAGCCAGACCACCAAAAGAGATTACCCTTCTGGAGATATTCCAAGCCAGTGAAGGTCCTATTCTTTTGATGGAATGTCTGGAAAACGATACCATTTGCAGGCGCAGTCCTTTCTGCGCCTGTCGGGAACTCTGGCAGGAGATGAGGGATACCTTAAAAGGGGTTCTCAACCGCTATAGCCTGACAGACCTATCCGGAAAAGAAAGAAAGAAACCGGAAGAAAAGGGACAGGCTATGTATTATATTTAATCTTTGGGAGAGCATATGGAAAAGGTCTATCTGGATTATGCCGCCACCACACCTGCCCATCCAGAAGTGGTAGAGGCGATGCTCCCTTATCTCTCTGAGAGGTTTGGGAATCCTTCCAGTCTCTATTCCTTGGGCCAGGAAGCGAAGGTTGCAGTGGAAGAGTCGCGAAACAGGGTGGCGAAATTTATCGGTGCCAGACCAGCAGAGATTATCTTTACCTCAGGAGGAAGTGAAAGCAACAACCTGGCTTTAAAAGGTGTGGCTTTTGCCCTGAAAGATAAAGGAAGGCGGATAATTACCAGTGCGATAGAACACCACGCGGTGAGTGAACCCTGTAAATTTCTGGCAAAAGAAGGGTTTGAAATCATCACCCTCCCGGTGGACCAGGAAGGGTTTGTGGATCCGGAGGAAGTGCGTAAAGCGATTAACGAGGAGACAATCCTGGTCTCCATAATGCACGCTAATAACGAGATCGGTACGATAGAACCGATAGCCGAAATTGGTAAAATCTGCAGGGAAAGAGAGGTCTACTTTCATACCGACGCAGTCCAGAGTGTGGGTCACATTCCGGTAAAGGTTGAGGAACTGAATGTAAACCTCCTTTCTGCCTCGGGCCACAAATTTTATGGACCGAAAGGGGTCGGTTTTCTCTACATCCGCCGCGGCACAAAGATTGTGCCCCTCATTCAGGGTGGTGACCAGGAGCGGCGATACCGTGCCGGCACCGAGAATACCCCTGGCATCGTTGGATTGGCCAAGGCGATTGAGATTGCAGAAAAGGAGATGGAAGGGGAAGAAAAGAGACTGACACAACTGCGGGATCAACTGATCAAGGGGATTTACGAGCGGATTCCAGACTGCCGCCTCAATGGTCCTAAAGAAAGACGTCTCCCGAACAATGTCAATTTTTCATTCTTTTATGTGGAGGGTGAGTCGATGCTATTGAACCTTGATATAGAAGGCATTGCTGCTTCTACTGGCTCTGCCTGTACCAGCAGCAGTTTGGAACCTTCTTCCGTCCTTTTGGCAATTGGCCTTTCTCCAGAGATTGCCCACGGTTCCATCAGATTTACCCTGGGTAAATGGACCACCGAACCAGAGATAGAGAGGGTTTTGGAGGTCTTTCCTAAGATTGTAGCAAAATTGCGGGCGATGTCTCCGTTCAATCGGGGGAATAAATAATGGCTGATACCCATTTTCCCTACAGCGAAAAGGTAATGGACCACTTCCGTAACCCCCGCAATGTTGGGGTGATGGAGAACCCTTCCGGGGTGGGTAAGGTTGGTAACCCTATCTGCGGGGATGTGATGGAACTATTCATTAAGGTGGAAAATGGGGTTATCACCGATGCTAAATTTCGCACCTTTGGATGTTTACCACCAGAAGAAGAAGTAGTGACGGAAGAAGGTGGTTGGGAAAAGATTTCCCTCATTAAAAAGGGCAGGGTTTTGTTAGATAGCGAGGGTAAAAGAACGGAAGTAATTGAAGAATATGAGAGAGAATACACAGGGATGCTTCTCAAAATCACCCCGTGTCTTTCTCCTTTTAATACCTTTTGTGTCACGCCGGAACATCCGGTCTTGGCGGTTAAAAGAGAATGGGTTGAAGCAAAACGGCGAAACCTGACATCTGCCTGGTTGGTGGACAAAGAGAAACTGGCTGATACTAAATGCGATTATCTAAAAGCAAAATATTTAAGACCAAGTGACTATTTAATTTATGTCTTTAATCCTTTGGTAGAGGATCATCCATTCTTCACCAAAGAGGTAATGAGACTGGTCGGCTATTATCTGGCAGAAGGATACCTTACTGCCCAGGGTGGTGGCGTGGCGTTTACTTTTCCTAAGGAGGAAAGAAGGCCGATTAGGGAGATAAAAAAACTCCTCTTTAAGGTTGCCCAAAAGGAGCCCAAAGAAAGGGTAAAAGGGAATGCCTCCGAAGTTTATGTTGGTAGCAAGAAGTTGGCCTCTTTTCTTCAGGAAGTAGCCGGTCCTGTGGCTGGGGAGAAATCGCTCAACCCAAAGGTTATGCTCTTGCCTTTTGAGAAACAATGGGAGATGGTCAAAGCCTGTTTTCCTGGAGATGGGGTTTTATTTAAGAGAAGAACGAGCCACCATACTTTTCGGGTAATTACCACTTCCCGAAGATTAGCCATCCAAATCCAAGAGATTCTGGCTCGAGGAGGAATCTTTACCTCCATCCAAGAAGTTGGTAAAACCAGCCCTTCCATTGGAAGTGATAAGATCAAAGATTCCATAATATATAACTTAAGGTTTGTGTCCAAAAAGAGCCACCATTTTCCAACTAATAACAAATATTTTTTGGTGCCGATAAAGAAAGTAGAAAAGGTAGATTATCAGGGGCCGGTCTACAACCTTCAGGTGGCTTTTGAACCCAATACTTACCTGATAAAAGGCTTTGCTGTCCATAATTGCGGGGCTGCCATCGCGACCAGTTCTATGGTCACGGAACTGGTCAAAGGGAAAAGGATTGAGGAAGCGCTCAAGATATCCAACAAAGCGGTGGTAGAAGCCCTCGGTGGGCTTCCACCCCTCAAGATGCACTGTTCACTTCTGGCGGAGGAGGCGCTCAAGTCTGCCATTGAGGATTACCGGAAAAGAGAAGCCAGCCGAAAGGAGACCGGAAAGTGTTAGAGAAGAAACTTCACCGTCTCTCCTCTATCCTGAAGGAAATGGAAAGCGTCCTGGTTGCCTTTTCTGGCGGTGTGGATAGCACCCTTCTTTTGAAGGTCGCGAAAGATGCCCTAAAACAAAAGGTGTTGGCGGTGACCGCAGTGAGCGAGACCTACCCCAAAGAAGAACTGAAGGAAGCCAAAAGGATTGCTTCTCTCTTAAAGGTAAAGCACCGGCTCATCTATACTAAGGAGTGGGCAGACCCTAATTTTCGCCAAAACCCCCCAAACCGTTGTTATTATTGTAAGAAAGAACTTTTCCAGAGACTGTCGGCCATCGCCAGAAAGGAAGAGATTAAGTTTATCCTGGATGGCACAACCAAAAGCGACCTTACCGATTTTCGACCCGGAAAAGAGGCGGCAGAGGAGTTTGGGGTAAGGCACCCTCTTCTGGAGGCTGGCCTTACCAAAAGGGATGTCCGTCTTCTCTCCGCATATCTCCGGCTACCCACTGCGGAGAAACCAGCGGCTGCCTGCCTTGCCAGCCGCATTCCTTATGGTACCCCTTTAGACAAAAAAGTACTGAAAAGGATAGAAAAAGGTGAGGCTTACCTCCGTTCTTTAGGTATTTCCGGCAATATCCGGATACGCATCCATAATCACATTGCCAGGATTGAAGTGGATAAGAGAGATTTTCCCAGGGTTGTGAGGAACAGCAAAGAGATAGTGGCCTATCTGAAGAAAGTCGGTTTCTTCTTTGCCACTCTTGACCTGGAAGGCTACCGTTCTGGCAGCCTCAATCTTTGAAGGATGAAAAAACGGGTGGCGGTTTTAATGAGCGGCGGTGTCGATTCTTCCGTCGCCGCCGCGCTCCTTAAAGATTCCGGATACGAGGTTTTTGGAATTACCCTGCGATTGTGGCCTGTTAGGAAAGAGCCAGGAGGCTGTTGCGGAGTCTCGGCTATCAATGAGGCAAAACTGGTAGCAAAGATCATTCAGATTCCCCATTATGTCCTCAATTTTCGCCAGATATTCCAGGAAAAGGTAATCGACTATTTTTGTGCTACCTATCTTTCCGGACGGACGCCCAACCCCTGTATTGTCTGTAACCAGCTGGTAAAATTTGGCGCCTTTTTAGAGAAAGCGAAAGAGATTTCGGCCGATTTTGTTGCCACCGGACATTATGCGAAGGTGGTGAAGAAAGGCTCATTTTATCTTTTAAGAAAGGGCAAAGACAGCCGCTGCGACCAGTCATATTTCCTCTATACCCTTTCCCAGAAACAGCTTGCCTTGTTGCTCTTTCCTTTGGGTTCTTTCACCAAAGAAGAGGTCCGAATGATTGCCCACAACCACTCTTTTCCCAACGCCGAGAAAGAAGCCAGCCAGGACATCTGTTTCCTTACAGATAGTGACTACAAAAAATTTATTCAAAAATTTTCTCCCCAAGGGCTGAAGCCAGGCCCAATCTATCACCTTGACGGAAGGCTCCTGGGAGAACACAGAGGCCTTGCTTTCTATACCATTGGCCAGAGGGAGGGTCTGGGAATTTCCCTGGCTAACCCTCTCTACGTAGTGAAGATTGACCGCAAGAGAAACGCCTTGATTGTGGGAGAAAGAGAAGCGGTCTTCAAAAGAGAACTGGAAGCAGCTTACGTGAACTGGATAGGACCGGAGCCCACCGGTTCCTTTTTTGCCAGGGCGTCCATTCGCTACCGGAGCCCCCAATCTCGGGTGAAGGTGGTACCGAAGGGACGTAGCCGGGTTAAGGTATATTTTGCGCAGCCCCAATTTGCCATAACACCAGGTCAGTCAGTCGTCTTTTTCAAAAGGGGCTATGTTTTAGGGGGCGGTGTGATTTTATGAAAGTTTGACTGTTATCGTTTGGGGATGTTATTATTTTAAATTAGGTTTTAAAAAGGAGAGCATCGGCGACGGGGACAATGGCGTTCCCATCGTCTAAAGTCTTTTGAGGGAAAAGGCAAGGGCGCCTTCTTTCCTAAGAAAGGAAGAAGGTGCCCTTTTATTTTGGGAGGTAAAGATGGAAAAGAAGGAGAACCCTTTCCTGATTGCACAAAAGCAACTTGACAGATGTGCGGAGATTCTTAATCTTGACCCAGCAATCCATGCCTTTTTGCGGGTCCCCATGCGGGAGTTTCATTTTACCTTGCCTATCCGGATGGATGATGGTTCCGTAAAGGTCTTTCAGGGCTTTCGGGTTCAGTACAATGATGCTAAAGGGCCCACCAAGGGAGGAATAAGGTTTCACCCGGCGGAGACAATAGATACCGTTCGGGCGCTGGCTGCCTGGATGACTTGGAAGTGCGCCCTCCTTGACCTGCCCTTAGGTGGCGGCAAGGGCGGTGTCATCTGTAACCCCAAAGAGATGTCTATCGGCGAACTGGAGAGGTTAAGTCGGGCTTATATCCAAGCCGTTTATCTTCTGGTCGGCCCGCAGAGGGACATCCCTGCTCCTGATGTGTACACTACTCCGCAGATAATGGCCTGGATGATGGATGAGTACTCTAAAATTGCAGGGAAAAGTCAGTTCGGTGTTATTACCGGAAAACCATTGATTTTGGGCGGTTCTGCTGGCCGGGAAGATGCTACCGCACGGGGCGGTCTTTACGTAGTACGCGAAGCAGCCAAAGAGTGTGGAGTGGAACTGAAAGATGCCACTGTAGCCATTCAGGGTTATGGTAACGCAGGTTATTTTGCTGCCAGATTAGCCACCAAGCTCTATGGATGTAAGGTGGTAGCAGTAAGCGATAGCAAGGGTGGGATTTACAACCCAAATGGGCTTGATGCTGACCAGGTCTTACACCACAAGGCCCGCACAGGATCGGTGGCAGGATTTCCAGAGTCAGAACCCATCTCCAACGAAGACCTTCTGGAACTGAAGGTTGATATTCTGATGCCTGCTGGCTTGGAGGAGGTAATAACCGCCAAGAACGCCCCGAATATCAAAGCAAAGATTTTGGCAGAACTGGCAAATGGTCCTACCACTCCAGCAGCAGACCAGATTCTCTACCGCAACGGTGTACATGTTTTGCCTGATTTCCTTTGCAATGCTGGTGGAGTAACGGTTTCCTACTTTGAGATGGTTCAGAACTTCTATATGTATTACTGGGAGGAGGCAGAGGTTCACCGCCGTCTGGACAAAAAGATGACCGCTGCCTATCTTTCTGTTTTGAAGATCGCTAAAGAGTACAGAATAAATATGCGGGAAGCCGCCTATGTAGTCGCAGTAGAGAGGGTTGTCCAAGCGATGAAGTTACGGGGCTGGTTTTGATGGTTTCACACTGGAATGAAGGTGGCAGAGAGTTTGGTGGTCAGGGATTGCCCAGCTTCCAGAGAGAGAGCCTTGCCCTTTTGTAGTGCTTCCGAGAGTATCGGCGGTCCAGACATAGGCTCCAGCGCGAGATTATAGGTCATACCCCACCAGGGATAATGGAAACTCCCTCCGGCAACCAGCCAGTACCACAGGTGGCTGAAGACTTTTGTCTCCCACTCCATCCGGAAGGAAAGTCTCTTCTCCGGATTGGTGATCTCATATTTACCTTCCAAAAGGCTGGTGATAAGGATAAAGGTAGAAACCTTATCCTGGAAGGAGGGGACCTTTCTTAAATCGATCTCCCCATTTTTCCCCTTCACCACTGGCCAGGTGCCTTTGCCAGGAAGAAGATTGGTAAGGGAACGGCCATCTCCTGAAAAAACCTCCACCTGAGGCGTTCCCGGGAGATTGACCAAACACTTTTCCGACAAAAAAGGTGCGCCAATAGCCGGATGATGGCCCCAGGAGAATTCCACCCTTTCTCCAGCCAGATTGGTAACCGTTTCTTCCATATATAGGGAAGGTTCGTCCCCTTCTATGGACAGAACCTTTTTTAGTGAGAAGGGCGTACGATAGGTTTTGACCTCCAACTTGACCGAAACCCTCCTCTCCGTCTCCTCTAAAATCTGGAGTGTCCAGGGAGATAGTGCCACCTCACCGTGCTGACCAATGGTGGTTCCCTTGTAGTCGGTGGCAGGACCGGTGTTGGGAAAGATCTCCTGCCAGCCCCCTTGATAATAATCCATAAAGTTCCCCTCTTTACCCTGGCTGTTGGTGGGAACGAACCACTCCTTAGCTCGTAGTCCTAAGGGGCTTTCCCACATGATGTTGAGATCAAGGGGCTTGTAGCGGAATTCTATGATGTCGGAACCCTTCTCTGGCAGAAGGGCTACCCGCAGGTTCCTATTTTCCAGAACCAAAAGATGCCAGCCCCGGTAGGCAAGGGCTGTCTCCACCCGGCAAACCTCACTTTTATTCATATAATCCCCTAAATAAAAAGAGAACTGACTGAACTGGACTGGTGGATTCTCTTTATCGCTTCTCCAAGCATACCAGCCACAGAGAGCACCTTGATTTTAGGAACCTCTTTTTCCGGAGGCAGGTAGATAGTGTCGGTAATGATTAACTCTTCAATCGGAGAAGCTTGGGTCTTCTTTACTGAGTCACCGGAAAGAACACCATGGGTGCAACTGGCATAAACCCTCACCGCACCGTGCCTCTTCAAAACTTCGGCTGCTTGGACGATGGTATTTCCAGTGGAGATAAGGTCATCTATCAAGATAGCCGTTTTGCCGGCAACGTCCCCTATCAGATTGACCACTTCTATCTCTTCCGGATTGTCCCGGCGCTTGTCTACTATTGCCAGGTCTGCTCGCATCTTCTTAGCAAACGCCCTTGCCATTTTAACACTGCCGACATCGGGTGCTACAATCACTGGATTAGAAATTCCTTTGTTCTGAAAGTAAGAAAGTGTCACTGGCGCAGCGAAGAGGTGGTCCACCGGAATATCAAAGAACCCTTGGATTTGTGGTGCATGGAGGTCCATGGTCAAAATGCGGTTAGCCCCGCTGGCGGTCAGAAGATTGGCCACCAGTTTAGCGGTAATGGGTACTCTGGGTTTGTCCTTGCGGTCCTGTCTGGCATACCCAAAGTAAGGTATTACTGCCGTAATTCTTTCCGCACTTGCTCTCCGGAAGGCATCAATGATTATCAAAAGTTCCATCAGGTTTTCATTGACCGGAGGTGATGTGGGTTGGACCACAAAGATGTCCTTTCCGCGGACATTTTCTTCAATAGCAACACAAATTTCACCATCCGTGAAGCGGGTAATGCTTATTTTGCCCAGTTCTTTCTTTAGATAGGTAGTGATGGCGCGGCTCAAGGGTTTGTTTGCGCTTCCGCTAAAGACAAGGCAATCATTCATTCCTTCCCTCCTCTCCTTTTTGCCAGAATTTTTTGGGCAATTTCTAATTCTTCTGGACTGTTGACGCCCAATATCTCTTTGGGTTCTCCTGTCGCCCAGGCAACAACCCGCTGGCCACGCTTCCGAAGAATGTGGATGGCATCGGTCAGGTAATACTCACCCTTGGCATTATCCGGTTTAATTTCAGCAAGGACGGAAAAGAGCTGGGGTGCAGAAAAGAGATACACCCCAGAGTTGACCTCCTTGATCAGACGTTCTTCCGGAGTAGCATCCGCCTCTTCTACAATCGCTAAAACCTCACCACTGCCATTTCTTTTGATTCTTCCGTAGCCGGTTGGGTCCTTGAGAAAAGCGGTCAGGATGGTAGCTGCTGGCGCCTCTTTCCGGTGAAGAGCGACCAGATTTTGTAGTGTTTCTGGCCGCAAAAGAGGTGTATCCCCACACAGGATAAGGAGATCACCCTTAAAACCTTTTAAGATCTTTTCGGTTCTACGAACCGCATCTCCGGTGCCTAAAGGAACTGTCTGTTCCACAAACTCCACGTTGTTGGTGGCCAGTTCTCTCTTAACCCTTTCCTTTTGGTGGCCGACCACAACCAGAACCTTATCTGGCCTCAATCTCTGAGCCACCCCTACGATATGGGCAACCATTGATTTGCCCAAAATTTTATGGAGAACCTTCTGAAGTGACGATTTCATTCTGGTTCCCCGGCCGGCAGCCAGAATTATGACGCACAAACCTTTCATCTTTAATTAATTATAACATAAAGGTTACCGGGTTAGGGAAAAGCCAACCTCACTTGCCCAAAAGGAACAGATTTAAAGAAAAGGTACAATGGCTTGAAAATATCTTGACAATATTTCAGAAAATGGTAAAATATAAAACCATATAAGAATCTGTTTTCGACATCTCTTTTTTGAAGGGAGGTGAAATTAAAAATGGCAGAACAGAAAAAGAGCAGCACTGCGGTAATTGTGATCCTTATTGTGATCATCATTATCGCCATCGTGCTGGCTGTAGCA
>CAZPLE010000077.1:0-5385 GCA_964587375.1 uncultured bacterium
ACACAATAGAGACAGTCGTTTTCACAGATGTTGGTCTGAAGGACTTTAAAAAGTCGGCAGACCCGCCCTTTCTCGCCAATTGCCGGATAGATAAAGTAATTCCTCTCGTCACCTTTTATCAGAGAAGGACAACCGCAGGCCTCAAATTTGGCTATCATTCCTAAGTAATTTAACTTTTCCTCCAGCCCTCTCTTTTTTAGATGATAGACCATTTTCAACGATATATTACTACTCTTCTCAATACGGGTCAAACATAGCCTTGCTTCTGGTTGAATTCCTGAAGATGGGTTGACAGCATTTAAGATATTATGGTATCATACAAACAATGCACAAAGATTAGTGCAGTTTTTCAAAGTTAGAAAATCGGATAACGGCGTCCTTTTTAGCGATGTTTGCTAAGAAGGACGTTTTTTATTGTTAAGAACAAACAAAGGCGTTCTTTTGCCCAATGGTGGGTGGAGGAACGCCTTTTTAAGTTTTTAGATGAGATGGAGACTTGACTCAAATCATACTTCGTTGAGGCTCTAATTCCCGGCAGGTAAAAAAAGGGGTAGTTGTGGATGATATACCTTACAGTGAACAGATAAAGGCTCTCTCCAAGATAAGCAGAGCCATAGTTTCAGATTTATATCTGGAAGATATTCTCCGCCTCATTGTAGTCGTTACTGCAGAGATGATGGAGTCAAATATTTGTTCCTTAATGCTCATTGATGAGAAAAAGAAAGAACTGGTAATTAGGGCCACTCAGAGTGTCAGTGAAGCATACAACAAGAAACCTCCTTTAAAAATCGGAGAGGGAATCGCGGGAAAAGTAGCGGCACAGGGCAGACCAATTGCAGTTAAAGATGTTACCAAAGAAAAGGAATATAAGTATCAGGACATCGCCAAGAAAGAAGGCTTACGCTCTCTCTTGTGCGTACCTCTAATGGTCAAAAATAGGGTAATCGGTGTGCTCAACTGTTATACATCCACTCCGCGTGATTTTACGGAGACAGAGATTAATGTTTTAACTTCCGTAGCGAACCAGGCAGCCATAGCCATTGAAAATGCAGAGTTGATGGTGAAAAGTAAAGTAATTCAGGAAGAATTAGAAACACGAAAGATAGTGGAACGCGCTAAGGGAATCTTAATGAAGAAAGAAGGTTTAACGGAAGAAGAGGCTTATTTAAAGATTAGAAACTACAGTATGGACAAACGCAGAAGTATGCGCGAAGTAGCCGAAGCAATTATTTTAGCAATGGATCTCACAGAGAATAAATCAAGATAGAGAAAATTTATGAAGAAAAAAGGAGGGAAAGATGTCTTTTAGTAAACCAAATGCAAGTCCGGCCACCAACACCAGGAATCGCGTAACTCCATCACCAACTTCTGGTCTATGTGTTACTTGCTTAGATGGCTGTATAGGATTTTGTGAGGTTGCTAAATCGGCTATTCGGGGGAGAGAATTAATCTACCCTCAACCTTACGGAAAGATTGTGGCTGGGGCGGAGAAGGATTATCCGATAGATTTTTCTCATTTTAATATTCAGGGAACCTGTGTTGGGGCAGTAGGAAGAGAAGCAGATCCTGACAAGGCAACTTTTCCCACCGTAGATGTATCTGCAGAGATTGGTGGGAAAGAGAAGATCAAATTGGACCTTCCTTTCTTCACAGGTGCTCTGGGTTCTACTGAGGTGGCAAGGATTAACTGGGAAGAGAATGCGGTAGGAGCAGCCCTTTGTGGAACGATAGTGGTGGTAGGAGAGAATGTCTGCGGAATGGACCATAAAGCCGAAATTAAAAACGGTAAAGTAGTTAAATCTCCAGAGATGGAGCGACGCATTAAAAGTTATAAAAAGTGGCACACAGGGAACGGAACGATTGTGGTCCAATATAACGTGGAAGATGGAAGACTGAAGGTTCCAGAATATGTTCTGGAATTGGGCGTAGAAGCCATTGAGCCCAAATGGGGACAAGGAGCAAAAGATATCGGAGGGGAGGTAAAACTACCTACCATAGAGAGGGCCTTGGAACTTAAAAGAAGGGGTTATATTGTCTATCCTGACCCGGAGGACCCGGTAACGAAGAAAGCATATGCTGAAGGAGCCATTAAAGAGTTTGAAAGACACTCCAGACTGGGTATGGTAGAAGAAGAAACCTTTTACAAGGAAGTAGAACGGTTGCGAAAATTGGGATTTAAATATATCACTCTTAAAACAGGTGCTTACCGTCCAGCTGACCTGGCAAGGGCGGTTAAATTTGCTTCTAACGCCAGAATTGACCTTTTAACAGTAGATGGAGCAAGCGGCGGCACTGGAATGAGTCCCTGGAGGATGATGAACGAATGGGGTATTCCAACCGTGGAATTAGAATGCCTTCTCTATCAAATGCTGAAAAGAATTGACCAGCAAGGCAAGTACATTCCTTCCGTGGCGATGGCCGGGGGTTTTGCGCTGGAAGACCATATTTTCAAAGGCTTGGCTCTGGCTGCACCTTATGTTAAGGCGATATGTATCGGAAGAGCCACCTTTGCCGCAACGATGGCTGCCAAAACGGTGGGTAATCTTATTAAAAAAGGGAAGGTACCTCCAGAGTATCAAAAATATGGGGATACCATAGAGCAAATTTTTGTCGCCGCAGAAACGCTAAAAGCAAAGTATGGAAAAGAGTTTAAAGAGATACCGATAGGAGCCATTGGAATGTACACCTATTATGACCGGTTGGCCACTGGCCTTAAACAACTTATGGCTGGCGCAAGAAAATTCGCTCTAAAGTATCTTACCAGAGACGATCTTGTCGCTTTAACCCATCAGGCTTCAGAAGTTTCCGGCATTCCTTATGTGATGGACGCTGACAAAGAAGAGGTTGAGCAAATTTTAGGGTAGAGGAAAGGGGGTTTATGAAGAAAAATGGGTTATGTGTGGTTTGTATTAACGATAAAGAATGCACCTTTTCCAGAAAATACCCAGTCTTTCAGTGTGAAGAATTTTGTGGTCATCCTCCAAAACCAAAAAGGCGCACAACATCGCCAAAAATGAAGTTTGATGAAGAACCAAGAGTATGGGAATAAATCTTCTTTTTCTGCTTTCCCCAAGGAAAAGCCTGATTATTGAGGGATTATGATTATTTCTAAGTGAACTTTTCTGGCAAAATGATAGAGGGGTTTGGCTATCTTTTCCATTTTACCCATCGGTTTGATAGAGAGGGCACTTTCTGGCACCCCTTCTTTTACCAGATAGTCCTTGACCGCCTGGGCCCTCTTTTGTGACAATTTTAAATTGTATTCTCTGGACCCCTCCGGAGAAGCATAGCCCAGCAGAACCACCCTTATGTTGGGAAACATTTTTAACACCTGCGCATTTTCGCTCAAAGCCTTTTTTGCCAGTGGGGTGAGGTTTGTACTGTTGAATAAGAAATAGACATCCTGAAGAATAACCGGGAACGCTTCTTTTCTTTCTGAAATTATACTCTTTTCAGCAGATTTTTCTAATGGTGGAAGCACCTTGGAAATTTTCGCCAGCCTTTCTTTCAGTTGTAGTATTTCTTTATCGTTTGGATCCAGTTTTAATATCTCCTCTATTACCTCTGGTAGTTTTCCGTACTGTCCGGAGTCAATATAACCAAAAAGTTTGTCTTTGAAACTTTTTATTCTTTCGGTAACCGTCTCTTTCTCTTTTTTTACTTCTTCTTGAGGCTGGAGAGGAATCCCTTTCCGAGATAGCGGAAGAGGCGTAGCCACTGCTGGCTCTGGAATTTTGCTTAAATAAACATATCCCCTATTTCCCCAGGCAATACCTTCCATTCCTTTTGAAGGCTTCTCTGGCCACCACCAGTACCCACCTCTTTCCGCATCTTTTACTGGTGCTGGACTTGCTCCTGATTTTCCCCACCAGGATAGGTCTTCATTACTCCGGGAGAGATGCGGAGAGGTTACTGCGCACCCGATAAGAAATAAAGAGATAAAAAAAGCAAAACAAAAGATACCCACCAGACTCAATCTTTTCATTTTTAGCATAAATCCATTATACCAAATTTCTTGTCCCAAAAAGTCTTGTGCCCATCTAAACGATCATAGTGTAGCATAATTTAGATTGACGGTCAAAAGTTTTTATATTAAAATTCTGTATCGGAAGGTTTTTATGACGTCAAGAGAGATTTTTCGCGCAGTAACCCATTACCAAAAATGTGAACGGCCTTTTCATTGGGAGATGGGTCCTTACGAAGAGACTATTCGGCGTTGGCATTCCGAAGGTCTACCACCAGATTCAGACTGGTCATACTATGCTGGCCATGACCGATTGGAATGGGCGCCAATCAATTTTTCCCTTTGCCCTGGTTTTGAGTATCAGAAGATAAAAGAAGATAGTAGATACGAAGTTTATCGGGATACAGACGGTGTAATTAAGAAGAAGTTAAAGGACCAACCTCCTCCAGGGATGCCTCAATACTTAGAGTACCCCTTGAAAGGAAGGCAGGGGTGGTCGAAATTTAAAAAACGGCTTAATCCAGCTAGCCCTGCCCGGTTTCCGGTTTACTGGGAGAGTATTAAAAAACAGTATATTAATCGTGATTTTGTGCTGGGGTTAGGCAGTGGGAGCCTCTATGGATGGCTCCGTAACTGGATAGGCGTGGAACAGATTAGTCTTCTGGTCTATGATGACCCGGCATTTCTTGAGGAGGCGGCTGTAGATATTACGGAATGTATTCTGGGAGTGATAGAAAGAGCCTTGCCAGGGGTGGAATATGACTTTTTTTCTTTTTGGGAAGATATGGCTTATAAAACCGCATCTTTGATCAGTCCGGTGCATTACCGCAGGATATTTTTGCCTCAATACCGGCGAATCGTTGATCATCTTCATAAAGCGGGGATAGACATTATTATGATGGATAGTGACGGAAATGTGGAAGAATTAATCCCTTGCTGGCTGGATGCGGGAATTAATCTTATTCTTCCGATGGAGGTTGCCGCTGGGATGGACGTAGTCTCTTTACGCAAAAAATTCGGCAAAAATTTGCTTATGGCTGGGGGGATGGACAAGAGAATTTTGGCTGCTGATAAACCGGCAATTAAAAGAATGGTAGAAGAGAAGATACCATTAATTCAGGAAGGCGGTTATATTCCTGGCTGCGACCATTCCATACCTCCAGATGTATCTTTTGAAAATTACCTTTATTATCGTCAGGTCCTCTCAGAGATTAGATTTTGAAAGAAGTTAGCTAATCATCAATCTATTATTCAGAACCACCGTATTTGCGAAGTAATTCCGCTGTTTCCAAATGGCCACCAGCCACTGCGAGAGAAAGAGGGGTTTTGTTCTTTTTATTTCTGGCATTGACGTTCGCACCTTTAAAAATGAGTAATTCGGTTATCTTTGTATGTCCCTCCTGTGCTGCGCAATGCAAGGG
>CAZPLE010000078.1:0-8910 GCA_964587375.1 uncultured bacterium
AATGAAAAAGATAAAGAAGTTTCTAAGGGCCATAGGGAACGAGAAGCGATTGCGGATATTGAAGATGCTTGAAAAAAGGGATTTATGTGTCTGCGAAATAACCGCCGTCTTGGGTCTTCGCCAGCCGACTGTCTCCAGGCATCTGAAGAGGTTGGAAAAGGCAGGGTTGATAAACCAGAAGCAGACGGGTCTTTTTACGGACTGTCACCTTATCAAAAACCATCCCTTTTGGAACGTTTGGAAATTGTTAAGCAAAAAACTGGAAGATAGTCTGGAGATACAGTCCGACCGGCAGAAGATGAATCAGGTCGACCGATACAAAATCTGCGGAAGATGAAGATGCGCATGAATGAGCGGATGAAATTTCTTTTCATGCTGGCTGTTTTTACTCTCTTTTTCTACCTACCCGTAGAACTCCTACCGTTCCGCAATCCGGTTTATGAGGCTCTTGCACTGTTGAAATGGTATGCCCGCGAGCACGTTCTTCTCTGTTTAGTTCCGGCATTTTTTATCGCCGGAGCAATCTCCGTGTTCGTCAGTCAGGCAGCAGTTCTCAAATATTTCGGTGCGAAGACAAACAAGGTCCTTTCCTACGGCGTCGCCTCAGTCTCCGGAACAATTTTGGCCGTCTGTTCCTGTACGGTTCTGCCACTTTTCTCCAGTATCTATCGCCGGGGCGCGGGTCTTGGTCCGGCGGTTGCTTTCTTGTACTCCGGACCTGCTATCAACATCCTTGCCATTATCATGACAGCGAGAATTCTTGGTTGGCAACTCGGCCTGGCTCGCGCCATCGGCGCAATTGTCTTCAGTAATGCTATCGGCCTCCTGATGCATTTAATTTTTTTGAAAGAAGAACGGATGAAAATCAATGGCGGAAACCTTATTTTTGGAGAAGAAAAGAAGGGTC
The DNA here is from genome assembly GCA_964587375.1 of uncultured bacterium. Taxonomy (GTDB): domain Bacteria; phylum Ratteibacteria; class UBA8468; order MWAK01; family MWAK01; genus CAZPLE01. Next base: position 908 of record CAZPLE010000078.1, read on the forward strand.
GGCCGCTCTGGAAAGACGCCCTCTACTTTCTCTGTATGGTTGGCATCCTCATCTTCGCCAACTGGGCAAAACCGCAGATTACCGGTTCCGGGTTTTGGGCCACAGTCTTCCACCTCAAATGGTATCTCACCACTTTTCTTTTAGTATGCCTCTTTCTTATCCTGAAAGAGTGGTTTACCAAACCCGAATTGACTGAATGGGTGAGATCAACGTGGGTATTTGCAAAGCAGGTATTTCCGCTCCTCTTTACCGGAGTTTTTGCTGCCGGGCTTCTTCTCGGGAGACCGGGGCACGAAGGTTTTATTCCGTCGTATTTGGTGAAGATGCTTGTGGGAGGGAATTCCCTGTTTGCGAACTTCTTCGCGTCTGTCGTAGGGGCCTTTATGTACTTTGCAACGTTGACCGAAGTCCCAATCCTACAGGGTTTGATTGGCTCTGGCATGGGCAAGGGACCGGCTCTGGCACTTCTTTTGGCAGGGCCAGCATTAAGTCTGCCCAGCATGCTGGTAATAAGAGGTATTCTTGGTACCAAAAAAACGGTAGTATATATCTTGCTGGTTATCGTTATGGCAACCTTAACCGGAGTGCTCTTTGGCGTTATAAAATAAGGTATGCTGAAAGTAAAACCGCATCCTGACTATCCTCCAGAAGAGGGCAGATACCTGAGGGGAAATGACTATTCCCCGGTTGCGGTGGTGATTGTTTTAAATTGTGAGCCGGAGAAGATTACCCCGGAAATTGAATCTCTGGTGCGAGCTGGTGTGGAAAGCGGAGCCGCGCTTTCCGGAACCGTCCAAACCGAGAACATCGGGTTTGAAAAGATAGTCTGTAATATTGTTGCCAACCCTAATATACGTTATGTGATTCTTGGAGGTCCGGAGTCTGCTGGTCATCTGACCGGAGAGGCATTTAAAGCATTGATACTCAACGGCGTGGATGAAAAGAGCCGTATCATCGGAACATCTGCTCCCCATCCCTTTCTGTATAATCTGCCGAGGGAAATGGTTGAGCGCTTTCGGAAACAGGTCTCCCTGATAGACCTTCAATTTGAAGGTAATCCGGAGGAGATAAAGAAGGCTGTCTGGTCATGCTATCAGGAAGAGCCTGTAAAGTTTCGCCATTACCATCTATACGACCTGGGAGCATATCCCGAACCTCCGCTCAGTGGCAAAATAACCTGGCGCATTACCCAGCCCTGGGCAGAGTCATCAGATGAGAGTGAATGCGCAGCGGTTAAGAGAGCAAAAGAGTTAATGGAAAGACTAAAAGAAAAAGAAAGAGAGAAGAAGAAAGGAGGATTCTGAAAAATGAAGATTGAAATTCTGGGAACCGGATGCCCGAAGTGCAAGAAACTTACCCAACTGGTAGAAGAGGTGGTCGCCGAATTAGGTATTATGGCGGAAGTTGTCAAGGTGACCAATCTCAACGAGATTATGAACTACGGGGTTATGGTAACTCCTGCCTTGGTGATTGATGGTGAAGTAAAGTCTGCCGGTAGGATACCGGAAAAAGAGGAGGTAAAAAGATGGATAAGAAAAACCTGAAAAAGAGAAGAATTAAAACAGAAAAGAGCTGTTGTACTGACGGAAGCCGGCTAATCTATTCCTGCTCCGGGGGTTCTGATGTCGGCGAGGTGGCAGATGGGGTAGCACGGAAACTCCGCGACGATGGTTTTGGTATGATGACCTGTCTATCTGCAGTCGCCGCGCATCTTTCCGGATTCGTGGAATCGGCAAAAGGGGCAAGGGAAAACATCACCATTGATGGCTGTTCCGTTGTCTGCGCAAAAAAGACTTTAGAACATATTGGGGTTGCGCCAAAATCATATGTACTGACAGAGATGGGCCTGGAAAAGGGCAAGACCAGAGTAGACCAGAAGACCATAAGAGATCTTTGCGAAAAGATAAAAAATGACCGAAAACGCAATTGAGGTTCAGAGACTGAGTAAGCACTACGGAAACTTATGCGCCGTAGATAACATCTCTTTTAATGTAAAAAAGGGAGAGTTTTTCGGGTTTTTAGGACCGAACGGAGCCGGTAAAACCACAACCATCAGAATGCTTACCGGAATTATTAAACCCTCTTCTGGTCAGATTTCCATTATGGGTTACGACATTCAGAGGGAGACCCTCAAGGCAAGGAAACTTATGGGCATTGTTCCGGAAGTTTCTAATGCTTATATCGATTTATCGGCATGGCGTAACATGATTTTTCAGGGTGAGCTTTACGGTCTGGCCAGAAATCAGGTTCTTGATTCCGCCTCGTATTTACTGAAAGATTTTGGATTATACGACCGGAAAGACCAACTGGTGAAATTTTTCTCCAAAGGGATAAGGCAACGATTGATTATTTGCCTCGCCCTCCTGAGCAAACCGGAAATCATCTTTCTTGATGAGCCGACGGCTGGTCTGGATATTCAGAGTACAGCGATTATTAGAGAAAAACTAAGGTTGATTAATAAAAATGGCACAACTATTTTTTTCACCACGCACAATATGGAAGAGGCGAACCGACTATGCGAAAGGGTGGCAATTATCAATCGGGGTAAAATTGCTGCAATAGACACCCCGGAAAGACTGAAGTTAACCATCAAGAGGCTCCAGATAGTTCAGGTTTCCTTTGACCGTCCCGTGAAGTTGGAATTACCGGTTGATCTACAGGGAGTCAGCAGGGTGGAAAAAGCAGGAGATAAGATTAATCTGCACACTGATTCGCCTGGAGAAGTCATCTGCAAAATAGTGGATTATGCGAGAAGAGAACGGCTAAGCATAGTTACCCTGAACGTACTTACACCCACTCTTGAAGAGGTATTTCTCAGTCTGACAGAAGGAGAGGAGAACTGATGCTTGAACAATTCAGACGTGCCTGGGCAATATGCAAGAAGGACATCCGCGTCTATTTTCTTAAAGCACCTGTTTTAATCTTTGGAATATTACTGCCCCTTTTCCTCTTATTTGCTTTCTGGATAGGCAGAAGCCTCTCCTTGAATTTCCTCCTGCCCGGTCTGGTAGGGATGACGCTTTTCTTTACCTCAACCGCAGTGGTCCCGTTAATTGCGCCCTGGGAAACCAGGACAAAAACCCTGGAGAGATTGGTCTCCTTCCCCGTATCAATTCCCGCAATCATCACAGGAGACATTCTGGCTTCTTTCTTGTTTGGTATCATAATCTCCGCAGTTCCTGTGTTAGTCGGTGTGTTTGGCGGGATTTCTATTCAATTTCTGATTCTTATTCCCGCGGTATTAATCGCATCCTTCTGCTTTTCCTCTCTCGGCGCGGTTCTCTCAACGCCGCCCAGTGACACGCCATCAAACATAATGATGATTTCCACGCTGATTAAATTTCCCGTTATATTCATCAGCGGAATCTTTGTCCCCCTGGAAGAGATGCCTTCCTGGGGCAGAATTCTGGCTTCAGTTTCGCCGCTGACCTATCTCACCGATTTGGCAAGACACTGTGTTCGGCAAAATAGATATTTCCCTCTCTGGGTTGATTTTTTGTCTCTCCTAATCTTCTCCGCGGTATTCTATCTTTCTGCCATAAAACTACACGAACGGGGAATACCGAAGAGGATTTAACGTAGAGGAGAGCGAAGATGAAGAATAATTTAGGTAAACCGATAGCTTTGGGCATTCTCATAGTGGTCGTGGTTCTGGTATGTTTTGCAAAAGAGAGATATCAGAAAGAAGAGGTTGTTCCACAACCTTCGGGAAAAGCCGAAGCAAGAGAAGAACAGAAAGAACAGGAACCAGTAAAACAAAGGCAGAAAGCAGCAAAACTTGATAAAGGCGTGCTTGCCCTCGTAAATCACTCCAAAATTACAGAAAACTATCTGAAAGAAAGATACCGTATCTTGCCGGAGGAATACAAGAACACCTACAAAAACGACAAAGAAGGTTTTTTAGACCACCTGATAATCAGAGAACTCCTTTATCAGGAGGCGGAAAAGAAAGGATTCGCGAAGGGTCTGAACACCAAAGATGCCGAGGAGAAAAAAGACGCCGCCATTGAAAAGTTGATTGAAAGCATAATTGAAAAGATAGATATACCGGAAAAAGAGATGAAAGATTTCTATAATGCCCACAAAAGCGAGGTGATGGGGGTAGAATTTGAACAGGTCAAGCCGACCATAAAAAATTATCTCGTTCAACAAAAGGAGGGAGAAGTCATAGACCGGTACATTGAAGAGTTAAAAAACAGAGCAACCATAGTAAGGAACGAAGAGTGGGTAAAAAAACAGATGGTGTTAAAACCTTCCAATCCGCTGGAAAAGGCATTGAAAAGCGGGAAACCTACCGTCCTTGACCTCGGCGCCAGCTCCTGCATTCCCTGCAAGATGATGAAGCCCATATTCGCGGAACTGGAAAAAGAGTACGGAGAAAAGGCAAACATACTGATACTGGAGATTTCAGAATACCGGGATTTGGCAAGGAAATACCGGGTAAGGGTAATACCGACACAAATCTTTTTTGATAAAGACGGCCGGGAATACTGGCGCCACGAAGGGTTCCTTTCCAAAGAGGAGATAGTGAAAAAACTGAAAGAGTTGGGGGTGCAGGGATGATTAGAACCATTCTGGGGTGGTTGTCCAACTCTCTTCAATCAACACCTGCGCTCGCGCTGGCCGGTTCTTTTACCTGGGGTATTCTCAGCATATTGTTAAGCCCCTGCCACCTGGCAAGCATCCCTCTAATCGTAGGGTTTATTGACAGCCAGGGAAGAATTTCAACCAAAAGGGCTTTTGTCATCGCTGCGCTCTTTTCTCTGGGCATTCTGATAACCATCGCCCTGATAGGATTAATTACCGGTCTTGCCGGAAGGATGTTAGGAGACATAGGGACTTACGGCAATTATGTCGTGGCGGCGATATTTTTTGCCATTGGTCTTCATTTTATGGAGGTCATAACTCTTTCCTTTCCGGGAAAGACCGCTCAACCCAAGTTCAGGAGAAAAGGCGCGTTGGCCGGTTTCATGTTGGGCCTTCTTTTCGGTATTGCCCTTGGACCCTGCACATTTGCCTATATGGCGCCGATGGTTGCGATAACCTTCAAAATAGCCGCAACGCAACTTATTTACGGAGCTGTACTGCTTGCGGTTTACGGCGCCGGCCACTGTTCGGTAATCGCTCTTGCCGGAACCTTTACCGAAGTGGTGCAACATTACCTGAACTGGAACGAAAAATCCAGGGGAGCGATTGTTTTGAAAAAAGTTTGTGGCCTGCTGGTCATTCTGGGAGGAATATACCTGATATGGTGCGCCTGAAGGAAGTTGGCTCAAAGGAGGTTAACCATGGTTTCTGAAGAAAGAAGGATGGGATTCTTTGAAAGATACCTTTCGGTATGGGTGCTGGTGTGTATCGGAATCGGTATTGTTATAGGAAAGGTTGTCCCCAATATGGCAAAGTTTCTGGACAGCCTGACAATTTACGTTGGTGAGGCGCCGGTAGTTTCATTACCCATTGCAGTTTGTCTCTTCTTTATGATGTATCCTATTATGGTAAAGATAGATTTCGCCCAGGTGCTCAAGGCAGGTAAATCGGTAAAACCTGTTGGCTTGACTCTTTTTGCCAACTGGGCAGTCAAACCTTTTACGATGTATGCCATTTCGCTCTTCTTTTTGGGCTTTCTGTTCCAGAAATTTATTGGGGTTAATGCTGTAGATCTGGTAAAACTTCCGCCAGGGGCAGACTGGGCGGTGGGAAGCGTTCACGGCGCAGGTACCGTAGTCATGCAGAACGGAATAAAAATGGTAGAAATCCCTCTTTGGAGGAGCTATCTGGCAGGCTGCATCCTTTTGGGTATCGCTCCCTGCACGGCAATGGTTTTGGTCTGGGGGTATTTGGCTGGCGGCAACGACGGTCATACCTTGGTGATGGTGGCGATAAATTCTCTCTCCATGCTTTTTTTGTACGGACCGTTGGGAGGATTCCTGCTCGGTGTTGGAAGGTTGCCGGTTCCTTGGCAGGCACTGGTTCTTTCTCTCAGTATTTATGTGGCACTCCCATTGGTCGCCGGATACTTTTCCCGGCGGTGGATAATAAAGGTCAAAGGTAAAGAATGGTTCAACCAAAGATTTTTACATTTACTCACGCCAGTAGCAATAATTGCTTTGTTGATTACCCTTATCCTCCTCTTTTCATTCAAAGGCGAGATTATTCTGGACAGACCCTTAACAATCCTCTGGATAGCCATACCACTTTTTATTCAGACCAACCTTATCTTCTGGATGACTTACGGATTGGCTAAATGGTTAAAGCTTAGTTATGAAGATGCGGCGCCTTCGGCAATGATTGGCGCCTCCAACCATTTTGAGGTGGCGATCGCCACGGCTACCCTCCTTTTTGGCCTTTCCTCAGGCGCAGCGCTGGCAACCGTGGTTGGCGTCTTAATTGAAGTGCCGGTAATGCTGATGCTGGTTTCCATCTGCAAAAGGACCTGCTATTTCTTCCAGGAATGCCGCCTGGATTTTCCCTGGTGCAGGAATAAAAGTTATACCATCACAAAGGGGGTGGCTCAATGAAAAAGAAGGTTCTGTTTCTCTGCACGCACAACTCTGCCCGCTCTCAGATGGCTGAAGGGTTACTCAACACTTTATACGGCGAAACATACCAAGCGTATAGTGCCGGTACTCAACCCGTTTCCACGGTAAACCCATACGCTGTTAAAGTGATGAAAGAGATCGGCATAGACATTTCGGACCACCGCCCCAAAAATAGAAACGAATTCCGCGGGATCTTTTTTGATTACGTAATCACGGTTTGTGATAATGCCAGAGAAGCCTGCCCCTTTTTTCCAGGAGGCCAAACGATTCATAAGAGTTTTGAAGATCCTTCATCATTCAGTGGTTCGGAAGATGAAATCCTGGGGTCTTTTAGACGACTGAGAAATGAGATAAAAGACTGGATAGAAAGCATCTTTATCAAAAAGAACTCGAAAATTTTATGAAATCCCTAAATTGTGAAGATAAAAGATGGAAAATATCCCATCAAAATGTCCCGCCAAAAAGGTTTAGAGATTTAAGCCAGATAAAATAGGATTTTCATCTTTTTGTGATATAATATAAACACAGGATAATCTTTGTCACACACAAATTGTACTTGAAAAAAGGGAAGAGATTCGTTTTCTGTCAAAACGGTTTTAGGATTGGAGAGGTCGCATAGTCTGGTTTAGTGCGGCGGATTGCTAATCCGTTGAGGTGGGGTTTCCTGCCTCCGAGGGTTCAAATCCCTCCCTCTCCGCAACTCTTTCTTTTGAAGGATTTGAAGGGAGCGAAGTTAAGGCAAGGCTGGTAAGCCTTGCCAGCGGGTGGCGACCCGAAGCCGTCTTGGGAGGCGAGGGCGCCAAATCCCTCCCTCTCCGCAACTCTTTCTTTTGAAGGATTTGAAGACTGCCGGTGCGACGGGTAAGGAGCACCGTTTGGCAGGGGCGGCGAGATGGTGAGCCGCCCGAGAAGTTAAGGCAAGGCTGGTAAGCCTTGCCAGCGGGCGGCGACCAGTAGAGATGAAAGAAAAACATCTAACATATTTTAAAATTCTGGACGCATTTAGCACCAAAGAATGCCCCCTTTGTTTTCTAATAAATGAGACCGTTAAAAAATATTTTGATGATCTATTGTACGAAAAGGTCAATGACCCCGGTTTTAGAAAGAGGTTTTGCAAAGATTATGGTTTCTGTAGGTTCCATTCCTATAAATTTTTAAGTTACCACGATGGTCTGGCTGTTGCCCTGACTCACCGAGATTTGCTCATTGAGCTAATAGGGGCATTAAAAAAGAGAAAGGTAAAAAGCCAGCCGGTAGAGAAAAAGGAATGCCTCATTTGCACACTGGCAAAAGAAGCTCAAGAGAGATATATTTCAACATTTATAAATTTTTTGGCAGAGGAAGAATTTAGAAACAGATTTTTGCTTTCAGAAGGCTTCTGTGTTCCGCACCTCAAAAGAGTGCTTAATGCTGCCCCTTTTCCTTTAGAATGGATGATCAATTTCCACCTTAAAATATATAGTG
>CAZPLE010000079.1:0-17188 GCA_964587375.1 uncultured bacterium
AGATGGTCGGAATAGTTAAAGCGGTAAAGAAGTTAGGCTTTACCCTGATTGAACTTTTGGTGGTGATTGCCATCATCGCGATTTTGGCAGCGATGTTACTGCCAGCACTTTCCCAGGCAAGGGAGAAGGCCAGGAGTAGCAAGTGCCTGGCAAACCTCAAGCAACTTGGGTTGGCGATCCATCTGTATGCGGCGGATTATGATGACTATATCCCTCCCGCATGGGTGCCGTGGTCATCATTTTGGTGGGATAGGCTACGACCCTATCTCCAAACGAGTGTAGAGGCACAGTATGCTTTTAAAAGTGTCTTCCACTGCCCAACCGCGTTGAAACACGTCGGTCAACCAGGGTTTGTAAATGTAGGGTCCAGTTATGCAACCAATTTGAGGGTATTCCCTACATACCCAGTGGGCGGTGAGCCGCCAGAGAACGAACGTACCAAATTATCGCGACTTTTATATCCGGCAGAGTTGGTAGCAATAGGAGATGGTCCTTGGAATGGTTCCTACTGGAATAATACCATGCTCTATGGCGGAGGGCCTCCATGGGACCAGCCAGACCCAGTAGGTTACAGACCAGAATTGCTCCATCCTGTGGGAGAGGGTGCTAACTTTCTCTTTTTTGACGGACACGTAGAAAATAGAAACAAGAGTAATATACCCATGGGTGACCAATACCATAAGATGTGGTGGCCTTACGGAATGAGATAATGAGATAAGAGGTAAAGAAAAGTTAGACGCAGGGAGTGAAGATCTTCACTCCCTGCGTCTTCATTGGAAGAGGAACCAGGGGATGAAAGGATGGAAAGATTATTCAAGATTAGCGTTTGGGGAATAATACTTTTTCTTGCCGGATTTGCTTCTCTTTGGTCCGGTGGATTGGCAAATGGTGACCAACCTTTGGCTACAGTGGTATATATACCTAAGCCCCCGGTTGTTGATGGGAAAATCGGTCCCGGCGAATGGGATAAAAGTTCCTCTCTTTCTGGTTTTAAAAGATATGGAACCGGAGAACCTGTCCCATCTTCACCCCGCGCCTATTTGGCTTGGGATAAAGAAAATCTCTATCTGGCTGTGGATATTCCTACAAAAGAACCACCGGTTTCCAAGATTACGGAACGCGATGGCCCAATAGACCAAGATAATGATGTAGAGATCTTTATCGACCCGGAACATACTCATACCAATTATTTCCAATTCTCTGGCAATTCTATAGGAACGGTGCATGATGGAAAGAGGATAGACGGCGTATATGACTCTCTCTGGAATGCTTCCTGGGATTTTAAGGCGGATATCCACCAAGGAGGATGGTCCTGCGAATACCGAATCCCTTTTACTTCTTTGGGTAAAAAGGTCCAAGATGGTGAAATCTGGGGGTTTAATGTGGTTATTGGCCCTTCCAGTTCTGGAGAAGGAGCAACCCAATGGTCTTTAACGCACGCAGGGTATGGGGACCCTAAGAATTTTGGTCATTTACGTTTTGAAACCAATTCTCCCACAGTCCAGGTATCTTGCTCGGAAAAAGGGCCTATCCTTAAGTTCATAAATTCCACTTCCCAAAGCCATCTTCTCAAACTCCTGAGTTCTTTCCGGTCTGAAGGCAAAACAATCGTTGCGGAGGAAAAAGAGATAAAATTAGCCAGCAGAGAGGAGAAAGAGCTGCCGGTTGCTCCTAATTGGGGAAAGGCCGGCTTCCATTCGGTAGAGATAACGATTACTGATAGGAGTAATAGACCCTTATATCACCAAATCTACGAAATTGCTTCTGTCTCCGAAGAAGCCCAACCTTCTCCAAAACCAGCCTGGTCTGGCTCCAAAGTGGGTAGAATAGATAAGGTACTTAAACCCTGGACGCCCGTGGAAGTAAAGGGTAATTCAATATCTTGTTGGGGAAGAAGGTATTCCTGGGGGATTTTGCCCTTTCCGGAAGAGATAATCACCCAAAACAGATCCATCCTTTCAGGACCGATAAGAGTGAAGGTGGTAGTTAATGGCAAAGAAGTAGATTGGAATGTGAGCGAAAGATTGGAACCCGCTTCCCTTGTCTCTTCCAGTGGTGTCTCAGCCCAGGTTAAAAGGATGGCCCAAGGTGAAGGGTTAAGGTTAGAAGGAAGGGCAATAGTAGAGTATGACGGAATGGTACGCATTGACTTTTCAATCTCTCCTTTGTCTTTACCTATTGAAGTAGAAAGTTTCACGGTAGAAATTCCTTATAAAAAAGAGTTTGCTTCCTTGATGCATTCCTGGCCTAGTTGGTCAAAAGTGGGAGGGGAAGTATCTATCCATCCCACCTATTTATGGTTTTCGCCGATGGTCTGGCTGGGAAATGAGGACTGTGGTCTACTCTGGTTTGCCGAGAGTGATGAAGGGTGGAAACCGGCTTATCCTGGCAAAGCGATCGAAATAACACCTCAAGATGGAGAGGTAGTATTGAGACTCCATATTTGGGATAAACCCTCCCTTCTCAACAGAACCCAAAAATTTACCATGGGCTTGCAAGCAACTCCAGTGAAACCCTGGCCCAAAGATTGGCACCAACAGAGTATAGTGGGTAATGTGTGGTGGACTGATATTGAGAACCCAAAAGTGGCATATCAGGCTTGGGTTAGCTATCCGGCAAAAGGCAACATTAATCTGGAAAGGGGAACTATAGAGATGTGGGTTAAGCCACTTTTTGACGTCACCTCTAAGGCAAATAGAGAAAGGGACCACAATCTATTTTCCTTACGTTTTCCTAAGGGAAGCACCTTCAGATTAGATTGGGAGGCAACCATTCCAGGATTTTCCATATATAGTGACCAGCATAAGGTCCTGTCATATGCGCCTGATTGGGAGTCTGAACAATGGCATCATTTAGCTATTACTTGGACAAATAAAGAGATAATTTTGTGGATAGATAATTACCCGGTGACCAGAGAAGAATGGAAAGGGTTAGGTCATCAGGCAGATGTGGAAGGTGGAGAGATCTTGGTGGGCGGATATTGTGATTTTATAGTGGATGAATTAAGGATTTCCGATATTCCGCGTAGCTCTTCTGACCCTGGACAACCCAGCAGATCATTCTATCTTTTGGAACCTCCGGCTGTGGATAACCATACTTTATTACTTGACAATTTTGATACTCGTTTCCAACCAGACAGGGTTAAAAGGACGAAAGCGGTCAAGATCTCCTCGGAATGCGGAGTAAGTGGAGGTCTGGTAGAAAGAGGAGTGAAGTTTGTGCCTGGGAAGTTTGGTCTGGCTCTTCAGTTATTATCCAGCCTAAATATAAGTCCTGGCCAACACCTTAAAAGTCTGGGCGTAAAGGTTATTTCCATGGGTGGAGAGTGGTCAAAGTTTGTGGACCACCCAACCCCCCGAGACGCATCTAAGTTTAAAAGGGTCGTTGAGGAATTACACCAACATGGAATTAAGGTTATCCCTTACTTCGGTTATGAAATTAGCGATAAGGCACCGGAATGGCCCATATATGGGAAAGAGTGCATAAGGCTTCCGGAACAGGTCTTTTCGGCTCCCCATCTTGGAGATCAGAAAGCATACGCTGTCTGTCAAAGAAGCCACTGGGCGGATTTTATGGTGGAAGGTATCGCAAAGATGAAAGAAGAATATGGAATAGACGGGGTCTATTTAGATGCCACAGGCATCCCACTCAGTTGTGTTAACAAACTTCATGGTTGTGGGTATGTTACGGAGGCTGGTTCGCGGAAGCCTACCTATCCCTTATTTGCAGTGCGTGATACCATGAAACGGATTGCCACTATCTTTGAGGAAGACGGAATAATTGAGCATCATGTCTGTGACTTTTTCTTCCTTCCCTCCGTAGGTTTTAGTACCTGTCTTCTTGCTGCGGAACGGCCTGCTTCTTTTGGCAAGAGAGGCAAACCTCTTTTGGAATATCCCTTCATCTCTTTGGAAGCCTTTCGGGCCTTGTATATGGGTCAAAAGTGGGGTGTGCCGGTGCGGGTTCTCAGCAGTTGGACTGATCCCTATACGGATGTAGAGATGTTATCCCTCTCACTTTTGCACGATATTCCAGTAAGGCCAGACTATGCCATGCCCTTTCGGATTGAGGAAGACTTATCCTACTGGCGTGCTTTGGAGAATTTCGGCGCTGATGAAGCGGAATGGTTCCCTTACTGGAAAAACCAGAAGTACTTATCTTCTTCCCATCCTTCCGATATCAAGGTCAGTTTTTATAAGCATAAAGGGAAAGGAGGATTGTTGTTAGTAATCTCAAACCTTGGTAATCAAGATATAGAGAGCGCATGGGTAGGTATAAATCTTTCTGCCCTGGGTAACCTCCAGTTAACCCAAGCCAGTAACGCTTTGACTGGAGAATCGGTTGTCTTTAAAGAGGGAAGAATTAATTTGTCTCCGCTACCTAAATGGAATCCTCAGCTTATATTGGTAAAATGAAGGGAGGGGATAGAAGATGAAAAGGAGAGTAGGATGGTGGCTTGTCATTCTCACCGGAATGATAAGTCTGGCAGGAGGAAGACTGGTTGCCGCAGAAGTTACGGTTACCTATCCAGCAAAAGGGAATATCAACTTGGACTGCGGAACGGTGGAGATGTGGGTAAAGCCTCTTTTTCAGGATACACTAACAGCAGTGCCAGAGGAAGAACGCTCTACAGAATATAATCGTGATATATGGTATTTTAGAACAGCAAAAGGCGATATGTTCAATCTTTATTGGGGTGGTAATAACCCGGGATTAGTTGCCTTTACCCATTTTGCTGATACCCAAGACTATCCGGGAATTTGGTTCAATCCCTTTTGGACACCAGGGGAATGGCACCACATTGCCCTCACCTGGAGCAAAGAGAAGATGAGCATCTGGAGTGATGGAGAACTTCTGGGTGAGTACAAAAAAGAGGATATCTCTAAAATGTCAATCTTCGCAGAGATTGTGCTTGGTGGTCGTTCCGCCTTTCTGATAGATGAATTTCGTATTTCAGATATAATCCGCACCTCGTTCGATTTAAACCAGCCACCGATCGTTGATGAGCATACTTTATTACTGGACCGTTTTGACGAAGATTTTACTCCGGATGGAAGGAGGAGGACGAAGGCAGTTAAAATTTCAAAAGAGTGCGGTGTTTCCGGCGGCCTGGTCAGTAAAGATGCCAAATTCGTACCCGGTAAGTTTGGCCAGGCTATTCAGTTACTTTCTGAGACGGAAACATCCGATATCTGGAAATAAGGGTTCATATCTTTACCTGGTCCACCAATTCTCCGTTTTGGAAAAGTTTTAGGATAATCCGTTGAGGGCTTGCTAACATCTTGCCACCTATCTTATCCAGTTCAATACGACCCTCGGAAAGGGTAATACCTTCATCAGCCGGAAGATTACCGAAGAGCATGCGAACCTCTGTATTTTCTGACTTCTGCCGAAGATTAATCTCTAAAATGTTTTCTTGTTTTTTGGCCTCCAGCAATTTGGGGAACCGGGCGATACACGCCACTTCCCGGGCCGCAATCTCCAGAGAAAGAAGGTCTTCCCCTCCTTCTGTCTCAAAATCTACTTCTCTTCCCGAAAGGAGTTCTACATAGTGGCAGCCTTCTTGGTGTTTCACCTTCAACAGAGGACCGGAAACCGCGATAGGATTACGATTCCAGACAGTATAGATCTCCTTACCCTCGGTAGGAAAGAGGTTAGCAAAAACACCCTCTTTTAGGGTGGGAATAAGTGGTTGGGGAGAAAGGGTATTAAAGGCTTTTGCGTTCTCCCGCATTATCTGTCCGGTTCTGGCCAGATAGTCCGAAACGGTATAAAAAATACCCATCCCGATGCCGTTAAAAAATGTCCGACGCCACAGTTCTGGTTTGGAACTATCACTGTGCCACTCGGCATACTTCAGTTCCGGAAAATAGAAACGTAAAAAATGTAATCCATAATCCTCAAAGTCGGAATAAGGGGGGATGGAGAAGGTGGAAAGCCAGGTGATATCAAAAGATGACATCACATATTCCGAGCCGGGGTGCTCCACCCAGAGAATTGCTTCTGGATTCTCTTTTTTAATAGCCTGGCGGACCTTTGCCAGATAATTCTTTATCCCTTCTAAGGGGTTTTCCGGGTGGGGATGGTTGGGGTTGATACAGTCAAACCGGAGCATTGAGGCGCTATCCAGATAGATTCCATCCAGATTAGCTTCCCGAATGAGACGGCCGCAGATACCCGCAATCCAGTCCTGCCATTCTTCGCAAAGGGTGCATATACCCCAGGAGTTCATCGGAGGGTCGGAATAGTCCTCATTATACTTTCCATCCGGCATTAAATAGCCCCATTTCTGATAATATTTTTTGGCAATCTCGGAATGTTTCCACAAAAGATAACTCTGGACAAGCACCGTTATCCTTAAGCCTTCCTGGTGAATACGCTCAACCTCTTTACGAAATGCGGGAAGTCCACCCCAGCGCTCCTCGTAATCGTAGTCACCCAAGTTGTACTTATACCATCTATCAGTTCGGGGATTCTTTCCCTCGCGATCAAGGTCAGAATGTCTCCACCATGGTCCCCACTGGTATACCTGGTCTGGAGAATAAGGGTTTGGCTTAACCAGATAACTTTGGCTCTTTAGAGCATCGTGGTCATGGACGGAAACAAAATTAAAGGACTCCTTAAGCCATTGGGGGATAGATGGTGGTAGCCACCAGGTTCTTACCCACCGGCTGTAGCTCTCCAGGGGCTGCCGGAAATCACCAGGAGAAACACCCAAGACCGCCGGTGGGGAGGAGATGGTCTGACCAGGCTCCAGTCTTAATTGAAACGTCCTTATCCCGAAAGAGGTCCCTATCTCAGCAGGGAAGGGAGAAGGGGTAAGACTGGGAATATGTTTCGTCTCTGGTGGGAAGAAAGGAAGATAGGAAGGAAGGGCCTCTCCCGATACGTTGCTCTTTCGCAGATGGGTTACCTTGACAGGATTACCACTGCCGTCTTTGTCCTTCAGATAGATATAGATTCCGCCACCAACCTCAGGGCTGAAGACCGACATCACTCTCAAAGGATTGGCAAAGAGCAAGGTGGCTATCTCATAAGAACGGTTACTTGACCAACCACCAAGGAAGGGGTAAAAGTAATAATCCTCTTTGGGGTCTTTCCCGACAAGGATACGTTCCACCATCGGAAACATAACCCAGAGGTTCTCTAAGGAAGAAGAACCGGCATTGGTAACTTGAAGGAAATATTCAATCTCTGGCGAATCCTGAATTTCTATAGCTAGTTCTGCGTTTAAGGGAAAGGCCTTGTCCGGGTAATGCAACTTAAGGAGAAGCCTTTTTTTGGTGGCGCTAACAGGATTAAGCTGAGTAGCCACAACATCAAACCAGTCAGAACCGAGCCATTCTCCATTGAGCAATACCAAAAAGAGTGCTGATCTTCTATCCTTCAGCAAAGTTTCGCTCTCGGTATATCTATTAAATAACCGCTCCATCCTTAAGCCATTCTTCAGAGAAAGCCGGATGCTAAAATATCCATTCTCCAGCAAGATATTATCTTTTTCTATCTGTACCACCACTTCCCTGGGTTTGATTACCCCTTTCGGCATCCTGGTTGCTGGCGGAAAAGAAGTAATATCGGCCCAAAGGGGTTGGGGTCCTCTCCAGAAGGCTGAACCTAAAAAAAGGATAGCACCCCAGAGTATCCTTCCCTTTTTCATCATTGTTTACCTCCAATTCTTCTTTTAAGGATTCCTTTCCTGCCTGCCAGCTTTCTCTCCTTTCACTTCTCCTCCACGCACTTTTACATAGTCAACCTGCATGAGGCATTTACCTTTCTTTAGGTGGCACTCATCAATAAAAGCGGACAAAAAGGTATCAGGAATATTTTCTACATCGGTATATTCGGCCATCACTTCCTCATCAATGAGCACCTTAATAGCTGAGGGGGTCCATACTATCTCTATCGTATGCCAGGCACCCTTAAAGAATGTCACGTCGATGGGAATTCTTGCCAGTTTCTGCCCACTCTTCTTTACGTCTAATTTAAAAGACATGCCATCCTCTGACATTAAAGTAATGGAATCACAATCCTTTCCGGCAAGCCAGTTCTCCCTGTTGACAAATCCAAGGTAGTAGTAGGTGACACCATCTTCTTGGGCTAAGAGTGATATCTTGGTCTGGAAGGTAGCGTAACGAAACTTTTTGGTAGAGGTGATCCGCTGGTCTTGTCCTTCCATTATCAACACACCATTTTCGGCAGACCATTTGCCATTAGGGTCACCAATGCATCCCCATTTTGTGGAGTCAAAGGTTTCAAATTCATCTAAAAAAGAGCTCTCCGCTTCTGCCGCCCAGAATGGTTTAAGAGACAAGAGGGTCAAAAGGGGTAAAAGAATACCAACAAGGAGAGACTTCTTCTTATTCATATTTGGCGATAAAAGATATCAGTTCCAGTTCGGTGTTTCCGGCATTGGCAATGGAATGTCCCGCACCTTGACCGGTAAGGACACTATCTCCTACCTCTACCGGAATCGCCTCATCTCCAGTATAGAGAATCCCTTTTCCCTTAGTAATGATATAGACCTCATCTTCATCCAGGTGGTGATGAAAACCGATAGAGCCACCAACCGGAATGGAGAGGTGAGCACAAAGCCGCACCTTGGCCTGGAAATCCTCTTTCTTCACCAGATGAGTAACCTTAACGGTCCCTTTGCCATCCCGCATCTTCTCCCGGTATTCCACCTCCATTTCGCTACTCCTTCTAACCATACAGACCCCCCCCAGTTTCCATATCAGGTTTAGTATATTTTACTTCCAGCCCAATTCTTTCATCAACCGTCTGGCCTCTTCCTCTGTTTGGCAGTCAGTAATGACCAACAGCAATCCTTCTGGTTTGAGGTTTGCTAAGACCTGTGGGATATCCTGAATGCGGGTATAAACGAGGACAGACTTCTTCTTAGCCTGAATCTTCTGGTAGACATGGAACCAGCGCACTGGTCCTTCTCTTTCGTAGCGGGCGCCCGGAACCCACTGGATGGCACGGAGTCTGGGTATCTCCAGGAGCATATCCAAGAAGGGAAGTGCTCCTTCGCCATCCAGGTGGTAGAAGGAATAGTCAAGAGATTCAATCTCCGCACAGATCTCCTCGAGGAGAAACTCCTGAAAGAGCTTGGGTGAAAGAAGGCAGGAAAGGTCACTCTGAACAATACCGGTTCTTCCTTTTGCCCAGACCTCCATCCAGGAAGTGGTCCCTGGTTGTTCGTCCAGAACGATGGAAAAATAGTCTTCAGAGATCTTTCGCCAGATAAGAAAGAGTCTTTTCATGGCCTCTTTGACACCTTCTGGATTCTCCAGTAGATCCACGGCAGCCACTGCTGGTCCTCCCCGGAGGGCAGAAAGGGCATCAAAACCGCCGTGCAGGTCAACGCAAGCCACCAAAAATTTCCCCTTCCCCCGCTCCACCCCTTTCCGGAGAATCTCAAGATTTTTTTGGTAAAGCGGATTTTCCGGGTCTAACTTCAGGCAGGAGAGGTCGCAGTAATCCTTCAGCACCGGTTTTGACCAATCAATCCAGGAGGTCTCCCTGGTATCTCTTGAGAATTTCAGTTC
This sequence comes from uncultured bacterium, assembly GCA_964587375.1. Lineage (GTDB taxonomy): Bacteria > Ratteibacteria > UBA8468 > MWAK01 > MWAK01 > CAZPLE01. Next base: position 9,549 of record CAZPLE010000079.1, read on the forward strand.
TGCTCCTAAGAAGGCTGAGAATGCATCCGGGCCAAAATTGGGAAAGAAGGAAGGTGTACAAAGGCCGCCAAAAAAAGTGTGGCGGCATTCTTCTTCAAACCGGTCTATCAGTTGTTCCGGAGTTTCCTGAAGATGAAGCAGGGGTGTGGACCAAGAGACTGTCTCTGGCAGGATTCTCCTTTTGGGCACCCTTACTGAAACTGCCACTTTATCCAGAACCTCACCCTGCCAGAAGGCTTCATAGTAGGGCCTTAGGTCTTCAAAATCCGGTTTATATTCCATTCCCATTCTTCTTTTTGATAACGCGGCTGATAATCTCTCCCTTAGCAAGTCTGGTAAGAAGTCTTTGGCCCGGGAGAACCCCTTTTGTCTCCTTTAGTACCCTACCCTCAGGATAGGTAAGGGTGATGCTATAACCGCGCTCTAAGATAGACAAAGGAGAAAGTCCGGTAAGGTGCCGGCTCAAAGATTCCCAGGCGTTTCGCCACCTTTCTATCAATGAGTTTTGGGACCGAAGAAGACGTTCGGAAAGTTCGTCCACCCTTTGACTCAAAGTTAAAAGTACTTCTGAAGGACGTTGAAAACCATACCGGCTCTTTAACTCCTCAAGGCGCTGAAAACCTTCTTTTAACTTTCCCCTTACCAGATAGTACAACCGCTGCCAGAGAGAATGGACTTTGGTTATTGTCTCCTCGCGGTGGAGCGAGATAATTTCTGCTGCCGCCGAAGGAGTGGGTGCACGTAAATCGGCCACAAAATCGCTGATGGTGTAATCAACCTCATGGCCAATCGCAGAGATTACCGGAAGGGCAGAGGAAGCGATTGCCCTGGCCACTGCCTCTTCATTAAAAGCCCACAAGTCCTCCAGGCTTCCACCCCCTCTGGCCAGAAGGATGGCGTCAAAACCACCCAGTCGGTTTAGTTCAACTATCCCTTTTACAATCTCTCCGGCGGCTTCTTTGCCCTGAACCAGCGAGGGATAGATGGTAATCTGAATCGTTGGGTTCCGTCGGCGCAGGACTTTAAGGATGTCTCTGAGGGCAGCACCGGTGGGCGAGGTGATTATGGCCAGTTTCCGAACCAGATAGGGAATCGGCCTTTTCCGTTCCGGAGCAAAAAGCCCTTCCGCAGCCAGTCTTCTCTTTAACTCTTCAAATGCCATCTGAAGAACGCCCACCCCTTTGGGTTCAGCTTTCTGTCCGATAATCTGGTATTCACCGCGCTCCGGATAGGCTGAAACTTTGCCTAAAAGAATTATCTGGAGCCCTTCGCTAAGTCTAAATTTGAGACCGGAAGCGACATTACGAAAGAGGACCACCCTTATCTGACTGCTGGCATCCTTAAGATTGAAATAGATATGGCCAGAAACTGGCTGTCGCAGGGAACTTACCTCTCCCTCTACCCAGACAGAGGGAAATCCGGTTTCAAGCAGGTATTTGATCTCCCCGTTTAACTCGGTAACCGTATATACCTTTTCCATCTTGGTTAGGTGGTGCGGCCAATAGGGTCAACATGGATTGTTGCCCGAAGAATATCTGGCATCATCTTCTTCAGGCGGTGTTCTAAGGTATCGGCTATTAAGTGGCCTTTTTGAACACTGAGACTGCTATCAACCAGAATGTGCATTTCCACGATGAGATCAGGGCCGACTTTCCGTGCCGTAAGGTCATGGATGCGTCGGATGCCCTCCACCGAAAAGGCAATGTCCCTTATCTTTTTCAGGGTATCTTCGTCCACAGAGGTCTCTACAAGTTCACCAAAAGCCTCCATTCCCAGGGTTAAGCCTATCCAGAGAATGAAGATAGCCACGATCCCAGCAGCCAGGGGGTCAAGGAACGGGAAACCCAGCCGGGCAGCCAAGATTCCCAAAAATACCGGAATGGAAGAGAAGGCATCAGACCGATGGTGCCAAGCATCGGCTTTTAAGGAGGAACTCTTTATCTTTTGGGCGACTCTGATCGTATATTGATAAAGCCCTTCCTTGAAAATAATGGAAAAGGCCGCTGCAACCAGGGGCAAAATTGTTGGAACCCGCGCACGAAAGGAGATTAAACCTAATACCGCCTGATAGAGAAAACCAAAAGAGACGCCTACCAGCACCAAAGAGAGACCTGCGGTAGACATAGTCTCAAACTTCCCATGGCCATAAGGATGGGCTCTATCTTGCGGTTTTGTACCTGCTCTTAACCCAACAAGGACAACACCAGTCACCAGGATATCGGAAAGGGTATGGATAGCATCAGCAACCATTGCCTGGCTCCTTCCCAGAATACCGGCACCCAACTTAAAGAGGAAGAGTGCAGTGTTTATGGCGGTGGCTACCAAGATATTCTTTCTACCAGAAAGGTAACGTTTTTGATCTCTCATCTATTCTTTCCCAAGTGGGCAATCGCATTTTCTATGCGCACGGAGGTCTCAGGATGGGTGCTTAACGGGACAATAATTAGCCGGGGTTCTTTCTTTTCTATCTCGGATAATCTCTTAAGGAAAGAGACCATACCGTAAGGGTCATAACCCGCTCTGCGAGCATATTCCATACCTAGAATATCGGCTTGGAGTTCGTCCTTACGGCTATAAGAGAGTTGCGTCAGGTTGAAGGCGGTGCTAACCAGCCGCTCTATTTTCGCATACCGGGTTTCTGAAAAGATTATGGAGGCAGGAATAGAATAAAGGATGCGCGCCTGTAACTGCTTGATGGCGTGACGAGCAGCTATATGGGCCACTTCGTGCCCCAGAACACAAGCCAGTTCGTCTTCTGAGGAGACAAGGTTCATTAACCCGGTGGTCACATAGACATAACCACCCGGTCCGGCAAAAGCGTTAACCTCTTTGGCGTCCAGCACCTCAAAGTAGAATTCTAAGTCCTTTCGGCCCGATTGCTTGGCTACTTTTTGACCAACCCTTTTTACCCAGTCAACAGCCCCAGGGTCAGAAGCCAACCGGAATTGCTGTTTAATCTGGCGGTCAACAGCCTTGCCGACAACTATTTCGTCCTGAGTGGAATAAAGTGTAGTCTCCTCCCGGCCGGTCACCGGGTTGTAGACTGTGGCGCAGCCACCAAAGACCCAAGATAACCCTCCCACCAGCAGAAAAGGAAGTAGTAATCTTTTCATTGGAAAAACTTACATTACTTTGGCTCCTATTAATTATTTTACAACCTTTTAAGTTTTTAGTCTTCTTTCCAAAGATAATAAAGGAGGGGTATGTCGGGTTTAAGGGACACTTTCTGCGCTGATACGCTCCGACAGAGTAGTCCTTTTATGCAAAAACCTTTCTGCCCATTCGTAGATAACAGGTATGAGATAGAGTGTAAAGACAGCGGAGACAAGAACTCCACCGATGACTGATATCGCCATCGGGGATCTGAACTCTGAACCGGATGACCTTGAGATAGCCATTGGGAACATTCCAAAGATGGTTGTTAAAGTAGTCAGGGTGATTGCCCTTAGTTTTGTAGTGCATCCTTCAATCAGAGCATCCCTTATATCTTTATTCTGCTGTCTTCTTAATATATTCACATAGTCTACCATTACTATCCCGTTATTCACCACAACCCCTGCCATAAGGATTATCCCTAAAAATGAGCCCATATTCAGTGTTGACCTAAAGACTGCCAGTCCCAACACCACACCTATCATTCCCAGCAATAGCGTAAACATAACTATCAGTGGATGGAGCAGCGATTCAAAGGTTGAAGCCATCACCATATAGACAAGGACAACCGCAAAGATAAAGGCAAAGAATAGCCCTCCAAATGCCTCCTTCATCTTTTCGTACTGGCCACCAAATTCCAGGTAATATCCAAAGGGAAGTTTTATATCTTTTATCCGGTCTTTGATATCTTCAGCAACGCTCCCTAAGTCCCTGCCTGAGATATTGGCAGTAACCGAGACTTTCCTCTTTTTGTTCTCCCTTTCTATCTTCACAGGTCCTTCACCTATCTCAACCCTTGCAACCTCTTTTAATGGTATCTGATGGCCAGCGATGGTGGTGATATTGATATCCTGGATGTCCTTTATCGTCTTTCTGTATGGTTCTTGAAACCTGACTCTGACGTCATACTCATCCCCCCCTACCCGGTATTTTGTGGAGACCGTCCCTAAAAAGGCGGTTGTGATGGTCTGGCCAATCATACCTGCAGAAAGCCCAAACTTTGATGCTTTCTCTCTGTCAACCGTTACCTTTATCTCTGGTTTACCTGTCTTTAAACTGATGTCAATATCTTTAAGTCCCTCAACATCTTTGATCTTTTCTTGCACTTCCTCTGCTATCTTTTTCAGTTCATCTAAATCATTTCCAAAAATCCTTACCACTACATCCTGTGTCTCTCCGCCTGCTGCTGTCAGCATCTTACTCATATCAGAAAACTCATAGTGGACGCCTTTTAAGGACGGTATCTTTTTTCTTATGGACTCTTTTATCTCAGCCATCCTTCTCTTTCTCTCCTCTTTCCACTTAAACCTTCCAAATACCTGGGAGGTATAGACCTCAGAACTTCCCATTCCAAACGCAACATCTGTCTTTGATGACTCACTCATACCACCGAATGAGGCAACATGCAATAGTTCCGGCTCCTTAAACGCCCCCTCTATGTGGTTAGTCATATATTCAGTATCTTGAAGAGATGTCCCCACAGGCATATTTAAGGTAAGAAACTGCATCGGTGTATCCATTGACGGGAAGAACTCCTTTCCTACAAACCTCGTTGCCCACAAAGAGAAAACAAAAAGGGTTAAAGAAGGGATAATAAACAATGGCTTATGCTCAAGAGCAAATGATAAACTCTTCCTGTAAAATGCCTTTATCTTACCAAACTCCTTCTCTTCTGCTACCTTCAACTGTTGCCCCTTCCCTTTGAATAAAAGAGATGAGACCATCGGGACAAGCGTGATAGCAGCAATCAGTGAAGCAAGAAGTGAGACTGTTACCGTGAGAGCAAGTGGCCTTAAGATTCTTCCTGTGATCCCTACGACAAAGATTGTTGGCAAAAAGACAATAACTGTGGTAAGTGTTGAGGCAAGGATCGCTCCAAAGACCTCATTTGTCCCTGCAGAGGCAGAGATATCGGTATCTTTCCCTTCTTCCAGATACCTGAATATATTCTCCATAACTATGATGGCATTTGAGACAAGCATACCTACTCCCAGTCCAAGCCCAGCCATTGTTATCACATTGAGGGTATATCCGGCGGCATATATCCCTGCAAAAGTGACAAGGAGAGAAAACGGGATAGAAAGACCTACCACAAGGGTAGAATTAAAACTCCTCAAAAAGAATAAAAGCAATATCACAGTGATGATCCCACCTTCTAAAACATCAATAGTCGTCTTTTCCACAATCCTTCTTGCTGAATCTCCAAAGTTCATAATCTCTGCGAATTTCATATGGGGAGGAATAACGCCCTTTAACGAATCCAGCCGTTTCTTTACACTGTCAGATACCTTTACTATATTTGCTCCTGACTGTTTCATTATCGCCAGAATTACACACTCCTTCCCATCAACCTTCGCAAAACTTCTTACTTCCTTATATGTATCCCTGACTTCTGCAATATCCTTCAGATAAACAGGGTTGCCCTGATATACACCAACTATTGTGTTTTTCATCCCTTCTAAGTCCTTATACTCGGAAGGGGTTCGGACAAGATATTCCTTGTAGCCCTTCTTTATATGGCCACCTGATATGTTTATATTCTCAGCTCTTAGTGTCTGAATAATCTGAGTGAGGGAAAGGTTATAACCTTTTGCCCTATCCCCATCAATAAGTACATCGATCTCCCTTTCTTTACCACCAGAGAGCATAACACTTGCCACGCCTTCAATCCCTTCAAGGCGTGGTTTCAGTTCATCATCAAGATAGGTTCTTAATGTTAGTGTGTCGCCTCCAAAGCCAGTGACAGCATAGATCAGTATCGGCATATCTGATGGGTTGTATTTAACAACGATGGGGCTATCAGCGTCCTCTGGTAGATAGTCTTGAATGAGGGAGACTCTGTCCCTTACATCCTGGGCAGCAAAGTCCAGTTTTGTCCCCCATTCAAATTCAATCATCACCACAGATAACCCTTCTGAAGAGAATGAGGTAATCTTTTTGACATGCTTGACAAGACCTATAGATTCTTCAATGGGTTTTGTAATCCTTGACTCTATCTCCTCAGATGCCACTCCCTGGTATGTGGTAACGACCGAAACAACAGGAAATTCTAAGTCAGGCATCATATCCAGCCCTAAATGGGAAAAGGAAAGGAGGCCGATAGCAGCAAGGATCAAGACAACCATCAAGGTTGTCACTTTTCTTTTGACCGAGAGCTCAGGAATGTTCATTTAGAGACCTCTACTTCGCTTCCATCCTCAAGCCCAATTCCACCTTCAATAACTATCTCTTCTCCGGGTGTCAGTTCTCCGAGTATTTCAACCTTACCGTCTTCTACTATCCCGGTCTTTACATATCTCTTTTTTATCACACCTGAGTCATCCACACAGAGAACATAGCTTTTACTGTCTTCGGTAAAGACGGCTTTTTCCGGGACTATTAATGCATTTTTGTGCATCTTTACGATAATACTCGCCCTTGCAAACATCTCCGGTTTAAGTAACTGGCCTGGATTGTCTAATAAAATCTCCACCTCTGCAGTCCTTGTGAATGGGTCTAAAAAAGGGGAAATTTTATATACCTGCCCATAAAAGTTCTTTTCAGGATAGGCATCAACCTTTATCTCTGCCTTTTTGCCTGTATTTATCCTGCCTAAATCCCCTTCTGCCACAGGGACAACTACTTTTACCCTGCCTATATCCGCTATGGAGAGCAAAGGCGCATTCTTCATCATAGATGCGTCAGTTATTATTTCTCCCTCATCGATAAACTTCTTCATCACTGTCCCACTTATCGGAGCAACAATTCTGGTCTCATTAAGGTGAACCTTCGCAAGGGAAAGTTGTGCCTTCAGCCCATCAACATTATGGGATGCAACATCAAAAGCGGTTCTAATATCATCCCATTTCTTCTGAGATATAACACCATCCTCATATAACTTTTTCATCCTTTCATAGTCCCTCTTCAAACCATCAAGGTTAGCTTCTGCTGCTGCCACCTGACTTTCTAATTGCTGGACTGAAAGAGCGCTCTTTCTATAGTCAACCTGTGCTATAAGTTCCCCTTTCTTTACATGCTGACCTTCCCTTACAAAGATCTTTTCCACCTCACCGGTGGTCTTGGAATAGATTGTAACCTCACTGAACGGCTTGATACTTCCGGTAGCAGAAATTACCTCTTTTATATCCCCGGTCTCCACCGGGGTTACCTTGACAGTGATTTTCGGCTCTTCGTAAGTTGTTTCTGTGGTTTCTTTACTCCTGTTTTTTACAACAACTAAAAGTATTATTATCAGAATAACTACGGAAGCCACCGATAATAACCTCTTCTTTTTCATTACTTCCCCCTTTACCTGCTGCTTTCTCTAATTGTGCATATGCAACCTGATATTCATACAAGACGTTATAATAACTATTCCTTGCATCTGTCAGTGATGTAGTTGCATCAATAATATCTGTTGTGGTTGCCATCCCTTCTTTATAAAGCAATTCCGCCACCCTCAGATTTTCTTCTGATAGTTCTATCTGTTTCTGACACTGCTCTACCTT
>CAZPLE010000080.1:0-6317 GCA_964587375.1 uncultured bacterium
GATATGTAGTTCTTCCGGCACAAGTTTTGCTATCCGGTCAACATCCGGATAGGGGAAGCCCATTACCCGGCCTACATCCCTGATAACTGAGCGTGCAGAAAGAGTTCCAAAGGTCACTATTTGTGCCACCTGGTTGGCGCCGTACCTGTTTCTTACAAAGTTGATCACCTCATCCCGGCGCCTGTCTTCAAAGTCTATGTCTATGTCTGGCAGGGTAACCCTATCAGGATTGAGAAAACGTTCAAATATCAGTCCGTATTTTAACGGGTCTATATCGGTAATCCCGATAAGGTAGGCAACCAGACTTCCGGCCGCAGAGCCCCGTCCCGGTCCGACTGCAATCCCATTTTTCTTAGCGTAATTGACGATGTCTTGGATAATCAGAAAGTAACCCGGATAGCCCATATTTTCAATCACCTTCAGTTCCCTTTCTACCCGGTCAAAGACCGCTGGGTTGCTATTTTGCTGGGAATAGTCCAGTCCATACCGTTCTTTAAGACCCTTTTCCACTAGAAGACGCAGGTACTGGGCAAGGCTTAAGTCTTCTGGCGGTTGATAATGGGGCAGTTTTGGTTTTCCAAACTCCAGTTTCAGATTACATTTTTCCGCGATGACCAGGGTATTCCTTATCGCTTCTGGAAATTCTGAGAAGAGGTCTGCCATCTCCTCAGCGCTTCGGAAATAGAATTGGTCTGAAGAGAACTTCAGCCGTTTCTCTTCCTGAAGGTGGCTGTTGGTCTGGATACAGAGCAGGGCATCGTGTGCCAGGCTATCCTTTTGGGAAATGTAATGGCAGTCATTGGTGGCGACAAGAGGGATGCCTAATTTTTTGCTTAAGTTGGCTATCTTTGGCAATATCTTTGCCTGGTCCGGCAAGCCATTATTTTGAATCTCTAAGAAAAAGTCCTGACCAAAGATTTCCCGATAATAAGAAGCCACCTTTTCTGCTTCCGCTTCTTTTTCAGCAAGGAGAAGGGAATTAATTTCTCCTTTCAGACAACCACTTAACAAGATTAACCCTTCGTGGTGTCTTTCAATCAGTTCCCGGTCAATGCGGGGACGATGGTAGAACCCCTCAGTGTGCGAAAGAGTGGAGAGTAACATCAGGTTTCGGTATCCAGTTTCGTCTTTGGCAAGCAACGTGAGATGAGAGTAGGCTGCCTCTCCAGACCTTTCGGCCCTTTTTTCAAACCGGCTTTCCGGTGCCAGATAAAATTCACACCCAATAATGGGTTTAACCCCGTTTCGTAAGGCGGTCTGATAAAAGGGAATGACTCCAAACATCTTGCCATGGTCGGTTATGGCTAAACTCCTCATTCCCCATTCCCTGGCAAGGCGAGTGACTTCAGAGATACGGCACATTCCATCCAGGAGGCTGTATTCGGTATGGAGATGGAGGTGAACAAATTCTGCCATTTGGGGTAGCGCTCTGGCTGAAAATTTAACCAAAATCTTTCTTTAAACTTACTCTTCCGGAGCGCCGAAGGGAGATGGCTGTGCCGGTGCCACAGGCTGGTTTATACTTCTTTTAATAACCGAGCGCTGCATCTTTCCGGAAGAGGCGGTCAACAGGATTGAGGTAATGATAAATCCGGCTGCTAAGATGGCAGTGATCCGGTTGATAATAGAAGGCGTGGATGCTCCAAAGACATTTTCTGCAGCCCGTGTACCACCAAAGATATTAGCAGTGGCTGCTCCCCGGCCGCTCTGAATGAGAACTGCGGCAATCAGAAGGATACTTACCACAATATGGGCAATGATGAGCAGAGTAAACATTATAAAATATTCTATACCTAATTATGTCCCTTCGTCAACCCGAACCTTCTTCTTTGGTAGGTTTGCCATTGTCTGAACCATTGCAGTATAATTTAGGAAAGATGGAATTTTTGCTGGAGATAGGGGTGGAAGACCTGCCGGCAGGCGCAATACCAGGGTTTTGCGAAAATCTTACCCGGAGTTTTCAGAATCTTTTGGAAGAAAACCGCCTTTCCGGAGAGATAGAGGCTTGGGTGACCATTCGCCGGCTGGTGGTAAGGGCGAAAGGACTGCCGCCAAAACAACCGGATAAGATTACCGAAGTCCTTGGCCCACCTGCCTCCGCAGCCTTTTTGCCGAACGGTGCTTTAACCCAGACCGGTCTGGGTTATTGTCGGGCGCACAAAATAAATCCGAAAGAATTGAAGATTAAGGAAGATGGTAAAAAGAAGGTGACCTATTACCTAAAGAAGGAGAAGGGCAAAACGGCATATCGCCTGCTAAGGGAGATGATACCTTCCTTTCTCGCTTCACTCTCTTTTGAACTTCCCATGCGCTGGGGGGAAGGTGAGGTTGCTTTTGTCCGGCCCATCACCTCGATCTTGGCTCTTCTGGAGGATAAAGTTCTCCCGGTAGCCTTTGCGGGTATAAAAGCGAAGCCCTTTACTTTTGGACATCCTACTTTGGGAGCAACCGTTATTAAGGTGAAGTCCCCATCCGATTATTTCCAAGTTCTGCGCAAGAATTTTGTTATGCTCAATGGTCAGGAGCGATTTCAAAGAGCGGTAGAGAAGGTCAATAAGATTAAACCCACTGGTGCCAGTTTTTCTCAAAAGGTGCTGGACCAGATTGTCCAGACACTTGAGTATCCACAAGTGGCCAAGAGTAAGATTGACCTGAAAAAGATTCCCTATCCGAAGGAGATAGCGGCTCTGGTGATAGAAAGATTGAAATGCCTTCCTCTTTACGACCCAAAAGGCAACCTTTTACCGGAGTTTATCATCATCACCGACGGTCAGATTACCGCTGAGATTAAAAAAGGGTTTCACTGGGTTTTGATGGGTCGGCTGGAGGATGCACTCTTCTTCTGGCAGGAGGATACTCGGATTCCGGTTCCAGAGCACCACAAAAAGCTTGCCAAAGTTATCTTTCAAGCAGGTGTAGGGACACTCTCTGATTACGTGAGGGCGCTGGAGGCTTTTGTGGATAAAGTAGCGTCAGGGCTTAAAATTAGCGCAGAGGAAAGAGAAGAACTGATGATTGCCGCCCGGATGGCAAAGATAGACGCAACCACCAGTATGGTAAGAGAATTCCCGGAGGTTACCGGGATAATGGCAGGCAGTCTTTTGGAGAAAGATGGAGGGTATTCCCGAAGAGTCTGCGAGACAGTAAAGAGTCACCATCTGCCCCGGTACTCCGGGGATGACCTCCCTCACGAAAGGCCAGCGCAGGTGCTCTCTTTTTGCGACAAGATGATGCACCTCTGCGGACTTTTTCTTGCGGGTGTAGAACCTTCCGGCTCTTCCGACCCTTACGGCTTGCGCCGGCTGGCACAGGGAATGCTGGAGGTTGCCTGGGCAGGCAATCTCCGTCTTTCCTTGAATGAATTGGTATCAAATGGTTTGAAGTCGTGGGGAAAAGAAGATGGAGGTCTGAAGAAGAAGATCAATGATTTTCTATACCAGCGGCTGGAAAATATTTTTGAAAATAGAGGTTTCCGGCCGGATATAGTCGCCTCCGCCCTTTATGGGGGCAATGACATACTCACAGCCTATCCGGCAAGAATCTCTGCGTTAGTCAATTTTATCTCCAGTCCGGCTGGCACTGCTAAGGTTACGACCTTCACTCGGATTACCAACATCCTTGTTCAGGCAAGAGAAAAAGGCATAGCATTTTCGTCGCAAGAGGTCCAGCCCCAACTCTTTACCGAGGAGGCAGAGAAGGAACTCTTCCGTGCCTGGAACATAAGAGCCGCCAGAATTGAGAATTTTCTGGAGGCTGAGCAGTTTGAAAAAGCGCTGGGAGAACTTTCGGAGCTGGACCTATTCATCAACCGATTTTTTGACAAAGTTTTGGTGATGGCGCCAGATGAAGGCTTGCGGAGAAATCGGTTGGCATTATTGGACAAGATAGCCAGTGTCCTCTTCCTTATAGGAGATTTAAGAAGAATTCAGATTTAGCAGGTTCGGCAGTCTAAATTGTAACTAAGGATTCTTCCATGGAACTGAAAAAGAGAGACCCGGAAATTGCCCGGTGGATTGAAAAAGAAGAAAAGCGCCTTTCGGAAACATTAGAGTTAATCGCTTCCGAAAATGTGGTCAGCCGCGCAGTCCTGGAGGCAGCTGGCTCAGTCCTTACCAATAAGTATGCGGAAGGCTACCCTGGTAACCGTTACTACGGCGGATGTTATTTTATTGACCAAGTAGAAAAGTTAGCGGTGGAACGCGCTAAAGCCCTCTTCGGCGCGGAATATGCCAATGTTCAGCCCCATTCTGGAACGCAGGCAAATATGGCGGTTCTTCTTGCGGTATTAAAGCCAGGGGACCGGATAATGGGAATGAGTCTGGACGCCGGTGGCCACTTAAGCCATGGTTCTCCAGCAAGTTTCTCCGGTTGCCTTTTTGAAAGCCATCCTTACCCGGTAAACCGGGAAACAGAACTCATTGACTATCAAGAGGTTGAAGAGTTGGCGCTGAAAGTGAGGCCCAGAATGCTCATCTGCGGCACAAGTTCCTACCCGCGCATCATAGAATTTTCAACCTTCCGGAAGATAGCCGATAAGATAGGGGCTTATCTTCTGGCCGATATTGCCCATATCGCCGGATTGGTCGTTGCTGGACTTCATCCTACGCCGGTAGGTTTTGCTCATTTTATTACTTCTACTACTCACAAGACTCTCCGCGGTCCAAGGGGAGGGTTGATCCTTGCAGGAAAAGAATATGCGCACCTTCTGAATCGGACGATATTTCCGGGGATACAGGGTGGACCCCTGATGCACATTATAGCCGCCAAGGCGGTCGCTTTCCGAGAGGCCCAAAGGCCATCGTTTAAAACGTATCAGAGGCAGGTTGTCAAAAACTGCCAAAGATTAGCCGCCGGTTTGATAACGAGAGGTTTCCGCTTAGTGACCGGTGGAACAGACACACATCTTCTGTTGATAGACCTTACCGGAAAGAAGATAACCGGTGCCGAAGCGGAAGAACTGCTGGAAAAGGTGGGAATTTCAAGTAATAAGAACTGCATCCCTTTTGACAGATTAGGCGCTAAAATGACCAGCGGCTTGCGGCTGGGAACACCGGCAGTAACTACCCGCGGAATGAAAGAGGAAGAGATGGAGATCATAGCGGAACTGATAAACGAGACCATTAAAAACCGAACGAACCTGGCAAGACTTTCCGCCATTAAGAAAAAAGTCAAAGACCTCTGCCGCCGTTTCCCGCTGAACGCCCGAAACCCTATAATTTGAATACCTCTTTGCAGTGTCTCTGAAAGAGATTTTTCAAGCCCTACAGCGGCTATCCATCTTTCAAGCCGCCAGTAAAGAGATAAGAAAAAGTGGTGAGGTTTGTCTCTCTGGTTTAACTGGTTCCTCACGTAGTTTAGTCGCTGGCCTCTTTTTTTCATCTCTCTCTGATTGGAAAAGGTCCCTTTTGATTACCCCTGGAGTGGAAACCGCCAGTTGTGTCTATGGGGACCTGAAAACCTTTTTACCAGAAAGAGAGATCTATTACTTCCCTTTTAGTGAGGTTTTACCGGGTGAAGACCTGCAGATGCCCGTAGAGGTAATGGCTCACCGGTTGGCCACTTTGAGTGCGCTGGCAAGTAACCACGAATTTCTCTTTGTTGTGGCACCCATTCAGGCCGTAATTTCTCCCACCATTTCTCGCCATCTTCTCCAGAAATACAGTTTTGAAATTACCGTCAGCCACTCTTTAGACCGCCAGAAGTTTTTGCAAGGGTTAGAGAGCGCTGGTTACCGCAGGACAGATGTCGTGATGGAACCGGGTGAATTTGCAGTCAGGGGAGGGGTGATTGACCTCTTTCCTGTTTCCGGGCAGGAACCACTCCGGATAGAACTTTGGGGTAGTACCATCGCCTCCCTTCGTCTTTTTGATCCGGTGAGTCAATTGAGCAAAAAAGAGAGAGTTGATTCTGTAACCATTTTCCCCGCAGATGAAACCGCTCTCCAGGAAAAAGAGAAAACTTTTCTGACCGAATATTTCCGAAGTCAATCCCTCTTTATTTTCTACGAGCCGGAAAAGATTGAGACGGAAGCCAGCAAATTCTGGACATATATCACTTCTGGAGAAGAAGACTTTCTGACAGTAAATGAGGTTAAAAAGAGGCTATTCCCGAGGCTAAATCTTCAAGCATTGCCAGGCCTGTCACCCAATCTTCTTTTCCATACCTGCGGGGTGAGCCAGTTCAGCCTGAAAAGCCCGGTGGTGGCTAAAGAGTTATGGGCACAATATCCACTTTCTATCTTTTGCCGGAACGAAAGCCAGTGCACCCGTTTAAAGGAAGTCCTCTCCGAGAGAGGAATAAGGCTCCACCCAGAGACT
>CAZPLE010000081.1:0-6289 GCA_964587375.1 uncultured bacterium
GAACAGTTAGCGGAGTACGCAGCAATTTGCCAAAGCGACACGGTGGTGGAGATTGGCGCTGGTACCGGTACTCTCACCAAGGTACTGGCAATGAGGGCCAAAAGAGTAATCGCCTTTGAGGTTGATTGCCAACTCATTTCGGAACTCAAAAGAGATCTTACACCCTTCCAAAATGTGGAGATTATCGCCGGGGATTTTTTGAAGGTCGGACCAGAATTACTGAAAAAACTTACGGAGTTTAAGGTGGTTGCCAACATCCCCTATTACATCACCACGCCCACCCTCTTTCTTCTCCTCGATTACCTTTCGAAACTGAAGGTGGCTGTCCTCACCGTTCAAAAAGAAGTAGCCAAAAGACTTACTGCCCAGCCCAGGACCAAAGAGTACGGAGTTCTTACCCTTTCGGTGGGAATCTTCAGCCGGGTAGAATTGCTCAGGGTGATAAAAAAAGGTGCTTTTCAGCCGATGCCGGCGGTCGATTCCGCAGTGGTACGGCTGACGCCAATCTCACCGCCTCTTCTAACCTCGAGAGAGGTTCAGCCGTTTTTAAGACTGGTCCATTCCGTCTTTTCTCAGCGCCGCAAGACGATTGCCAACCAACTGGCGAGGTTTCTCAAGATTCCGAAGGTAAGAGTAGTATCCCTCCTCACCGATTGTGGAATAGCCCCCTGGCAGCGGCCAGAGACAATCTCCAGGGAAGAGTTTATCTTACTTACCAGAAGAGTGCTGCTTATTAAAGATGTCTCCTGCGTAGCGGGCGCTTGTCCCTAACTCCTCTTCAATCCTTAGTAGTTGGTTATACTTTGCCAGCCGTTCTGTTCGGGAAAGGGAACCGCTCTTTATCTGACCGGTGCCGGTAGCCACCGCTAAATCGGCGATAAAGGTATCCTCAGTCTCCCCGCTCCGATGGCTGATGACTGAAGTATAGTGGGCATTCTTTGCTATCTCTATGGTCTCCAGGGTCTCGGTTACAGTACCTATCTGATTTAACTTGATCAGAATGGAGTTTGCAACCTTCTTCTTTATGCCTTCCTTCAGTCTCCGCTGATTGGTGACAAAGATATCATCGCCTACCAGTTGGATTTTGCTACCCAACTCTGCGGTGAGGGCTATCCATCCTTCCCAGTCATCCTCCGCCAATCCATCTTCAATGGAGACGATGGGGTAGGCAGAAACCAATTCTTGGTAATAAGATACCATCTTTTCGGAGGTTACCTTTTTGCCCTCAAATCTGTACTTTCCATCTTCGTAAAAGGAACTGGCAGCCGAATCGAGTGCTAAAGATACCTCTTTGCCGGGTTGGTAACCAGCCTTTTCCACCGCGAGAACTATCAGCTCTATCCCTTCACGGTTGCTGGCAACGTCAGGTGCAAAGCCCCCCTCATCTCCTACCGAGGTGGCATGCCCTTTCTCTTTTAAGACCTTCTTCAGTGTCTGAAAGACTTCTGCGGCGATACGGTATCCTTCGGAAAAGGAGGTTGCTCCTGCGGGCACAATCATAAACTCCTGGATATCAAGGTTGTTGTCGGCATGCAGGCCTCCGTTGAGCACATTCATAAATGGCACAGGTAATAGATTGGCACCTGCTCCTCCCAGATAACGGTAAAGGGGCAGGCGGTGGCTGCAAGCCGCGGCCCGGGCAAGTGCCATGGAGACAGAAAGGATGGCATTGGCACCTAAATTTCCTTTGTTTGGGGTACCATCAAGTTCTATCATTAAACGGTCAATCCCTGCCTGGTCATCAGCCTCTTTTCCAATGACCTTTGGTGCGATTACAAGGTTTACGTTTTCCACCGCTCTTTCTACTCCCTTTCCCCAAAACTCCTTTCCGCCGTCCCGCAGTTCCACTGCTTCAAACCTTCCGGTTGATGCGCCGGAAGGAACCGCTGCCCGGCCGAAAGAACCGTCTTCCAAAAACAGGTCGGTCTCAACCGTTGGATTTCCACGGCTGTCCAGGATGACCCTTGCCTTAACCCCTTTTATCTTCGCCATTTTACTACTCCCTCCTCACTAATTTTTGACCCCAAAAGGACAAATTTTGGAACTTCCCCAATTTCGGGAATTGTTTTATTATACTATTTTTCTCCCCTTTTTCACTAACCCGCCGGATTGGTTATCTCTCTCAAAGCATCGCCTAAAAGATTATAAGCCAGTACCGTTATAAAGATGAGCAGACCCGGGATAAGCATCCAGGAATGGTAAAGAATTATTTCGATGCTTCCCATAGCACTGGAAAGGATATTACCCCAACTTGCCTGAGGCTCCTGAATGCCCAGACCCAGAATGGACAAAGCTGACTCCCCCAGGATATAGCCGGGTACAGAAAGGGTGGCAGCAGTGATAGTGTAGGAAAAGGTCTGGGGAATGACATGGTACCAGATAATCCGGGGGTTGGAAAATCCTAAGGCTTTGGCCGCCAGAATATAGTCTTCCTCCCGAATAGAGAGCGCCATCCCCCGGACCACCCTTGCCAGGCTTGCCCAACCGATGAGAGAAAGGATAACGACCACCATCAGGTAGATTTGAATGGTAGAGAGGTTGATCGGAAAGACGGCTCTTAAAGCCAGAACCAGGAAGAAGCCAGGGAAGGACATCAAAAGTTCGGAAATCCGCATTAAAAGGTTATCTACCTTGCCCCCGTAATAACCAGCGATGCCTCCCAAAAATAAGCCTAAAAGAAAAGAGAGACTAACGCCGACCAGCCCAATGGAAAGGGAGATACGACTACCGTAAAGAATGCGGCTGAAAAGATCCCTCCCGAACTGGTCGCTGCCTAAAAGATATATCTTTGCCGGCTCTTCTACACCAAAGAGGTAACGGTCGCAAGGGATGAGCCCAAAAATTTTGCGCGGTGTTCCTTTTACCCAGAACCGGAGAAAATATGGCCTTGTGGTATCCACCTGATAGATAAGAGCCTCTCCTTCCGGAGGAAGATATCGGTAGACGAAAGGTAAAAGGTGCCACCGACCATTTTCCTCCCGGAAGTGGAGCCGGGTAGGTGGACAAAAAGGTGTGGTGCGGTTTTGCTGGTCATAAGGGTAAGGCGCTATCAGGTCGGCAAAGAGTGCAGCACCATAAAGGATAACCAGAACCCAAAGACTGAGGTAAGCGCCTTTCCTTTCCCGAAGTAAGCGCCGGAGCAATCCCATTGTTATTCTACAATGTACTATCTTTCAACCTATAATCTCTTTTATTACTATCCCTTCCTGGGAGATCTTTGGACCTATCAGGGCCAGATTCAGGTTTTTGCTCACAAAAAGTTGGTTGGCAACCGCTTTTATCTCTTCCGGGGTTACCGCATAAATCTTTGAGACCATCTCCTCCAGAGTCTCAATTTTCTGTCGGCTTGCCAGTTGTCCACCTAAAAAACTCATATACTCAGAGGTGCTCTCTAACCTCATTCGTAACTGCCCAACCATAAAATCTTTGGCGCGATTCAGTTCTTCCTCCGGCACCGGTTCTAATCTTATCCGGCTTATCTCTTCCCTGATTACCCTGAGGGCTTCTTTCAGGGTGGAGGTGGATGTTCCGGCATCAATCGCAAAGATGCCGGTGTCGGCAAAACTGGCGGCAGACATAGAAATCTGGTAGGCAAGTCCCCGCTTCTCTCTCACCTCTACGAAGAGACGACTACTCATATTACCACCCATAATGGTAGCCAGGAGCGAAACTGCCCAGCGTCGCTCGTCTTCGCGGGCAACCCCTCGTCCGCCAAGGCAAAAATGGATCTGTTCTGTCTCTTTAGGGTGAAAGAGGAAGTCAGGACCGGACTCCTTTTCTTTGACTGGAGTGAAACCTAAAGGCTCGCCTTCCACTGTGTCCTTCAAGAAAAGGGTGACCTTCTCTTTTGCTTCTTCCGGGTCAAAATCACCAGCGATGCTGACCACAAGTGATTTGCCTCGGTAAAAACGATGCCAGTAATCGAAAAGGTGCTCTCGGGAAAGGCTTTTGACCGTCTGGAGTGTTCCAGCAATGAACCTTCCTAAGGGGTGCTGGGGAAATACCAAATTACTGAAAAGTTCCTGAACGTAAGCAGCAGGAACGTCTTGATACATCTTAATCTCTTCCAGGATTACATTCCTTTCCCGTTCTATCTCTTCTGGAGGAAGGCTTGGGTTTTTGACCATATCGGAAAGGACATCCAAAGAAAGGGTCAGATGTTTGGAGAACGGCATTTTGATATAATAACAGGTGGTCTCTTCGGTCGTGAAGGCGTTGAAGGTTCCTCCTACCCCTTCGATTAACCGTTTGAGTTCTTCACAGGTTCGCTGACCTGTCCCCTTAAAAAGAAGATGCTCCAAAAAGTGCGCGGAACCGCTCTCTTCCTCTTCTTCGTATCGGCTGCCGGTACGTACCCACACACCGGTGGTGACAGAGGTATAACCTTTCATCGGTTTTAAAACAACCTCAATTCCATTATCCAGTCTTATTATTTCCATAAGTCTTTCCTGAAAGGATGCTCTTTTTAAGAACCCAATTTTATGGTCTCTCTGTGCTCCGGAGTATTTCCAGGCAGGCTTTCCGGGGAGAAGGTGCTTGGGTGATAGGCCTTCCTACCACAAGGTAATCGCACCCAGCAGCAAAAGCCTCGGCTGGAGAAAGGGTTCTTTTCTGGTCATCCCTTTTTTCATCCTCACTCCCGGAAAAGCAGGCAGTGGTTCTGATGCCCGGGGAGACCACCAGAAAATCCCTTCCAAATCTTTTCTTTAATTCCTTAGCATCCTGCGGTGAAGCCACCACCCCATCCAGACCTACCTCTTTCGCTTTTTGGCTAAGATGGAAAACCAATTCTGGGATCTGGCCAGAAAAGCCATAATCTTGCCATTCTTCACTCTGACTGCTGGTAAGAATAGTAACTCCTAAAATCTTAGGAGGGATCAAGCCTTGTCGGGCGGCTGTCTCCCGGGTTGTCTCTTTCACCCTCAAGAGCGCCTCTTTGCCAGCAAGCAGATGGACATTGAACATATCCACGGCTAAACCGGTAATCACCCGGGCGGTCTGCGCCATCGTGTTTGGGATGTCAAAAAGTTTCAGGTCCAGAAATACCTTTAGCCCCTTCCTTTTCAAATCTATCAGAATTTGCGGACCTACAGCTGTATACAGTTGAAAGCCCACTTTATAAAAAGAGATAAGCCCAGTCAGCGCAGAAACCAGCTCTTCCGCATCTTCTTTCTTATCATAATCCAGTGCCACAATTATCCTATCTCCCATCGTTAGTCCGTCTTTCTAAGATAGAGAGAAAGAGTAAAAAAAGGAAAGCCTGAAAGAGAAGGAGGAGCCCGCCGAAAAAGGGAAGATTCTTCAGAATCAGTGCTGGCACCCCCAGAATCAGCGCCAAAAAGTAAAGCATAATTACCGATTCTCTCTGGGAGAAACCGAATTTTGTGAGCCGGTGGGAAATATGGTCCTTCCCAGGAGTAAAGATGGAGCGACCTTCTCTCTTTCTGATCACCACCACGGAAAAGGTGTCAAAGAGGGGGATCCCCAAGATAAAGATGGGTGCCAGAATGGGAAGGTAGGTGGGTGATTCCCGGTAATAAAAGGTTGCGGTAACCGAGACCACCGCGAGGAAATATCCGAGGAAGGTGCTACCTGCCTCGCCCAGAAATATCTTTGCCGGCGGAAAGTTGTAACGAAGGAAACCAGCCACTGCTCCTGCAAATACCGCTAAGATGGTGGCGATGAAAAGGGCGCCAGTCTGGACTGCGTAGATAAAGAAGAGGCTGGTGCTGACCAGAGCAATTCCAGAAGCCAGCCCATCCATGTTGTCCAGAAGGTTGAAGCTGTTGGTAACTAAAAGAAACCAGCCGATGGTAAGGATTAAAGAGAGAAATTGGCTGGAAAGGAAAAGGGTAATGCGCAGATCCCAAAAGAAAAGGAGGAGACCGATCAGCCCCTGCCCCAAAAGTTTAAGACCCGCTTTGATTCCGTAAAGGTCGTCAATCAAACCGAAGAGAAAGATAAGGATTCCGCCGCTGATTATTACCACAAGCCGGGGTAGAGTCTGAAAAGCACCGGGTAAATACCGGACTATCTCTTCTATGAAGAAGGGGCATCTCCCGCGGGCAGAATAAGTAAGGAAAAGGCTGAATAAGAAACCACCGCAGATGGTGAGGATAAAAGAGAGGAGGATGCCGGTTCCACCCAAAAGCGGAATTGGGGTCTGATGGACCTTGCGGGTTGCCGGGTAATCGATCACGCGGCACCGGAGCGCTACCCGGCGGAAGAGGGGAGTAAGGAGGAGCGAAAGGAGGAAAGTGACTACAAAAGCCACCAGATAGACCAGGTT
>CAZPLE010000082.1:0-20135 GCA_964587375.1 uncultured bacterium
GTTTATGTTATAATTTTAGACCTATGAACTCTTTCTTCCAAAAGAAATACTGGATCTATCTCTTTCCGGGCCTGATCGATTTTTCTATCTCCTCCATGATGTTTTCGGCTGCCATCAAGGCCATCCGCCTGGGTGTCAATCCTTTAAAAATAGGGCTTTTGGGTTCTATCTGGGGAGGAAGTTATCTGGTAGTAAACCTATACTTAAGGAGTTTTTCCGAGAGGTCCCGGACATATCTTTTTATGGTTGCCGGATGTCTCCTTCTTATTTTGTTAGCCGCGGGCTTTGCGTTTTCCAATTCTCTCTTCCTTCTATTTCTGCTTCTTTCCTTATTGGCGCTTCCATCGGCTCTTTTCTTCGTTGGTTTCCAGTTATCCATGTCTGGCGTAACCGGTCTTCCAGTATATATCAGTACTGGTTTCTACACACTGGCGTGGAGTCTGGGGATAGGTTTAGGATTTCTGGCGCAGGGGCTTATAGAAGGTTTGGGGCCAGTCATCTCTTTGGTGCCGGCTGTTGCCGGAGCGCTCCTGGTTTTGGTTGGTATCGGCGTGATAAAAAACTCTCCCTACCTGAAGGAGCACCCGGAAGGGGTTGGAAAAGATAAAAGGGATGTGGTTAAAAATAAAGTTACCCCCCAGAGAGAAGAGGGGTTCCTCCTGGTGGGATGGATAAATATCTTAACCGCTTCGGCTCTCAGTGCCGGTATCCGGTTCCTGATTCCCAAACTGGCCATAAGCTATTTTAACCTTTCTCCCGCGACTTCCGGACTCCTCCTCTTTCTCTCCTTAACCTTTCAGGGGTTTTTGGGCCTTTACTTAATTAAGTTCAAACACTGGCTCTATCAACCCGGTTACCACTTTCGTCTGGAACTGATCGGTCTCTTGGGCTGTCTGGTTGCCGCTGCCATTCCGGATGTAAGAGGTTTGGCCATTATGGCTGGCTCCATCGGAATTTACAACGGCCATGCCTTTTATAACGGGGTCTTCTACTCTCTGAGTCCTCGCGAAGATAGTGGTAGGAATATCTGTATCAACGAGGCTCTGGTCGGTGCTTCTGCCCTGGTGGGACCTTTAATCTCTGGGGTGGCACTCCAGGTGGGGATTAGAAATTTTTTCTTTGTGCCGTTGTTTTTAATTATCCCGGTAATCAGCGCGCAACTCTTTCTGCTCTTCGGCAGACCGAAGAGATAGGCCCTCAAATAGGTATCAGAGGTACGGTTTAATCCTTTGGTAGATCCTCTGTGCCATCTTCTGGTAACCTTTTGCGTTGGGGTGAAGTCCATCGCTGACAAGGTCCGGGTTGGTGATGATTCCAGAAAGGATATCTGGCACTAAAAGGGCACCCTTTTGGCGCGCAATATCTTTAAATGAGGAAAGGTAGGGGTCTTTTAGTAATCCGGTCCTCACCTCTACCAGGACTACCGCGGCTCCTTTTGCCTGAATAAGATCCACTATCTT
This sequence comes from uncultured bacterium, assembly GCA_964587375.1. Classification (GTDB taxonomy): domain Bacteria; phylum Ratteibacteria; class UBA8468; order MWAK01; family MWAK01; genus CAZPLE01. Next base: position 1,461 of record CAZPLE010000082.1, read on the forward strand.
TTCTATATTACGGAAGGTCTCCTTTTGGGGTATTTTTTGGAGGAAGTCATTGCCACCCAAAAGGACAATTACCAGATTCGGATCCCATTCCAGAACGTCTTTCTCTATCCTTTTGAGGGCATCAGCGGTGGTGTCGCCGCTGACGCCGGCATTTATGGTCTCTTTACCGGTCAGCCGGGAAAGGACCGCAGGATAGTCTTCTCCTTCGCCAGCTCCCTCTCCGGCGGTGAGGCTGTCTCCAAAACAGACAATTCTGGTAATCGGGTGTTTCAGGTTCTTAATCTCTGGGTGTCGGGTACAGCCGGAAAGGAAAATAGAACCGAAGACCAGTAAGATTAAAAGCCTCTTCATTCTCTAACCTTACTTGATTTACCGGCCAGTTGGCCACAGGCAGCCTGGATATCTTTGCCCTTAGAGCGACGAACTGTGACATTTACACCCTGGCTGGCAAGTCTGGCTGCGAAAGACCTTATCTCCTTCTCCGTTGGTGCCTGGTAAGGCTTACCCGGAACCGGGTTATAACCTATTAAGTTCACCTTCGCCTTCACGGTTCTGGCTATGGCTGCAAGGCTGTGACTATGAGCAACCTTGTCATTAATCCCTTTCACCAAAAGATACTCCAGGGTGATAACCCTGCCTGTCTTTTTGGTGTAATCGGCACAGGCTTGTAGAACCTCTTTTAAGGGGTACTTTTTTGCTACCGGCATAAGTTTTGCTCGTAGTTGGTCGTCAGGTGCGTGCAGGGAGAGAGAAAGTTCCACCTGAAGCCCCAAGTCTGCAAATCGCCGAATCCCAGAGACTATCCCGCAGGTGGAAACAGTGATCTTTCTGGCGCCAATACCCAGACCTTTGGGGCAGTTGATAACCTTTATTGCTCTTACCAGATGCTCATAATTGTCGAATGGCTCTCCCATTCCCATAAATACGACGTTGGTGATCTTTCGTTTTCGGAAAAAACGGACAAAAAGGAGTTGATTAACGATCTCCGCCAGAGAGAGGTTTCGGATAAAGCCAATCTCTCCACTGGCACAAAAACCACAGCGGTACTTACAGCCTACCTGGGTGGAAAGACAGACCGTTAATCTCCCAGGAGCAGGTATCATAACCGTCTCAATAAAGTTTCCATTCTCCAGGCGAAAAAGAAACTTTTCTGTTCCGTCTGGAGAAGAGACCTTCTCCTCCAGATGGGGCTGACTGATAAAGAAAGCTTGCTCTAAACTCTTCCGCAAGGGAAGGGGTATATTTTCCATCTGGCGGAAGGTCGCTACCCCTCTTTGGTAAATCCAGTGGAAGATCTGCTCTGCGCGATAGCCGGGTTCACCCATCCCCAGAAGTATCTCCTTCAGTTCTGGCAGAGTAAATTCCTTTATATCTCTCTTTCCCACTGTCCCCTTTCGTTGGTCGCAAAGGCTTACCAAGTGAAAAAGTCTGGTGAGGCTTCGCAGAGGGTAGTAAGGCACCAGTTGGCACCGGCGCCAAACAGTTCTTCCTTTGAAAAACTGGTTGCCAGTGCCAGACATCTGGCGCCACTCTTCCTGGCAGCCAGCACACCATTGACCGCATCCTCCACTACCAAGCATTCTTCAGGCTTCAAACCCAGTCTTTCGGCAGCGACCAGAAAGATCTCCGGATGGGGTTTTTTGTGACGCACATCCTCGCCAGTAACAACTGCATCAAAGAGATTAAGGGCAAGGCCAACCTCTCTGAGGGTGCCCTCCATCTTTACGTAATCAGCGCTGGTGGCTAAGGCGACCTTCTTGCCGGAAAGCCGACACCCTTCCAGAAATGGAATCGCGCCGGGTAGAGATTTAAGGTTGCCCTTAATTATTTGCAGATAGATCTGGTAGGTTCGTCTCTTATCCTCTTTGATATCGATGGGGAAGTTGTATTTCTCCGCTACCCCACCAAGGTAACGGTCTTCTCCGGCACCAACAAAGGGAAGGAAATCATCAGGGGAAACCGTCAGCCCTTTTTCGGCAAACATCATTATAGCCGCTTTGCAGATAAATGGTTCGGAGTCTACCAGAACTCCATCCATATCAAAGATGACCCCCAGGGGCATGGTTTTTTGAGGTCTCATCTCAACTTTTGGAGAATCTTGGTAATCAGTTCCTTGCGGGTGGTGTCAGGAGCCAGAAGAAGGCACCGTTGCCAGGCGGCGACCTTTTCGGAAGGGGAAGAAGGGTCTTCAATACCCCAGACCACCGGACTATAAGTGAGGGTGGCTGCATACACAAAGGCAAAGTCAAAATTGGACGGTTCCAGCTCACAGGCTTTTTGGTACTCCTTCAGACATTCCCGGAAGACCGCATCTAACGACTTAAACTCCTCAAGAACCACATATCGAAAAAGGTCGTAATAGTTTGCCAGATTGAAATGGAAGATAGCCACGTCGTCTTTGAGGCCGACCGCTTTCCTTACCTCAGCGATCGCTCTGGCTGGTTCTCCACTGGTATGGGCGTAATACTCAGCGATGTTGTTGTGAAGGTAAGGATGATCCGGGTCCATCCTTAAGCCGGTGCTCCACTCCTGGAAGGCCTTCTCCGGCATTCCCAGGTCGTAATAGAGCCCACCCAGATAATTCCTCGCATCAACGTTCTCCGGATACTTTTTGATGAAAGTTCGGTACTTTTCAACAAGGTCCTCCACCGCTTTCCGGTCTCTCTTATCTGTTTTGCCCTTTTCCAGAGATTGGAAGATTTGAGAGTCCAGAAGAAGAATCTCTGCCAGTTCTTCCTTTTCTCCGCAGAAAGCCGGTTGGAGACAGAAGAAGAGGGCGAGACCACAGATAAGTCTGGTTAATCTTCTCAAAACCTTTCTCTCCTCAAAGATAGCATAACCTTGTGGAGGCTGTACCGTCAAGGCTTTTATTCTCAGAAAAGAGAAGGACACTGCCTTTTTGGGACAAAGGGTTGACAATGCTACCTTTTCAAGGTAGAATAGATTGTTAGAATCCAATTGGGGGAAAAATGGGAAAGCGTTTATTACTTTTAATGTCTTGTTTGGCATGGGTGGCGTTAACCTCCCTTCCGGTTTTCGCCGAAGAAGGCCCAGGAGGATACTTGGTTGGCGGTCCTTCAGAAACCTTTCAGCCACCCACTCTTGACCTGGAACGGGTCTATTACGGCGTCTTTGAAAAAGGGAAGGAGGGACCAACCTTAAGACCCAGGGTCAGGGAAGCAAAACCCCTGACCACACCGGTGATTAAGGAAGTGCCGACGGTCGCAGAAGTGGAAGCGGCGAAAGCAAAAGCGACCGCAGAATCGGCGATGGAAGTAAGTCAGAAGGCAGAGACCATTGCTAACCAGGCAAATCAGACCGCGGCTGAGGCAAGGGCGATCAGCGAGCGCGCCATCGCGGCGGCTAATGAAGCTATCCAGAAAGCAAACGCAGCGATTGACAAAACGAACCAAACCATAGATCGGGTTAATGAGATCAACAAAAATCTTGTCCAGGAGATTGCCAGGCTCCGGTACGAACTGAACGAGAAAGACGAAAGCATAGAAGAAGAGATTGCTAACCTTAAAAAAGAGATTGAAGCTATGAAGGTGAAACCTCCGGAAACCTACCGGGTAAAGAAGGGCGACTATCTGATTAAGATTGCTGGAAAGAAAGAGGTTTACGGAGACGCTTCTCAGTGGCAAAAGATTTATAGGGCCAATCGTAAAAAGATTAAAAACCCCAATCTTATCTATCCGGGTCAAAACCTGGTCATTCCCAGATAGCCAAAAGAAGGTGTCAAAAGGTGTCGTGGTCAAAGGTATTATCCAACCCCGGCGCCTTTTTATTTTATAACTTCACTTCCAAGTTATGATAGGAAGGAGGCTGACTTTTTGAGAGATTTCTATGAAGAGGGTAAAGGTGATTGATAAGGAGTTGGCGCGCATCTTCTTCGGACAGTTTGACCAAAATGTCAGACAACTGGAGAATGAGTTTGGCGTGGTGGTTGCTGGCCGGGGTAATGAACTGATTATTAAGGGTGCCCGCAAGAAAGTGCTCTCCGCAGCAGCAGCGATAGAGGAACGGCTCTCCCAGATTAAGAATAGCCGAAAGGCCTCCGCTCTTAGTGAGAGTGAGGGGCAGGCATCCAGAGAAGGTGGTATCTATATCGGCTCCAAACGGAATTTTATATTCGTCCGGTCTGGAGGACAAAGGTCCTATGTGGAGGACATCAGGCAGAACGACATTGTGGTCTCTATCGGCCCGGCAGGGACTGGAAAGACCTACCTTGCGGTGGCGTTGGCTATTGAATATTTGAAATATAATAAGGTAGAGCGCATCATCATCTCCCGGCCGGCGATTGAAGCGGGAGAACGGCTGGGTTTTCTGCCAGGAGACTTAGAAGAGAAGGTAAGACCTTACCTTCAACCAATCTATGATGCCCTTTACGACCTGATGTGGCCGGAAGAGATCCGGCGGCTAATGGACCATAGAATTATAGAAATTTTACCTCTGGCTTATATGCGTGGCCGAACGCTTTCCGATGCCTTTATTATTCTGGATGAGGCGCAAAACGCTACTCCAGAACAGATGAAGATGTTTCTTACCCGTCTGGGTGTGGGTTCCCGGGCAGTCATCACCGGTGATGTAACCCAGTCAGACCTTCCGGCAGAACAGACATCCGGTTTAGAGGATATAGAGACTTTTCTGAAGAAGGTACCGGGCATTAAGTTTTCTTACCTGACCGAAGAGGATGTGGTGCGCCATCCTCTGGTTCGGGAGATCATCCTTGCTTATGAGAAAAAGAGGGGCCGAAGGAGGTCTTTACCTAAAAAACCTGCAGCGCAAGGTAAAACTAAACCTAAAAGACCTGCAGAAGAAAGTGGAACTGGCGCTTAAATTATCAAACCTTTCCTTTCAGAGTCTGGGGGTAATATTTTTAAGCGACCAACGAATCACTTACTACAACCGACGGTATCTTGGCCGATGCGCTCCAACAGACGTTCTCAGTTTCTCCCTTGGCAAAGGTGAAGGAGAGATATTAATTTCCGCAGAAAGGGCGGTGGTTCAGGCAAAGAGATACCGACTTTCCCCGGAAAAGGAGTTGCTTACCCTGGTTATTCACGGAATCCTACACCTTGCTGGTTGGCGGGACAAAACAGAGAGGGAACGGAAGGCCATGTCTGCCGCAACCAGAAAGATACTGCGCCGGCTGGCTACCTTTCCAGAATAAATATTTGGGCAAAACCGATTTTATATGGCGGAACGTCAAAGACAGAAAGTTAAGGACCACACGCTCTTGGAAAGTTTTGATGCGGCGGTCCGGGGGCTCCTTTTTTGTCTCCGGCAGGAACGTAATTTCCGCCTCCACCTTACGGTGGCTTTCGCAGTGCTCTTCGGCTCCATATTTCTGGATCTTACTCTTACTGAGTTCTATGTACTTCTGCTGGTAATTGCCCTGGTGTTGGTCGCAGAAATGGTAAATACTGCTCTGGAAAGGTTGGTGGATATGGTGGCACCCCAATATAGCCGCCGGGTTCGGGATATTAAGAATATTGGCGCTGCCTGTGTTCTGGTGGCAGCGGTTGTCTCTCTCTTTGTTGGCTATCTGATACTGGGAAGCCATCTCCCTTCCAGCACGGAACCAGCGGTTGCCGCCATCAGGCGTTCACCTTGGTACCTAACGGTAATTGGACTTCTGGCCACCATTGCTCTGGTCTTTTTTCTCAAAATTTCCTTGCGGTCAAAGTCGCTTTTTCATGGGGGTATGCCCAGTGGCCACGCGGCTTTTTCCTTTGGTCTCCTGGCCGCGATATTTTATACAACCCAGAGCCTGGTGGTTACTGCCCTGGCGCTACCACTGGCTATCCTTGTTTCCCAAGGTCGGGTGCGCGAAGGAATTCATACCTGGTTGGAGGTGGTTTACGGCGGTGTTTTGGGTGCAGGTATTGTCACCTTCGTCTTTCAGTTAATAAACCTACCATAACACCTTAGGAGCACCAAAAACAAAAAAAGGGGTTAAGGAGCAAAGATGGAAAGGTTACGCCGCACTTTCATAACCGGGCTTTTGGTTCTGGTTCCGATCACTGTCTCGGTGTGGGTTCTCTTCCGTTTAACCCGCTTTTTGGAAAATATTCTTGGGCCATTGTTTAAAAACTTTCTGAAAGAATCCTATGTTCCTGGTGTGGGAATAGTGAGTTTGGTGTTGATAATCTTTCTGGTGGGATACCTTGCCAACAACTTTTTTGGCCGACGGTTTTTGCACTTCCTGGAAAGGATGTTAGGAAAGATCCCTCTTTTTAACCGAATCTATCTTACCATCAAAGGCATAAGTGACTCAGTACTTGGCCAGGAAAGACAAAGGTTTTTTGAGGGTGTGGCTCTGGTGCCTTTTCCAAATGAGGGTTCTCAAACCATTGGGTTTATCACTGCGGTTCCCCAATATCTGGGCCCAGACTATGTGGGCGTCTTTGTGCCAACCCCACCCAATATTGCCAATGGGTTTTACCTTATCTACCCCAAAAAAGATGTGCGGTTTCTGGATATCTCGGTCCAGGAGGGAATAAAACTGGTTCTCTCCATCGGCCTCTCCTCGCGGTCAAAGGATGATGAATGAAGAAGATAAAAGGGGGCACCGTTGCTGAAGTGGTGACAAAGCTTGCCTGCCAGGCGAATACCATCTTCCCGGAGCCAATTACCCGGCTTATTGACCAAGCGATTGAACAGGAGAGCAGTCCGGTTTCCAAACAGGCGCTCTCAGCCATCCTGACCAATATCCGGCTGGCAAAGAAATTGTCTCTGCCTCTGTGCCAAGATACCGGTATGGTGGAGGTCTTTCTTGAAGTGGGTAATGGTGTCCAGATAGACCTGGCCGGGTTTAATTCTCTTGAGGAGGTGGTCAATAAAGGCGTTGCTTCCGCATATAAAGAGAACTACTTTCGTTGCTCGGTTGTTGACCCTTTTTGCAGAAAAAATACTGGGGACAACACTCCAGCCATCGTCCATACCCGGCTGGTAAAAGGAGACCGATTATCCATAAAGCTTTTGGTAAAAGGCTTTGGTTCTGAGAATATGGGAAAGGTTGGCAACCTTTCTCCGGGTTCTGAAACCCTTGAAATTGTCAATTTTATAGTGAAGGCGGTCAAGGAGGCTGGTACCAACCCCTGCCCACCGGTGCTGATTGGTTGTGGAATTGGTGGCACAATGGAAAAGGCGCTGCTCCTTGCCAAAGAAGCGCTCCTCTGTCCAGAAAGGATAGGCAAGGCCAATCCCGATAAAGGGTTGAGGTTTTTAGAAAGAGAGGTTTTGCGGAGGGTTAATAAACTTGGTATCGGGCCTTGTGGCCTGGGCGGAAAGACGACCGCCCTGGCGATAAGGGCTTTAAGTTTTCCCACCCATATCGCTGGTCTGCCGGTGGCGGTCAATATCTCCTGCTGGGCCTTGCGTGTGGCCTCAACGTCCATTTAAACCAACCCATTTGCGGAGTTCTTCTTCAATCCGATGAAGACCTTCCCGAGAAAGGACTGGTTTACGAGTTCGCTCTTTTTTAGGAGCAAACGCCATATTGACAAACTCTGTGGGTGTGATGCTGGCACAGCGGTTCTTTCGGGCAAAGAGCTTCACCTCGCGGTCAGCGCTCACCACGATGACATTCTTAGGGTTGGTGCTTTTTATTATTAACTCCTCAATTACCTGGTCTGCCTTCCTTCCTTGAGAAAAGAGGATCTTTATCCCCTCAAAGACTGATTCTGGTTTTTCAAAAGGCAAGCCGTTCTCTGAGCCATCAAAGACTACAGTAATCTCTCCCTTGTTTGACAGAAACTCTTTAAAAAATCTGGCTAAAAATTCCAGGAGCCGTTTTCTTCCTTCAGCCAGGGACTTCTGCTCAAAAGGCTCCAGAAAATCAACCTGCCTGATTATGTTGTAGCCATCCAGTATCCAGTGCTTCATTTACTCAAAAAGAACCAGCACTCTTCTCGTTTTAAAGTAGCGGAAGGTAGGTCTTCAGTTCATAATCGGAGACCTGCGTGCGGTAGCGATCCCACTCTATCTTCTTGTTGGCTATAAACTTCTCAAAGATGTGGTCGCCCAGGGTTTTGCGCACCAGTTCGCTCTTTTCGGTCACCATTATCGCCTCAATAAGACTTCCGGGGAGTTGGGCAATCTTGCGCCGAGTCCTCTCTGTCTCCTCCATCCGGTAAATATCCTCCTCCACCGGTTCGGGAAGCGGCATCTTCTTCTCTATACCCTCCAGGCCGGCAGCAAGAATGACGCTGAAGGTTAAATAAGGGTTACAGGCTGGGTCAGGGCTGCGAAATTCAATTCGGGCAGCGGCTGGCTTTCCGTGCTTGAAGGCGGGAATACGTAACAGGCTACTGCGGTTGTGCCGTGCCCAAGCGATATAGACTGGTGCTTCATAGCCAGGGACCAGCCGTTTATAAGAGTTAACCCACTGGTTGCAGAGAGCAGTTATTTCCCGGCAGTGGTGCAAGATACCGGCAGCAAAATGGTGCGCATTCTGGGAAAGGAGGAAGGGGTCTTGCGGATCAAAGAAGGCGTTATTCTTTCCTTGAAAGAGGGACATATGGATATGCATCCCGCTTCCATTTACTCCGTAGATTGGTTTGGGCATAAAGGTGGCGGTAAGGTTATGTTTTCTGGCAACCTCTTTCGTAATCACCTTTACCGTGAGTAGGTCGTCGGCGATATTCAGAGCGTCATCGTAACGAAGGTCCAGTTCGTGCTGGCTGGGAGCGACTTCGTGGTGGCTGTAGTCAATCTCAATGCCCATATCCTCAGCAATGCGAATCGTCTCCTGGCGCAAACTGGCCCCTAAATCCTGCGGAGCAAAGTCAAAATACCCGCCCTGGTCCATCAGGCCTGGTGAGGAACAGTTGCCCTGAAAATAGAAATATTCAAGTTCCGGTCCTACCTTGAACTCAAAACCCCGTTTGCGACTCTTCTCCAGGGCTTTTTTTAGAGCAAGTCTTGAGTCTCCATCATACCCCTTGCCTTCCGGCGTCAGAATGTCGCAAAAGAGGACAGCTACCTTTTCTTGGGGGTTTTGGGAACACCAGGGTAAAATACGAAAGGTGGTCGGGTCCGGTTTCAACAAAAGGTCGCTTTCATAGATGCGGGCAAACCCTTCCACCGAAGAACCATCAAAGCCTATACCCTCCTCAAGTGCCTTTTCCAGTTCCCGGTCCCTGATGGTTACTGACTTTAACTGACCGAGGATGTCAACGAACCAGAGGTTGATGAACTTGACGTTCTCTTCAAATGCGTGTTTGATAACCTTTTCCGACGGCTTCATCTCCCCACCTCCCTAAAAACGGTTTATTCTTTAAGCCACCTCCCGGAGCGCGGCGGCGCATTTCAGACAGACCTGGGGATAATCTGCGTCCTTGCCCAAATCACTGCGGTGCACCCAGCATCGCGGACACTTAGGAAGCTGGGTTGGAGATACCTCTATCCCCAGATCGGAAACACCAGCGACCACTTCTGCTTCAGAAACGATGAGCAATTCCAGAAGTTGATGCCTGTCGCTTAATAAGCGGAGGGTTGCCAGTTCCTTAGAACCCTCTGGGGCTCTTATCTTTACCTTTGCCTCCAGACTACTGCCTATCTCTCCTTGGCTCCGTTTCTCCTCTATTCTCTTCAAAACCGCTTTCCGAACCTCAAAAAAGGCCTCCCAGTCTATCTCTCTCTGGCTCTTTGCGCCTGAGTCTTCCCACTGAGAAAGGTCTTCATATTCGCGAAGATGGACGCTTTCTGGATCGTCTTTTAGTTTGGGAAGGTGAAGCCAAGCTTCCTCGCAGGTGAAGACAAGAATTGGAGAAAGAAGGTTTAATAAGGTGCGACCAATGTGGTAAAGTACGGTCTGGGCGCTACGGCGACCCGGCGAGTTTTTGGGCCAAGTGTAAAGGCGGTCTTTCAAAAGATCAAGATAAAACGCAGAAAGGGTGGTGTTGCAGAAATCGTATATTATGGCAACCACCCGGTAGAGTTCATATCGCTTATAAAACCTACCAACCTGACTTTGGAGTTGAGAGGTCTTGACCAGCGCCCACCGGTCTACATCAAAGAGGTGAGAAGGGGCTACCTGGTCATTGGCTGGGTTAAAGTCATAAAGGTTGCCCAAGATAAAACGGAAGGTGTTACGCATGGTGCGGTACTGGTCAGCAACTCTAAGAAAGATGCCACGACTTGCTTTAACATCGCTACCGTAATCCTGGCTGGCTGCCCAGAGCCTTAAGATGTCCGCCCCAAACTCCTGGAGCACCTCCCCAGAGGTTACCACGTTACCGAGAGATTTACTCATCTTCCTGCCGGCTTCGTCCACCAGAAAACCATGGGTTAACACTGCACGAAACGGCGGCTCCCCTCGGGTGGCCACCGAGGTAATCAGGCTTGTCTGGAACCAACCACGGTGCTGGTCGCTCCCTTCAAGGTAAAGGTCGCAGGGGTAGTGACCATCTTTCTCCAGAACCCCTGCCCAGGAGACTCCGGAGTCAAACCAGACATCTATAATGTCTTTTTCTTTCTCAAACTCCCGGCTCCCACACTCACAGAGAACACCTTCCGGGACAAAGTAGGTAGCCTCTTTCTCAAACCAGGAACCGGAGCCTTCCTTTTCAAAGATGGTGGCAATGTGGTCAAAGACCTTTCGGTCCATTAAAAACTTCTGGCAGGATTGGCACCGCAGTACCGGCACCGGAACACCCCAGTGGCGCTGACGAGAAAGACACCAGTCGGGTCGGGTTTGAAGCATGCTTTCCAAGCGCTTCTTGCTTTCCGGAGGTAAAAATTCTATCTTCTCCAGGGAGCAAACCAGGCGGTCCCGTAAGTTTTGGTGTTCTATGTTGAGAAACCACTGTTCGGTGGCGCGAAAGATGACTGGGTTTTTACACCGCCAGCAGGTAGGATAACTGTGCGTTGTCTCTTCCCAAAAGAAGAGTTGTTGTGTCGTCTTCAGTTTTTCAATTATCTTTGGGTTTGCCTCCCAGACCGTCAACCCCTGCCACTCCGGAACCTCTGAAGTAAAGCGACCGCTCTCGTTGACCGGAGAAAGGACTGGTAAATTATACTCTTTTCCCACCAGAAAGTCTTCTTCTCCGTGGCCCGGGGCGCAGTGGACAATGCCGGTTCCCTCTTGAGCAGAAACGAAGTCTGCTAACACCACTTTGACCTTTCGTTCCATAAAAGGGTGTTTTGCCACCAGGCTTGTCAACTGGTAACCTTTAAAATCCTTTCCAGCGGGTGTGGCCTTTCTGCCTGTCTTCCCAAGAACAACCGGTAGCAAATCCCGGGCAAGGATTATCTCTTTGCCGTCAACCTCCACAAGGCTGTATAGAAGGTTGGGGTGGAGAACCAACCCCGTATTTGCCGGTAGGGTCCAAGGGGTGGTGGTCCAGACCAGGAAGAACGTCTCTGAGGGCCGGGCAAGAATCCCTTCCGGGTCAGCAACCACCGGAAAGAGAAGGTAAATGGAATCACTGGTCAGATCCTTATATTCAATCTCCGCTTCAGCAAGTGCGGTTTCGCAGGTGATGCACCAATAGATGGGTCGTTTGCCGCGGTAAATATATCCGGCAAGTGCCAGTTCCGCAAAGACTTTGACTTCCTTTGCTTCATATTCCGGGGAGAGGGTAAGGTAGGGGTTGTGCCACTGACCGAAAATGCCCAGCCGCTGAAATTCTCTGCTCTGAACTTCCGCAAACTTCCTGGCGTAGGCCTCCGCCTCTTTCCGAAATGTCACCGGATCAACGTCGGCTTTCTTCCTACCGGTCTTCTTTAAGACTTGATGCTCAATGGGCATCCCGTGACAATCCCAACCTGGACGGAAAGGGGTGACCTTACCCTCTTTAAGCCGGCTCCGGATTACCACGTCTTTTAAGATCTTGTTGAAGGCGGTTCCCAGATGAATGTGACCATTGGCATAGGGCGGGCCGTCGTGTAAAACAAAAAGGTCTCCACCTTTCTTCTCCATTATTTTGCGGAAGATTTTGTGTTCCTCCCAAAACTGGAAAATTTCTGGTTCGCGGCTAACCAGGTTTGCCCGCATAGAGAAGTCTGTTCTAGGTAGGTTTATCGTTTTGCTATAGTCCATTTTTAGCGTGCCATATTTTCCAGCCGGGCGATGCGTTCTTCTATTGGCGGATGGGTAGAGAAGAGTACCATTAACCCTCGGAGCATAAAGGGCCTGACGATAAAAAGGTGGCTGGTGGCAGGATTGGGGTTAGAAAGGGGGAATTCCCGACCAACCCGTTGAAGTTTCCGCAAGGCGTTTGCCAAAAAGAGCGGGTTGCCAGATATCTTTGCTCCTTCGGCATCTGCCAGGTATTCCCGATTGCGGCTTACCGCCATCTGAATAAGCATCGCTGCAATGGGAGCCAAAATAGCCATTAAGACCATCCCCACCAAGGAGAGGATGTTTCCGCCGCGCTCGTCTCGGCGGCTACCACCAAAGATGGCTGTCCACTGAAGCATCCGCGCCAAGAAGGTGATGGCAGCGGCAAGGGTTGCGGCAACAGTGGCAACCAGCACATCCCGATCCTTGATGTGAGAGATTTCGTGTGCCAAAACTCCTTTTAATTCCTGGGTGTTTAGCAGTTCCAGTAGACCCGTGGAAACCGCCACTGCAGAGACGCTGGGGTTCCTTCCAGTGGCAAAGGCATTTGGGTTGGCAGAAGGGTAAACATAGACTTTAGGTAGAGGGAGGTTGACCGCGGCAGAAAGTTCCCTTACCATCCGGTAAAGGTCTGGTGCCTGGCTTTCCGAAACCTCTCTGGCGCGATACATTGTGAGCACTATTCTATCGCTGAACCAGTAAGCGCCAAGGTTTAAGAGAAGAGCAACGCAAAAGGCAAAGAGCGTCCCTGCCTTCCCAAAAAGGCTCCCTATCACCACCAGAATCGCGGTCAGTATTCCCAGCAAAAATATTGTTTTTACCTGATTACCCATAAAGACCGACCTCCTTTTTACTCTTCACGCAGGCCTTTTTCTACAAGCCTTCTTTTTCTTTCATTCCTAATTTGTCTTGTTCTCTAAAATATTATATCATAAAAAAGAGGTTAGAAGATCTCTTGCGTCTCACCTTTTATGGAAAAAGATGGTTTTGGGGTTTTTTTAAGAAGGGTTAAGCCGGAGATTGAGTGTGTAGAAAAGTTGCTGCGACGCCAACTTTCGGAAGAACCGGAAGGGTTGGTGGTGGACCTGCGCCGGGCAGAGGTCTGGTATGCTCGACTGCAAACAATCTTTGCCTTCGCTGAGTGCTGTCTTGACCGGGCAGAAAAAGAGAAGCTCCCCTCTAAAGAAAACCTTACGGAGTTGGAGCGAGAAAAGGTGCTGGCTTACCGGGTTGCCCAAGAAAAACTCCTGCGCGACCACCTATCAAACCTTCTTGAGGCTCTGAAGACGAGGATTTTGTTGGGACAGACCATTCTTAACTACCACCGCGACCTACATCTCTCCGAAAAGGGGAAACCCAAACCAGCTGTACTCCGAGAACAGCGTTGACAGAAACAAGGTGTTAAGGGGTATAATTTTATTTGCTCTTTGGGGTTTTTGCCGGGATAGCTCAGGCGGTAGAGCGAGGGACTGAAAATCCCTGCGTCCCCAGTTCGACTCTGGGTCCCGGCACCAGGTGAGATTTTTTGATACCCATAGCCATTTAAACTTTCCTCAGTTTGACGCCGATCTATCCGAAGTGATTGGGCGCGCAAAGAAAAATGGTGTCAAAGAAATAGTGGTTGTGGGAACCAACAGGGAAACCATCTCCAAGGCACTCAAAATTGCTCATCAATACTGTCTCTGGGCTTCGGTGGGCATCCACCCTTCCGACGCAGAAAAGGAAAGGGTGGAGCCGCGCGCATTTGCTGAATGGCTTCAGAATAAACGGGTGGTTGCGATCGGTGAAACAGGACTTGATTATGCCTCTCCGGTAAACAAGCAAAGGCAGGAGGAACTCTTCCGATTTTTGTTGGAAAAGGCGAAAGGAGCAAACCTTCCAGCCATCATTCACAGCAGAGAGGCAACTGTCCAGACCCTAAAGATTTTAAAGGAGTTTGCTCCGATAAAAGGTGTGTGGCACTGTTTCAGTGGGGATGAAAAACTGGCAAAAGAGATTCTTGACTTGGGGCTATTTATTTCGTTTACCGCCAACGTTACTTACCAGAAGAACCAGCACCTGCGAGATGTAGTGAACTTTATTCCGCTGGAGAGCCTCCTTTTGGAAACCGATTGTCCCTTTTTGCCACCGGAAGGCAGGCGGGGTCAACGCAATGAACCAGCATTCCTTGTCCGTCTTGCCTGGGTGGTAGCAGAGATAAAAAGGGAACCCCTTCTCCGGGTGGCTGAACAGACGTTCAAAAATGGCACCGTTCTTTTTCTTGCCTCAAAAAAGGAATAGGGTGGAATCCCGGTTTCATCAGATTCTCATCGAAGCAAAGAAGCAACGCTCTGGATTTCTTTCTAAGGTCTTCGGTAGTAAGAGCGAGCGGGACATTAAAAGGATGTTGCCGCTTCTGGCTGCAATCAACGACCGGGAGCCAGCCCTTAGAGATTTGTCCGATGACCGGTTGAAAGCAAAGACGGCAGAATTTAAGGAAAGACTTTCTCAAGGTGCAACGCTTGATGATATCCTGCCGGATGCTTTTGCGGTGGTACGCGAAGTAGCCCGGCGCCGACTTAACATGCGCCACTTTGACGTTCAGGTGTTGGGTGGCATCGTCCTTTACCGCGGGGGTATTGCGGAGATGGCCACCGGTGAGGGAAAGACTTTGGTGGCCACGCTCCCTCTTTACCTGGTGGCTTTAGAAGGAAGGGGCGCGCATCTGGTTACGGTCAATGACTACCTTGCCCGTCGAGACCGCAACTGGATGGGTCCCATATACGAATTTTTAGGGTTGACCTGTGGAGTAATTCAACACGAAAGTTCTCGTCAGGAACGCCAGGCGGCTTATCGTTCCGACATCACCTACGGAACAAACAATGAGTTTGGTTTTGATTACCTGCGTGACAATATGGTGACCAGCCCGGAAGAGAGGGTCCAGAGAGAACTATACTACGCCATTGTTGATGAGGTAGACAGTATCCTGATAGACGAAGCTCGCACCCCATTGATCATCTCTGGCCCCGCAGAAGAATCAACCTCCCTTTATTACGAAATTGAGCGCAAGGTCGCCCGAAAACTTAATCCGGGCAAGGATGCGGACGACCCGGAGGCAGACTATAACGTTGACAGAAAGGCGCGGTCGGTCTTTTTGACCGAAAAGGGTATTAGGCGAGCAGAGAAGCTTTTGGGGGTTGAAAACCTCTACGATCAGCAGCATGTGCGGCTTATCCACCATATCCAGCAGGCGCTGGTCGCTAAAGAACTTTACCACCGCGACCAAGAATATCTGGTTAAGGATGGCAAGGTAATAATCGTAGATGAGTTCACCGGAAGAATGATGCCTGGCAGGCGCTTCTCGGATGGGCTCCACCAGGCGCTGGAGGCAAAAGAGGGCGTTAAAATTGAAGCCGAAAACCAGACGCTGGCCACCATAACCTTCCAAAACTACTTTCGCTCTTACCAGCGGCTGGCTGGGATGACCGGAACCGCAATGACTGAGGCGGTGGAGTTTAAGGAAATCTATAACCTTGACGTGGTCTCAATACCACCCAACCGGCCCCTCATCAGACATAATTATCCTGACGTGATATATAAGACTGCTCGCGAAAAGTTCGAGGCGATTGCCAATGAAATAGAGGAGTTGTACAAAAGGGGGCAGCCGGTGCTGGTGGGAACCATCTCTATAGAAAAGTCGGAGCGCCTTTCCCGAATGCTTGCCCGGCGAAACATTCCACACCAAGTGTTGAACGCTAAGTATCACGAAAAGGAGGCGGAAATTGTGGCAGAAGCGGGCCGTAAACATAAGGTTACCATCGCCACTAATATGGCGGGCCGCGGGACGGACATTGTCCTGGGTGGCTCCCAGTCAGAACCTGAGGTTTGGACAGAAAAACACCAAAAGATAGCAGAGGAGATTACGAAGAAACACCCTACCATCACTATAGAACAACTGAGGGGAAAGACGCTGGAGGCGTTGGAGGTAATTGCTGCTGGTGGCCTGCACATCATCGGAACAGAGCGCCATGAAGCGAGACGGGTTGACAACCAGTTGCGCGGCCGCAGCGGCCGGCAAGGCGACCCGGGTAGTTCCCGTTTTTATCTTTCTCTGGAGGATGACCTCATGCGGCTTTTTGGCTCCCAGCGGCTGATGAGGGTTATGTCAGCGCTCCCTGAGGGCCAACAGATCTCTCATCCCTTGCTTACCCGCCTTATTGAAAATGCCCAGCGCAGTGTAGAGGCCCATAACTTTGAAATAAGAAAGCAGTTGCTTGACTTTGACAACGTAATGAACCAACAGCGTCAGGTGGTCTATCGGATGCGAAACGAGGTTCTGGATGGAAAGGACCTTCGGGAACAATTTAAGGAGTTTATTCGGGAAGAGATCTCGGTTGGTTTTGAGCGGTATTTTCCAACCACTTTAAGACCAGATGACTGGAATAGGTCAGGGTTTATTCGCTGGTTTGAATCTGCTTTTCGTTTTCCTCCAGGGTTGCTTGACCACAAGGAGGTTGCGGTGCGCAGACAAGGGGTAATAGAAGAACTGGTAGGGGCTGCCTGGCAGAGATACTTGGAGAAGCGCCGCGCTCTGGGTGATGACTTTTATGCTGATCAATTAGAAAGGCGGCTCTTTCTTTTTGTTATTGATAGCCACTGGAAATCCCACCTTTACGATATGGATCACCTCCGAGAAGGTATATCTTTGCGTGCTTACGGCCAACAGGATCCGTTGATTGCCTACAAAAGCGAGGGTTTCGCTCTTTTTAGCCAGATGGGGGAGGAGATGAGGCGAGAGTTGATAAACCTCCTCTTTTCCATAGAGGGAAGACCGGCTGCGCTGGAACTAAAACCAGTCCTTTCCCCAGTCTTTTTCCAGCACGGGGCGTTTTCTCTTTTTGGGCAACCACCACAAGAAGAAAGGGGTGTTGGAGTGGTTGAGAAAAGAGAAGGGCTTTTGCCAAAAGAGGCTGCCCCGGCTGTTGCCACTGTTGTTCATGAAAAACCGAAGGTGGGTCGAAACGACCCTTGTCCTTGTGGAAGCGGGAAGAAGTATAAGCGGTGCTGTGGGGTAAGGGCTTGACAACTTTTTGGGGGAGGTCTATAATCATATTCACCTCGTGTTTCCAGAACCAGAAACGGCTTGTGGAAAACCTGTTCATTTCCACTTAATCTTCGGTTTGTTTCTTATGGAAAAACCCTCTGTTTTCAGCGACACCAACCAGTCTGGTGCTATTTGGGCGCAAGTAGTAAGGGCTGTCAAAAACCAGCTCAGCGAAACCGCCTTTAGTCTCTGGATTGAACCGCTCCGCCCTGCCGATTTTCACGACGGCGTCCTCTTTGTGGAGTCACCCGACGCTTTCTTTGCTGGTTGGGTTCAAAACCACTACCACCAAACCCTTCTCTCTGCGGCCAGGGCTGTTGATTCTTCAGTAAAAAAGATTGTTTTTCTAGCAAAAGATTCGGCAGGGGGTGTCAACTGTTCGGAGATAAAAAAAGGGGTAGGGGAGGGCCAACCATCAGAGGGGTTGGTGCAAAAAAGCCGACCCAGGGATGGGGGGTGTTTGGAAAGCAACCTTAACCCTCTTTATAATTTTGAAAATTTTGTTGTCGGTGAGTCTAATCGGTTGGCACACGCAGCCGCCCTCTCGGTCTCCCGGTCTCCGGGGACCGCTTACAACCCCCTTTTTATTTATGGCCAAGTTGGTGTAGGAAAAACACACCTAATGCAGGCGGTTGGAAACTACTTTTTTGACCGACCAGACTTCCGGGTTGTTTATCTCTCCAGCGAGCAGTTCTTAAACCGGTTCATTGAAAGCCTTCAAAACAAAAATACGGTTGACTTCCGAAACAGGTTTCGGGAACTTGACCTTCTTTTAATTGATGATATTCAGTTTATTTGTGGGAAAGAAGAGACCCAGCGCGAGTTTTTTCATACCTTCAACGCCCTTTATGATTACCATAAACAGATTGTTCTTTCCAGCGACCGACCGCCCCGGGAGTTAAAAAACCTTGAGCGCCGCTTGGTTTCTCGTTTTGAGTGGGGGTTGGTTGTTGATATTCAACCACCAGACCTTGAAACCCGCGTTGCCATCATTAACAACAAAGCAAAATTGAAAAATTTTCCTTTGCCGGGGGAGGTGGCTTTTTATCTTGCAGAAAGGATTGAGGGAAGCGTTCGTTCGCTTGAAGGTGCGCTTACCAAACTAATTGCTTGTGCGGGCTTGTATGATAAAAAGGTGGTGGATGTTAAGTTTGTAGAAGAGATATTGAAGGATGTTTTGGATAAAAAAAATATAGAGCGAAAGATTAATATCAACTCTATTCAAGAGTGGGTTAGTGGTTATTTTAACATTAAACCTTCCGAATTAAAAAGCGACCGACGACAAGCAACTGTTGTTTTTCCTCGGCAGGTGGCTATTTATATGTGCCGCCTCCTAACCGGCGCCTCTCTTCCTCAAATAGGGGAATCTTTTGGGGGGAAGAATCACACCACAATTCTATATACCTGTAAAAAATTTGAGGATAAACTTAAAAAGGATGTTAATTTTAAAAAAGAGATTGAGGGTATAATCCAAAAATTTAAACAAGATGTAAACTTTAATTAAGATATATTAATTTTAATC
>CAZPLE010000083.1:0-10025 GCA_964587375.1 uncultured bacterium
TATGGTCTGTTAAGATTATCGGATTTATGCACGATAATATCTTTTGATGGAAAAGAAGGGAGACATCTACTGGCAACTGGGCGCCAGAGTAAAGGAACTCAGACAAGGTCTGGGAATGACTCAGGAGAGGCTTGCTTTCAAGGCAAAGATTAGCCCCACTTTTTTGAGCCACATAGAGCGCGGGACTAAAAAAGCAAGTTTGCAGACAGTAGAAAAGTTAGCCACCGCATTAGGCGTCCCCATCCAGAACCTCTTTTCCCTGCCGGAAGAGCCGGTGGTCTATTTGGAAAGAAAGGAGGACCTCTTCGCCCGAAAGGTTGAAGAATTGGTAAAGGATAAGGGAGAAGGGTTTAAGAAACTGTTGTTGAAGATAGTGGATTATCTGGCAGAGAAGAAAGGATAAAATTTAGTGGTCACAAGGAAGGATGGCAGTAAAAGAACGTAAGGGAGGTTGAGCCGTAACGCCGCGTTTCTACTATCAGAGAAAAACCGTTAATCTCTTTTGGAAAATCAATCCCTTTTTCCATTCCGGTACGGTGCTGGAGGACGATAACCCCATCTGGCTTCAGGATTTCTAAGTTTAGGATTTGGGAAATCAGTTTGGTAATCTTTTGCCTGCCGAATGAGTAGGGAGGGTCGGCAAAGATGACATCAAACTTCCAGCCTTTTCGGGAGAGTAACCCCAGTGCTTTCTCCACAGACTGGCAGTGGTAAGAGAGGTCTTGCTCACTTATTTCGTTCCCTTCTTTGCGCGCTGCTTCCCGGAGAAGTTTGACGTTCTCCGCTAACCAGATGACCGCTTTGGGCTCATTCTCCGCCAGAACCACTCTTTGTGCGCCGCGGCTCAATGCTTCCAGACCTACGGCTCCAGTTCCAGCATACAGGTCAAGAAAAGATGACCCTGGCATCTTCTCTTTCAGGATGTCAAAAAGGGCTTTCCGGACAAGGCCAGTGGTCGGACGAAGAAGCCTTTCCTTGGAAAATTTGAGACGCCGTCCCTTGAACCGGCCGGCAAGGATACGCATAGAGAAGGTATTCAATAACCGAAAATCTTTAGGTTTTGAAGCGGTGCGGAGACCGCTTTTCCCAGGCAATCACTAAAGCGGAAGCGATAAAGATTGAGGAATAAGTTCCGGTAAGGAAGCCAACGATCAGCGTAAAGGCAAAGTTATGGAGAACCGGCCCACCCCACACAAAGAGACAGACGACTGCTATCAGTGTGGTAAAGACAGTAATAATTGTTCGGGAAAGCGTTTCGTTGATGGAGCGGTTGAAGACCTCTGCTGGGTCACTTACTTTTCGCAGACCTTTAAGGTTTTCCCGGATGCGGTCAAAGATTACCACCGTATCGTTTACCGAATAACCCAAAATAGTAAGAAAAGCAGCGATGGTAAGACTGTCCAGTTGTTTTCCGGTTCCTGCCAAAAAGGCTAACGTTACCAAAAGGTCATGGGCAAGGGCCACTACCGCACCCACCGCAAAACGGAATTCAAAACGGAGGGCGATATAGACCAATATCCCGATGATGGCAATAAGAACACCCACGCCGGTCTGCTTGCGGATGGTCTGACCCATCGTGGGACTTACCTGTTCTTCGCCAAGAACTTCAATACTCTGCGCTGGGAAGGCCTCTTTTAACAGCGGTATGATTTCCGACCCACCCTTTTTGGTTTTGATAAGGAGCACTTTTCCTTCCTCACCCACTTTTTGAAGGCTGATATCCGAATAGCCGCGCCGGATTAGAAGAGTGCGCACCTGGCCGGTCTCTATTGGCTGGCTGAACTGGATTTGGGTAAGGTACCCTCCGGTAAAGTCCAGGGAGAGAAAGTTTGACCCGCGCCGGAAAGGTAAGATAATTCCAGCGGCACATATGAACAGGGAAAAGATAAAGAAGTATCCCCTTTTGCCCATAAAGTTAAAGGTGGTTACCTTAGGAAAGATATTCATCCTAACCTCAACCTTTTCACTGGAAATTTATCCAGGATGAGATTGAATATCAGACGGGTTACAAATACCGCAGTAAAGATATTAGCCAAAATTCCAATGGTTAAGGTAAGGCCAAACCCTTTCACCGAACCCCGACCGGAGAGAAAGAGGACAATGGCGGCAATTACGGTGGTAAGGTTGGAGTCAATGATTGTTACCAGCGCCCGGTCGTAACCCCTATCCAGCGCAGCACGAATGGTCTTTCCAGCCCTTAATTCTTCCTTTATCCGTTCAAAGATGAGGACGTTGGCATCCACCGCCATTCCTACCGTCAAAGCGATACCAGCAATGCCAGGCAAGGTGAGAGTAGAACGGAAATAAGCCATAATACCCAGAAGAAGGAGAATGTTCATAGCCAGAGCAATATCGGCAATAAACCCTCCAGCCGTGTAGTAGACCACCATAAATGCTGCCACCATTATCCCACCTAAAAGGCTGGCCTTCACCCCACGCTTAATGGAATCCCTACCCAGGGTAGGTCCGACCACTGTGCGGTCAATAACCTCAATCTTTGCCGGAAGCGCACCAGCCTGCAATACCAGAGCAAGGTCGTTGGCTTCCTGCGTTGTGAAACGTCCGGAAATCTGCGCCCTCCCCGAGGGTATCCTTTCCCTTATCACCGGTGCAGATTGGACAATTCCATCCAGGATGATTGCCAGTCTTCGGCCTACATTGGCGCCGGTCACTTCGGCAAACTTTTTGGCGCCTTCCGCATTGAGTTCCAGGTCAACAACCGGCAGAGCACCACCGGTGTAACTCAAGCGCGCATTAGCAAGGTCTTGACCGGTAATCTCTGGAGTTGCGTGGACTAAAAACGGATTGGCTGGTCGGCTAATTCCCCGCGCATCCTTTTCATATTGATAGAGGAGTTGGTATCCTTCCGGCACTCTTCCTGCCAGTGCCTCCTTTATCAGGTCTGGATCGTCCTCCACCAATTTAAATTCAAGGAAGGCTGTCTTTCCTAAAATCTCCAGCGCTCTTTCCGGATTATCAATCCCCGGCAACTGAACCATGATCCTGTCCATCCCTACTTTCTGCAAGATCGGTTCCGCCACACCAAGCGAATCCACCCGATTACGGATGACCTCCATCGTGCGGTCAGAGAGTTCATTAATGGTAATACCAGCGGTTTCTTCAATAGGTTTTACCTGCAGAACAAGTTGCATTCCGCCCTTCAGGTCCAAACCCAGTCTCACCTTTTTTGCTGGTGGCCAGAAAGACCAGAAAGCCAGTGCGATCACTACCAGAATCCCCACAAGCCGGAGATATACCCCTTTCATAATCTCTTCCTTCCTCTCCCTTTTGCGCCGGAAAGAACCCCTTTTCTATTTCTCTTATAAGCTTATAAGATTAATTTTCGGTAAAAACAGGACCTCTTTCCGGTGTGGCAGGCTGGTCCCTTCTGTTTTACCCGGTAAAGGACCGCATCCTGATCACAGTCTATTAAGACCTCTTCCACCTCCTGTTCGTGGCCACTGGTTTCACCTTTACGCCATATCTTTTGCCGGGAACGGGAAAAATAATGGGCTTTACCGGTTTCTATTGTGAGACGAATGGCCTCCCTATCAGCATAAGCCAGCATCAAAACCTCTCCCTCAAGGCTTTGTGCCACCACCGGCACCAATCCCTGCTCGTTAAACCTTATCTCTTCAATCTTTACCATCAATCTTTAAGATATCGTGAAAATTGCCCAATTATACCTCAAACTTTGCGATTCGGTCAAAAGAAGGCTTAAGTATCGGGTAAAGGTTTCCAAATACCTGGTAGATGCAGTCGTAAACCTGGCTATTTTTGGGGTCAG
Source organism: uncultured bacterium (assembly GCA_964587375.1). Classification (GTDB taxonomy): domain Bacteria; phylum Ratteibacteria; class UBA8468; order MWAK01; family MWAK01; genus CAZPLE01. Next base: position 3,788 of record CAZPLE010000083.1, read on the forward strand.
GGAGAAATTTTTCCCTAATCTTAACCATCACTCTGCAGGCTTCCGGAACAGTTTTGAAATACCCTACTCCACAGGCTGCCAGGATGGCAGCCCCTAAGCTGGTTGTATCGGGATTCTCTGTTCGGAAAATGGTTTGGTGGAAGATATCGGCTTGAATTTGGCACCATAGGTCTGACCGGGCGCCACCACCAGAAGCGCGCACCTCCTCTATTTCTAAACCCAATCTCTTCATTGCCTCTATGGAATCCCGAAGGCCAAAGACGACCCCCTCCATCACTGCCCTTAGGAAGTGCTTCTTTGTGTGTCTGCTGGTCGCACCAAAGAAGACCGCCCTGGCCAGCGGATCCGCATGGGGAGTCCGTTCACCGGTAAGATAAGGAAGAAAGATTAACCCTTCGCAGCCAGGTGGCACACCCTTTGCCTCTTCAGCTATTATCTCATAAGGGTCTCTCCCTTCTCTTTTTGCCTGCACAATCTCTTCTTGGCAGAAGTTGTCCCGAAACCAGCGCAAAGAGCCACCGGAAGAGAGGCATACGCCCATCAGATGCCATTTACCCGGAACCGCATGGCACATAAAGTGAATCCTTCCGGCTGGGTCTTTTAAAACCTTTTCTGAGAAGGCAAAGATAACGCCGGAGGTTCCTATGGTGGAAGAGATTATCCCTGGAGATACCACCCCATTTCCCACTCCGCTTGCCGCCTGGTCTCCAGCGCCGGCAACTACTGGAGTTCCTTCCGGAACTCCGGTAAGGCTGGCAGCAGTTCTTTCTACCTTACCCACAACCTCTGAAGATTCAAAGACCGGAGCCAGCCATTCCTGTTTAATCCTTAAAGCCTCAAGGATCTCTAAAGACCACCTCCTCTGGGAGACGTCAAACATACTCGTTCCGGAGTTGTCGGTAACATCCGAAGCAAATTCACCTGTCAACTTAAAACGGAGGTAATCTTTGGGAAGGAGGATTTTGGCTATTTTCTGGTAAGCATCGGGTTCATTCTGGCGCAGCCATAATATCTTGGGTGCGGTAAAGCCGGTAAAGACAGGATTTCCAGTAATCTGATTAAGCCTCTCCTTTCCAACGGTCTCTTCAATCTTTCTCACCTGGTCGCCGGTGCGCTGGTCGCACCAGAGAATGGCTGGCCTTATCACCTCTCCTTTCCGGTCAAGGAAGACCGAGCCGTGCATCTGTCCGGTGAGCCCAATGGCAACCAGTCTTCCTTTCAGCGGATGACGGTGCGAAACCTTATTCAAAGCTGTGATCGCCGCTGACCACCAGTCAGCCGGGTTCTGTTCCGCCCATAAAGGCTGAGGCTGGAGGAGTGGATATTCACTCGTTTCCTGGCCCAAAACATTGCCTTGACCATTAACCAGAAGCACCTTTACGCCGGTTGTACCAACATCCATTCCCAGAAAAAGAGGCCCTTTCATACGGTTGTAAAGTTGGAAGAAATATTATATCATAAAAGGGTTATCTCTCTTTGGTTGCTTCCACTTTAATGGGTGCCTAACTTTGGTGGGGAGACAAAATGGTGATTATTGGTGAACGTATTAACGCCACCCGGAAAAGGGTTGCCCGAGCGCTGGCAGAAAGGGATAAAGTCTTAATTCAAAAAGAGGCGCGTCTCCAGACAGAAGCCGGCGCCACCTACCTTGACCTTAACGCCGGCACCGGCTGCGGAGACGAGTCTGCTGGCTTGCGCTGGTTGGTAGAGACTGTGCAAGAAGTTGGTTGCACCAATATCTGCCTTGACAGCGCCAATCCGAAAGCACTCAGCGATTGCCTACCCCTGGTAAAAGGGAAGGTAATGGTCAATTCCATCAACGGAGAAAAAGGAAAGATGGAAGCGATGCTTCCCCTTTTTAGGGGTTATACCGGTGAGGTTATCGGTCTGACAATGGACGATAGAGGCATCCCTTCCGATGTTGCTACCCGGGTGGAGATTTCAGAAAAGATTGTCAATAGCCTTGTGGCTGTGGGAGTAAGGATAGAGAAGATCTATCTTGACCCTCTTGTCCAGCCGGTAGCCACCAATGAGAAGAATGGCAAGATATTTCTGGAGGCACTGGTAGCCATAAAGAAAGTCCTTCCTGGTGTCAAGACAACCTGTGGCCTTTCTAACATCTCCTTTGGCCTTCCAGAGAGAAGGGTGCTTAATAGGTATTTTCTGGCACTGGCGATTGCCAGCGGCCTTGATTCTGCCCTTATTGACCCGACCGACGAAGGAATGATTACGGCGCTTCTTTCCGCAGAGGGCCTGTTAGGGATGGACCCTTTTTGTCTCAACTACCTTTCTGCCTTTCGTGAAGGCAGAATTAAGCCTTAAAGAAATTTCGGGGCGTAGCGCAGTCTGGTAGCGCACCTGAATGGGGTTCAGGTGGTCGCTGGTTCAAATCCAGTCGCCCCGACCAAACGAAACTTAACCGATTTTACGATGGGCAGCTCGCTATCAAACTTTGTTGCCGGTATTACTTTATTCCTTTTTCAGGCGATAAGAAGGTATTAATACCCTGTCGACAAAACAGGAAGAGGAGGAAAGATGGGTGCAAAAGCGCTTACTCTGACGACCATGGTGGAAAAAAGCCTGCCCAGGATTGGAGTCTTTGCTACCTGCGATCCCAGAATTGATAAACCCTCGCGGGAGCGAGCCACCAACATCGTTAAGATGGCTGCAGAGACCATTGCCGAAGCGGTCAAGTCACCTAACAGAGAAGAGGTGCCGGTGGTCTGGACACCGGTTCTGGTTGACGGTGAAAAGCAGGCGGATATCGTGGCTCAGCAGTTTAAGAAAGAGGGGGTGGAGATACTGGTCTGTGTACCGGATACTTGGGCTTTTCCGCAATTAGGTTTGATATCCCTGTTAAGCCATTTCCCTTCCCATACCCCTGTCAATTTAACCTGTGGCAATAGCGGTCACAAGCCTGGCGTGGTCTTTACCCATGCAGCCAGTGGTGCGCTCGCCCAGTCAGGCCGTCTTGTCCATATAAACGTGGGAAGTTGGCCGGATACCGGCAGCAATCCGGTAATGAGCAGGGAGACTGCGGAAGCCTTAATTGACTGGTGTTACGCTGCTTTTACCGCCGTAAGCCTTCGGGGCAAACGTGTGGTCATCTTTGGGCACGATTCTATGGGAATGGAGACAGCCCTGGCGCATATCATTCCCACCAGAAAGGTCTTTGGGATTGAGATTACCCGCCTGGATATGAAACTGCTGGCGGATATGCTTGCCAAGAAAGCCTACGACCAGAAAGAGTTGAAACTTCTCCGGGACTGGATAGACAGATATATTGGTAAGCGGTTGGAACTGAAAAGCCAGGAGGATAGCGAACGTTTTGACAAGAGCCTGGCGATGTACCTGATAGTCCGGGATTTGATGGAGGACCTCAATGCCGTTGGCGGTGGTTTTATGAGCCAATTGGAGTGGGGGTCTGACACCAGAGGTATTCCATTACCCGTTGCTGATGTGATGGAGTCTCTCTTTAATTCTACCTTTGATCACAACGGTAGAAAGCCTCCTTTCCCTTACGCCACTGAGGCGGATGTCCAGGGACTTTTGACTATGCTCTTCTTTACCTACCTTACCGGAGGCAACCCGCCTCTCTTTATGGACTTCCGAAAGGTTTGGGAACCCTGGGAGATAGAGGAACTTGCCAGAAAGATTGGGGTGAAGATAGGTAGTTCTGTCCTCTGGGCAAAGAAAGGGTTTGTGGACGGGGCCAATTCTGGAAGCGCCTCTTTAGACTGGGCAGCCAAACCAGGGGCTACCATCAAGGAGATTATGGATAGGGTAAGTCTGCCTCTGGCAGATCTGTTCTATTTTCCCGGTGGGGGCAATTCGGTCAATTTTGTAACTCCAGGAGGCATTACCGGGATTGCCGGAAGAATAGCCTACAGTTCCCAAACTGGGCTCTTCTCTCTGGTCTGGGATGAGGCGGAAACTGTCCAACTGCCGGAAAAACTTACCACCGCGGTTTGTAATATCTCCACATCCACCTGGCCTCATACCTTTGTGATGCCAAAATATGCCAGTATGCTGGAATACAAGCAGTATGCGCCTGCCAACCACTTCCATATGGTCTGGGGTTTAAAGCCGGCGCGTTTAGAATACTGGATGGATTTGGTAAATGTGCTTTCCGTAACACCCTGGAGCGCCCGACCAAAATTTATAGAGAAGGTAGATAGGCCCTTACCCCTGCTTTACCTAATCAATGGCGGAGAGGTTAAAACCAAGAAACTTTTAGTCGTAAGGTAAGAGAGGAGGAATTCTTCAGGATATCGTTACCGAGGAGGAACCCAAAATCTCTTCTACCGCTTTGAGGAATCCTTCATCCGGAGAGACAGAATAACGGCTGGGGAGTTTTAGAAGGACAAACCGTTTTCCACTCAAGAGCAGTTTCAGATAGAGTGGTGTAGAACCAGTAAATTGGGAGATCACTCTGTGGAGGTCTCTGAGGTTCTTTTCTTCCAGACCAGCCGGATAAAAAGAGACTTCAACCTTTTTTGCGTAACGTTTTATTCCCTCCTGAACCGGCACGATTTCACTTACCAGAACCTGAGATTTATCATTACGGTTGTCAGGTTTAAGTTTTCCTTCTAAGAAGACGATACTGCCAGGATGAATAAATCCGAAAAATTTTTCAAAAACATCCGGAAAGACCATTGCCTCCACTTTTCCCGTCAGGTCTTCAAAGGTGAAACTTGCCATTCGTTTGTTTTCTCTTTTGGTGTTCAGTCTCTTTACCCTCTCAATTATCCCGCCCAGCCGGACTGGTGTTCCGGGTTTCAAACCGGCCAGTTCGCGAACACTGTTGGTAGCAAAACTCTTAAGCACCTTTTCGTAATTACCTAAAGGGTGGCCGGAGAAGTAGAAACCGAGCACCTCTTTTTCCCCAGCCAGGATTTCCAGAAGGGTATATTCCGGCATTTCCAAAATCTCTTTTGGTATCTGGGGTTCGCTTAAGGTGGGACTGGTACCGAAGAGGCTGGTTTGACCCCGTTTGACATCTTCCTGATAATTGCCGGCCTGATTGAGGGCATAAGGGATTAGGGCGGTCAACTGGCTACGGTGCATATTAAGGAAATCAAAAGCACCTGCTTTTATCAAACTTTCTATCACCTTTCGGTTTACCAGGCGCAGGTCCACCCGGCGGCAGAAATCAAAAAGGGTCCGAAAAGGCCCCTTTTCTCTCGCTTTAATGATAGACTCAATGGCTGCATAGCCCACATTCTTTATCGCTGCCAGACCGAACCGAATATCGTTCCCAAAGACGGTAAAATGGGCAAAACTCTCTTCTGCACAGGGTGGCAGAACCCAAATCTTCATCCTTTCGCATTCTTCTATATACTCCACGATCTTATCTGTGTTCCCGATTTCGCTGTTCAACAGCGCTGCCATAAATTCTAACGGATAATTCGCCTTCAGATACGCGGTTTGGTAAGAGATGATAGCGTAACCGGTACTGTGGCTTTTGTTAAAACCATATCCGGCAAACTTAACAATCTGGTTGAAAATCTTTTCTGCAGTCTTTTCGGAAAGGTTATTCTGCCGGGCACCCTTGATGAACCGTTCACGGTTTTCTTCCATTATCTCCGGAATTTTCTTTGCCATCGCCCGGCGGAAAAGGTCGCTTTCGGCGAGAGAAAAATTCCCCAGGCGGTGGACTATTTCCATAACCTGTTCCTGGTAAAGGATTATTCCGTAAGTGGGCAGAAGAATCTCTTTCAGAATTGGATGGTCAAAATTTATCTTTTCCGGATTTTTTTTTCCGTTGACAAAACCCTCAACCATTCCACTGCCCAAAGGTCCGGGTCGGTAAAGAGCAAGAATGGCGATAATCTCTTCAAAAGTATTAGGATTTATCTTGCGCAAAAGGTCGCGCATCCCGCTACTTTCTAACTGAAAGACCCCGAAACTGTTACCCGCCGAGAGCATCTGATAGGTTTTCCGGTCGTCCAGCGGAAGCTCTTTAATGTAACGGTGATAACGCTCTTCTACCAGTTTTTTAGCATTGTCAATGACAGTGAGAGTCTTCAACCCCAGAAGGTCTATCTTTAAAAGACCCACTTCGCCCAGGGCGTTCATATCATACTGGGTGGTGATCGCGTCGTTGGTTCCCAAAAAGAGCGGTGTATATTCGTAAAGGGGCTTATCACCAATGACAATGCCTGCGGCATGGGTAGAGGCGTGACGGGGTAATCCCTCCAAAATTAGGGAGATTTCAAACAACTGGTGCATATCATTG
>CAZPLE010000084.1:0-3343 GCA_964587375.1 uncultured bacterium
ATCTTTGGGCTCAAGGTTTTGGGAACCTGGTTTGAGCCCTGGGTAATTATGATTCTGCCCCCTGGGGCCTTTTTAACCCTGGGGCTGATCTTAGGCTTTTTTAACCTTATCTCCAGAAAGAGGTAAAGATGGGTTTTAAGGAAATAGTCACTCTGATATTGAGTTCAGTCTTGATTAATAACTTTGTTTTTACCTATTTTTTAGGTACCTGCCCGTATTTAGGTGTCACCGATCGGATAAGTTCCAGCGTCAGTCTGGGTGCGGCTACCGTTTTTGTGATGTCGCTGGCTGCGCCCATCGTCTGGACGATTAACCATTTCTTATTGATCCGTTTTCACCTTCTTTATCTCCAGAATGTGGTCTTTATTTTAGTGATTGCGGTTCTGGTGCAATTGGTGGAGATGTTCCTTCGGAAGACAAGCCCGGTAATCTACCGGGCACTGGGAATATTTCTCCCGCTCATTACCACCAACTGTTGCATCCTCTTTCTGGCACTGCTGATTGTCCTTCGGGGCTATTCCCTTCTGGAAAGTGTCTTTTTTGGGTTCGGTTCGGGTCTGGGTTTTTTCTTGGCGTTGGTTATTATGAGTAGTATTCGGGAAGAACTGTCAACCGCAGAGATTCCCCCATCTCTGAAGGGTGCGCCGATAACCTTAATTTTAGCCGGCTTAATCGCCCTATCATTTATGGGCTTTGCCGGACTTCTATAATAGTCTTTAGGGATTTTTGTGGAAGAAGAGAGAAGAGTGGATTAGAGGGTTCTTTCTCACTTTATGGTAGGACTTTCGCTATTAGTTTTAGGCGGTCTTTCTTTTCTTTTTTCGGTCTTCTTATCCTTTGCAGCCCGGCGTCTTACAGTAGTGGAAGATCCGTTGATAGCCAGGATAGAAGAACTTCTGCCTGGAACCAATTGTGGCGCCTGCGGTTTTGCCGGGTGCCACGCGGTTGCAGAACTATTAGCAGCCAGAAGATTGGAACCGGATAGTTGTGTGGTCGGCGGTAAGGAGACCGCAGAAAAGATTGGAAAACTTTTAGGCGTTTTCGTATCCACTGGAGAACGGCGGGTGGCAGCAATCCATTGCCAGGGTGGCAGAGATAAGGTTGCCGACCGATTTATTTATGTAGGGATTAAAACCTGTCTTACCGCCCATAATACTGCCGGTGGACCAAAGGCGTGTATCTACGGCTGTCTTGGGTTTGGAGACTGTGTGCGCGTCTGTCCTTTTGGCGCCATCAAGATGGGTAAAAATGGGCTGCCGGTTATTGAGGAGAGTCTCTGCGTCGCCTGCGGAAAGTGTGTCGCTGCCTGCCCCAGGAAGATTATCACCCTGATCCCCCGGAAACAATGGACTTATGTGGCTTGTGTCTCCAGAGATAGAGGAAAGCGCGTCCAGGAAGTCTGCCCGGTTGGTTGTATCGCCTGCGAATTATGTGCCAGGGTTACCAAGAGTGGCGCCATCAGGATGGAAGATAACCTTCCCAGACTCGATATCAACATCGGCCAGGATTTTCAGGAGGCGGTGGAACGGTGCCCCAGACACTGTTTCGTTGTCAGGCTCCAAACTTCTTCAGCCGGAGGGAGTGAGCCAAAAGCAGGGGCATAATTTCGGTTGCTGGGAATACCCCAAAACTCCCTTTTCGGCACTCCCTTTCTGAAAACCTCGCCAGATTGTCAGCCATCGCATAGGGCGAAACAAGGAGAAAAGGATTAGGGTGCCAGGAGTGGCTGCGCAGAAGCGCTGGTGTAGAGTGGTCTGCGGTTACCGCTAAGACATCCGGCTTTAACCTTTCAATCGCTCCTACTGCGGCGTCAACTTCCTCAATAACCTTCACTTTGGCGGCAAAATTTCCGTCCTCTCCGTAGGTATCAGTCTTCTTAATATGAAAGTAGAAGAAATCAAAGTTCCGATAATGTTCTTTAAGTGTTTCCAGTTGGTCAACAATCCTTTCGCCGGTGGATAAGATCTCCATTCCAACCAGCCTTGCCAGTCCCCGATACATCGGATAAGAAGCGATGGCAGCGGCTTTCAAAAGGTATTTTTGGCTAAAGGATGGAAGAGACGGTCTTTTGGCAAAACCCCGCAGGAGTGGATAGTTTGCCGCCTTCTCGTCCCTGAGCACCTCTGCCGCCGCCTTCACAAATTTATTGTCCACCTGGGCAGAAAAAAAGCTCTCCTTAGTAAGCGGTTTTATCTCCAGCGCAGGCAAACCTTCTCTTCCCGGGTCGTTTTCGGATAGTCCTTCTGCCATCTTTTCTCCTCGGAAGACCACAATAAAACGGTGTTCCTTCACGGTCTGGATGATTATTTTTATCCCGTCTATCTCTTTTATCTCTTCGCTTAGACGCTGGCAGAGACGTCGGTTTTCCTCAGTGGAAATACGACCAGCCCGTCGGTCACAAATCACACCATTTCTCAGGGTGGCAAAATTACCGCGAGCCGCTAAGTCTTCTGGCTGGAGGTGAAAATCGATACCGCTTGCCTCCAGAACCCCCCGGCCTATCAGGTTTTTGACCGGGTCGTAGCCGAAAAGCGCCAGATGGCTAGGCCCACTACCCGGGGTAACTCCATAACCTATTGGAACTGAAAGGCCACAGGAGCCAGCCTTTGCTAAGCGGTCAAGATTTGGGGTTCTGGCAGTCTCCAATTCTGTAAGGCCTGTTTCCGGATTTGGTAATCCCCCCAGACCATCAGAGACCAGAAGCACTATCTTACTTTCATTGCTGGTTATCACTTCCCGCAAGAGAGACGTATCCATTTTTCCCCCGAAGATAAAAGTTTAAGAAAAGGGTGGCAAGAGAAAAGGTTCCTTTTTCTCCAAGGAAATATTTTAACACATTCACTTTTTGAGGTATAATTATTTTAAGATGCAGGAAAAAGGGATTCTTTTCGTGGTTGCCACCCCAATTGGAAACCTGCAAGACATAACCTTGCGGGCGTTAAAGGTGCTGGAGGAAGTTGATGTCATCGCCACGGAAGATACACGAGAAACCAAAAAACTCCTCTCCTTTTTTCAACTGAAGGCAAAAGGCCGGCTGGTCAGTTATTATCGGGATAATGAAGAACGCCGCGTAAAATTTTTACTTTCTATCCTTGAGAAAGGAGAGAACGTGGCTTTGGTGGCCAGCCGTGGCACTCCGGGGATATCAGACCCGGCGTTCCTTCTGGTAAGAGCTGCTCTCCAGAAGGGGTTTAAGGTTACTCCGGTTCCCGGTCCATCTTCTCTAACCGCCTCCCTTTCGGTGAGTGGAGTTCCAACCGACCGATTTACTTTCTTCGGGTTTTTACCACGCAAACCAGCAAAACGAAAGAGGATTTTAGAAGAGATTGCCGCTACTAAGAAC
>CAZPLE010000085.1:0-3631 GCA_964587375.1 uncultured bacterium
TAAAATCTAAAAATCTGTCAAGTATTCCTCATTGACTTTTAAGTTTCCAGGCAATAAAATAATTTAACATCAAAGAAGAAAGAGGGGGGGGCAATGATGGACCAGAGTAGAGCAAATCTTTCCATTTCCGGTAAGGAGACAATGAAAGAGGTCTTTTCTATTTCCCAAAAAGAACGCGAGGTCTTAAGACGATTGGCTGCCAGGGTTGCCGAATTATCCCTCCGGCCGATAGAAAAAGAGAAAAGGGATTTGTGGTACCGGCACAATGCTCTGGAGAAGACCAGACCGTTGGTCTTCTGCGACCCGGAGAATGGCTGGAACGAAATAATCACTTCGAAACAGATGGAATGTTCTAACAAACTGGCTCGGGAATGGGAGATGTATCTGCGAAAGGAAATCTTCTGGGGTGAGTCAATGCTCGACGACAAGGTTATAGAGCCCTACTTTAATGTTCCTTATGTCTATCAGGAAGGTGATTGGGGTATGCAGGAAACCCGAATCGGCGGTCAGAATGGTGGTTCCTACCGTTGGGAGGCACCTCTAAGGTCATATGACGATATTGAAAGACTTCATTATCCGGTAATCACGGTCGATTATGAAGCAACAAAAAATTTGCTCGCTCTGGCTTCAAGAACCTTTGGTGACCTATTGACAGTGAGGCTAAAAGGGGGATGGTGGTGGAGTCTGGGTATGACTACAACCCTGGTCTACTTACGGGGTCTGGAACAGGTTATGCTGGATATGTACGACCAGCCAGAAGGGCTTCATCGTCTGCTCTCTTTTTTAAGAGATGGAATGTTAGCAAAACTAAAATTTTTGGAAGAGAATGGTCTTTTGAGCCTTAATAACGACGGAACCTATGTGGGTTCTGGTGGTTTTGGATTTACAGACCAGTTACCGGCGAGGGACTTTTCTGGAAAGGTGCGGCTGAAAGATATGTGGGGTTTTGGTGAAAGCCAGGAAACCACCGCAATCTCCCCTGAGATGTTTGCCGAATTTATCTTCCCTTACCAGGTTTCTGTTTTGGAGAGGTTTGGCCTCAACTGCTATGGTTGCTGTGAGCCTCTGGATAAGAGGTGGTCGGTGGTCAAGAAGATACCTCGGCTCCGTCGGGTCTCTGTCTCGCCATGGGCAGACCGTGCAGTTATGGCAGAAAATCTGGGGGCAGACTATATCTATTCTCTGAAGCCGCACCCTGGTGATTTGGCTTGCCCGGTTATTGATGAAGACCGGATAAGGTTTAACCTGCGTCGCGACTTAGAGATTACTCGCGGCTGTCGGGTAGAAATTATCATGAAGGACAACCATACGATCGGCCATAACCCGGAAAATGTTATCCGGTGGTGTCGGATTGCTCGGGAAGAGAGTGAGCGGATCTTTTGCCGGCAGCAGTAAAATAGTTTGATAAGTTTGATAAAAAGGGTAAATCAGATTATAATGTCATTAATGGATTTAAGTATCTGCCACCATTCTTAAAGAAGATGAGCAAATTATCCAGGATAATAGTTATTATCTTTACTATCTTTGCCACCTTCCTTTTTCTCCTTTTACAGAATTGGCCGGTTGGTGGTCAGGTAAGTCTTGATATTTCCCGGGAAGCCCTGCCCAAGATTCCCATCGGGTTAGTACTTCCGGATAATTTTCCAATATTCAACGAAGTTCTTGCCCGGGACCTCCTTTGGAGCGGATACTTTGAACCCTCACCACTCGAAAAAGAGAGCCTGAGATCCTGGACTGGTATCTACGCAACTATTAGAAAAGTTTCCGGCGGAGTGGAGACCAAGATATTTTCTTCGGGAAAAGAGATGGTTAGTTTTGAAAAAGGGCCTTTGGCTACGCATGGAGAAAGGTACCTTGCCCATCAAGTCGCTGGCGAGATAATAGAGCGATTAACCGGTAAATCAGCGATTACCCTCTCCAAGATCGTTGCTTCTTTTCAAACCGGCAAGAAGAGGGAGATAGTTCTTCTCGACTATGACGGTGGCCAGTTAACTTTTGCCACCAAGGACGGAACGCTTAACCGATGCCCCAGACTATCACCGGACAGACGATTCATTGCTTACACTTCCTACCTCAACTACTGGCCCGAAGTTTATCTTCAGGAAATAGGGACGGGAAAGAGAAGAGTCGTTGCTTCCCATCCTGGTCTTAATAGTGCCCCTGCCTTCAGTCCCGACGGAAAATATCTGGCACTTTCTCTCAGTCGGGATGGGAATCCAGAGATTTATCTCCTTAATCTGCAGACAGAAGAACTAGTCCGCCTTACCAGCAACTCGGCAATTGACACTTCTCCTTTCTTTTTTCCAGACGGTAAAAGTTTAGCCTTTGTTTCAGACCGCAGTGGTGGACCACAAATTTATCGTCTTGACTTGGCAACCGGTATGGTAAAAAGGTTGACCTATGAAGGTTCTTACAATACCTCTCCTTCTGTCTCTTCTGATGGAAGATTTCTCGCCTATACCAGCCGAATGGGTGGTCAGTTTGAAATAAGGATAATGGTTCTGGAAAGCGGGGAAACAGTAACGGTTACCGGAGGTGAAGGAAACAAGGAAGATCCGGTCTTCGGTCCTGACAGCCGACACATTCTCTTTACTTACTCCCGCAATTATAAAAGCAACCTTAAAATACTTGACATTTTTACCGGAGAAGAGTTTAATATAACAGAAGGTGGTGGTTTTGCTACACCGGACTGGAGGTGATTTTTTACCTCTTTTGAAATCTATAAATGCTAAATGAAGAAAGGAGGGTGTGATGAAGAGGATCTTGGTAGGAGGAAGTTTTTTAGCGTTATGTTTCTTTGCCGCAGGTTGTACTTGTCGTATGGAATTGAAAAAGGCGGCGCCACCGGAACCGTTACCAGCAGAGATGGAAAAGGTCCAACCTGCTGTACCGGAAGGGGTGGCTACGGCCGAGGAGCAACAAAAGGCATTGAAAGGCGAAGAGATTCCTGGTGTCAAAGTTGAAGGAACGGTCAGAGAACCAATGACACCGGAAGAGAAAGAGGTTTTTGGAATGATCTTCTTTGACTTTGACAAGAGCGACATCAGACCAGATGCCCGGCCGGTTCTGAAGAAGATAGCTTCCTATCTGAAAGCCCATCCTGAAGTGAATATCGTTATAGAAGGACATTGCGACGAACGGGGAACAGAAGAGTATAACATGGCTTTAGGGGAGCGTCGTGCCCTTTCTGCGCGGCGCTATCTGGTTGCCTTAGGAATTGCTCCCCACCGAATGGGAACCGTTAGCTATGGGGAGTCAAGACCTATTGACCCGGGCCACAATGAAGCTGCTTGGGCAAAGAACCGTAACTGTCAGTTTAAAATAGTAGAGTAGCACAATTAAATCGGAAAACCGGAATACTTCTCCCGAAAAAGATGCAGAGATATAGGATTGGGTTAATAACGATTAACCTGGGAGTCTTAGTCTTGTCTGGTTGTGTAGCAACCCAGTCTGATGTGATAGGTCTGGAGGAGAGAGTGAGCAGGGGAGAAAGCAGGCTTGATATCCTTGAAAAAACAACCCAAGAGACAAAGACTGCCTTGGAGAACGAATGGAACCTGAAACTGGCGGACCTAAGCGAAGATATTCTCAGCTTGCGGGAACGAATTGCCGCGGTGGAAGGGGCCATCAA
>CAZPLE010000086.1:0-2846 GCA_964587375.1 uncultured bacterium
CGAAAGATATCATCAGCGTCGCTCTTTTAACGATATCACTTTTATTTACGGGAAAAATATAGTACCTTTGCCTTGTCTTCAAAAAATGGTGGCGCTTCTTGATTATTTCTATATCATTTTTGCTGCTTTTATTAAAAGAAAAACAAAACTGTGTCTTCCAATCCGAGAATCCGTAAAGCAAATTTTTGAATTAGTCCAATGGTGCGATTGCCTCCTTAACGCTGGAGGAGGTAACATTAACAGTTTGATGTTTAACGAACTATTGAAAAGAACCAGTATGCATTGGATAGCAAAAATATATGGCAAAAAAGTCCTTGTCTCTGGGCAAACGATAGGTCCTTTCTATTCTAGATTAGATAAATGGCTTGCCAAAAATGCATTAAACAAAGTGGACCTATTGACTTTTAGGGATAAAAAAACGTCTCACCAGAGATGCCAAAGCATTGGAGTCGTTAAACCACTCATGAAGGATACCGCTGACGATGCTTTTACTCTCCGACCAGCGAAGAAAGAGGTGGCGCGCCTTTTAATAGCCGGAGAAGCCGGAAAAGAGTGGATGGAATTGAAGGCTAACTTCCTGGTGGGACTGAACATAAAAGGTTCAATGGGTGTTTTCAAAGGAAAGGGACGGAGCAACAGGATAGACTCCGAAGTATTGCTAATAAAAAATACGGCTGAGTATCTTTTAAATAACTACAACTGCAAAATGCTTCTTATTTCCACTGATTTTTGCCCCGGAGTAGATGACCGCGTTCCCCTTCAGAGGATATATGAGTCTTTAACGCCCTTGCAGAAAGAAAGGACGGTCTTGTTAAAAAGAGAGTTGAGAGCCCGAGAATTAAAGGGCATTATCTCCTGCTGTGATTTTGCCATCGGCTCCAGGTACCATTTTGTAGTATTTGCCTTATCGGAATTAGTTCCTTCCATTGGTATGGCGAGTGGAGAATATCAGAGAACGAAACTGAAAGGTGTATTTGATCTTTGTGAATTAAGTGAGTATTATCTCTCCGAAGATATGGAATTTGTAGCCTTTGAGGATGTACGGATTAAGATAGACCAGATGATAGCACAGAAGAAAGAAATAGTTGAGAGGTTAAGCATTGTAGTCCCTAAGTTAAAAGCAGAAAGTCTCATGACGGTGAAGATATTACACAAAATTTTTAAGGAGGCTGTTTAGCAAAAAGAATGGTAATTCTTTCCGTAATCGTTTCTACCAGAAACAGAGGAGAGTACTTAAAAGATACCCTGGTGAGTATCAAAAATCAGGAGTTTCCAGAAGAGCAATATGAAATTTTATTAATTGATAATGGTTCAACAGACAACACGAAAGAGATAGTAAAGACCTTGAACGATTCTGGAGGTAAAAAAATAGCATATTTTTACGAAGAAAAACCTGGTCTCCATCACGCTCGGCATCGGGGGGCGAAAGAATCTAAAGGAGAGATTTTGGTTTACACAGATGATGACATCATTGCTGAAAGAAGATGGCTTTGCGAAGTGCTCAACAGTTTTCAAAAGGAAGAGATAGCGCTGGTGGGAGGGAAAATTTTACCTCAATGGGAAGCCCCGGTTCCTGACTGGATAGACCTTTTTTGGGAGACTGGGGATGAAGGACGGTACCTTGTGGCTCTTAGTTTGTTGGATTTGGGTGATAAACCAAAGATTATTCCCCCTCGTTACGTCTGGGGCTGCAATTTTGCTCTCAGAAAAGTTATTCTTTACGAATGTGGAGGGTTCCATCCTGATGCTCTACCAGAAGAACTGATTTGTTACCGGGGCGATGGAGAATCTGGCTTGACGGAATCGGTTTTCCGGAGAGGATACAAAATCTTTTATAACCCCCTTGCGGTAGTGTACCATCGGATACCTCCAGAGAGGATGACCATAGAATATTTTTGTAAAAGAGCGTTCAATCAGGGTATTTCCGATTCGTATACCGCTATTCGGAATCGTCTTCTCTCTGGAAATAAAAGGCTACCAAAGAAAAAAGAAGGTTTCGCTGCTGCAGGGATAAAAATGGTAATTTCCAGATTCAAAGAAATTATCAGCCAAAGAAATATAAGGCAGATGCAAAATAGAGTAAGTGAATACGCGGTCATTAAAGACCTGGTGGAGAAGAGTTGGAGAAAAGGGGTAAAATATCACCGCTTGTGCCTACGAAGGAAGAAAGAGTTACTCAGTTATGTGATGAAGAAGGATTATTTTAACTTGTAAAATGTCTTTGAAAAGAGAAAAACGCGTGGGATTTTTTATTTGTAATTATGGTCTGGGGAGTTCACCCTCAATAATCAACAGCATCCTTTGTTTCTTGAAAAAGGGATGGAAGGTAGATCTCTTCCTTTTTAACGTTGTTCATCAGGAGTACGCCGCTTTTTTGGATAGCGGAGTGGCTGTTTACCAATTGAAGGATGAAGAGGAGGCAAAAAGAAAAAGGACCACTTTACTGAAAAAGATTAAAGATGCGGTAAAAAAGATAATCCCTCAAGCCATCTTTAAAAAAATTAAAATTTTAAAAGAGCATTTAGTGTGGTTGGCGATTGAAATGGGAGGCGTTGAAAAGATAAAAGGGTGGAAGATGGTCTTTCCCCAGGAAATTATGGAAAAGAGTTATCATATCATTTCTCAAAAAGACTACCGGTGTTATATCGGAGTAGAAACAGGAGGATTGATATGGGCTGGCATCCTGAACGAAAAGACAAAGGTGCCTTTTATTTATTACAGTCTCGAACTTTACCTGAAGGACGACCCCAGATTTAAAAGTATTTATTATCGAATCTTTAAAAGATGGGAACGGAAATATCACAAAAAAACAATGGCTACCATCATTCAAAACAAAGAGAGGGCAA
>CAZPLE010000087.1:0-4477 GCA_964587375.1 uncultured bacterium
CTTCTACAATAACCCTTTCTATTTCGCGGCCCAGCCTGACCATCCTCTCAAAGAGCCATCTGGGGCATCTCCCTGTATCCAGGCCAAATGTGGCGATTCCCCGGTAAATCATATCCTTTTGAAAAGTGATTACCTCCCTGCCACAGGGTAGAGAATGAGTGGTTCAGCCTTTATCCCCAGAATTTCCTTGACCTTCCTGTCATCAAAAGCACCCACGGCTCCCGCGGAGAGGTTAAGGGCTTCCGCTTGAAGATAGATATTCTGGCCCATTCGACCCGCCTCAATGTAAACGTAACGCGTCCCCCTTATTCCATAAGACCTTATTGTGGGTGAAAAGAAAGCGGAGATGACGATTGTTATCGGTGCCCTTGCTAACGCTTTCTGGTCAAAAGTGGCTTTCGCCAGATCCCTTCTCACGTCTCTCTTGCTGGTCATTACCAGGCTGTGCGTCGTTGGTATGTAGTGATAGGTGCCGGGTTTCACGCCTTCCACATCACCCACCACTACATAAACCTCCATCGGGTACTCTACCCTGGCGGAGTCAATGGTAATTCTACCATCCCAAACGTTGGGGGTAATTTTTGTGGACCAGAGAAGTTGAGAAAGGTCTTTCAGTTTCAGAACAGCCCCTCCATATTCACTTCGCGGCCGGCTGGTATTCAAAACCTCTTCCACGGAAAGCCTACCTCTGGTGTCTGGTTGGGGAAGGACTATATTCTCTATCGCACTACCCCAGGAGAAAGAAGATAATATCGCTATCAAAAACGAAAGGGTGGCCACAACAAACTTTTTGGGTTGAAAGACCTTCACGTCTCCACCTCCAGAGATATTGTATCATAAATAGAATTGTATCATAGATAGATAAGATTAAAAGAGGGATATTGACAGATTGGAGAGGTTACTCTAAAATGTAATAGTTACACTTTTTTAGTTTATAGAAGATATTTTTGACGCTAATAGGTCATAAAATTTTTGTAATATTTACACGAAATGGCTACCGAAGCAACCCAAAAAGTATAGTGAGGAAGAGGGGAGAGAGTGAAAGCCGCAGTCTATGAAGGGATTGAAAGAATTGTCCTCCGGGAGGTTCCAGTCCCGGAGCTAACCGAAAATGAGATTCTGATAAAGATAAAGTGTTGTGCCATCTGTGGCACCGATCTGAGAATATACCATCACGGTAACCCCACCGTTGTCCCGCCGACCATCACCGGTCATGAGTTGTCAGGAGTAATTACCAAGACGGGGAAAAATGTCAAAAATTTTAAAGAAGGCGAAAGGGTCACCATCGCTACCAGCATTCCCTGTCTTGAGTGTCCAGCCTGCCGGAAGCGCCAGTATAACATCTGCGATAACCTCAAAGGAATCGGCTATCAGTACCAGGGTGGGTTTGCCGAATATATGAAGGTTCCGGAACAGGCTCTGAAGGCAGACTATCTCTTAAAACTTCCGGAAGGTGTTTCTTTTGAAGAGGCTTCCCTCTCTGAACCTTTTGCCTGCGTGATCAACGGACAGGGACTTTCCGGCGTGAAAAAAGGCGATATAGTATTAATTATCGGCGCCGGTCCTATCGGTGCTATGCACGTAGCACTGGCAAAAATTAACGGTGCGACCAAGGTGATTCTGGCCGACCTTATTCCAGAAAGACTGGACCTGGCCAAACAACTGCCGGTAGATTATCTCATTAATACCTCTCAGAAGGAGTTGAAGGAAGAGGTGATGAAGATTACTGAAGGCCAGGGTGCAGATGTGGTTATTGTGGCTGTGCCCAGTAGTAAGGCCCAAGAGGAGGGCCTGGCCGTTACCGCCAAAAGGGGACGGCTTAACCTTTTTGGTGGACTTCCAAAAACCAACCCTACCACCGCCTTCAATACTAACCTCATCCATTACCGGGAGATATTCGTTCATGGCTCCTACGGCTCAGTCGCTGACCAGCAAAGAAAAGCCCTACAACTCTTTGCTGAGAAAAGGATTGATGCTAAAAAGTTCATTTCCTTGACCCTCCCCATAGAAAAGATAATTGAGGGTTATCACATAAGCGAAGAAAAGAGGGTTTACCGAGTGGTGATTACTTTATAAACAAAAGGAGTAGAATGAAAGCAGTTGTCTTGAAGGAGCCGAACCGGCTGGAGATTGCGGAGGCACCCATCCCGAAGGTGGAATCTGATTATCTCCTTATCAAAGTGGAGTTGTGCGGCTTATGCGGAACAGACCTTCTGGTCTACGATGGAAGGTTTCCGGTAGAAATGCCTTACTTCAACTTGGGCCACGAATATACCGGAGTAGTAGTCAAAACTGGAAGCGAGGTAAAGACAATCTCGGTTGGTCAACGGGTGACCATTGACCCTAATTATCATTGTTCTCTCTGTTACTTCTGCCGCCGGGGAGATATAGAGTTCTGTGAAAATAGAAGACGATTCAAAAAGAAGTCTAATGGTGGTCTTGCTGAGTATGTAGCGATAACCGAAAAACTGGTGTATAAGATTCCGGCGAACCTTTCTCCGGAAGAGGCAATCTTTGCAGAGCCCCTTTCCTGTTGTCTCCATGGCCTGGCACTGGTAAATATTGAACCAGGAGCAGATGTCCTCATCTTTGGCGCAGGAACGATCGGGCTTTTAACCCTCCAGTTGTGCAAATTGAGGGGCGCCAGAAGAATTGTAGTCAGTGAACCGGTAGGGTTGAGACGAAAGATAGCAGAAGAACTGGGTGCAGATGTGGTTATTGACCCATTGAAAAGAGACCTAAAGGAAAGGATAAAAGAGGTTTTCCCAAAAGGTCCTGACCTTACTATTGAGTCTGCCGGAGCAAAAGAGACACTGGGGGTTGCCCTAAACCTGATAAAGAATAAGGGGCAGGTCTTGTTGATGGCAATCTGGCCAAGAAAAGAAGAAATAGCCATGAAACCTTTTCTGATTGTGGAAAAAGAGGTCTCTTTACGAGGGGTGCTTTTTGGTTCCGGCTATCTGGGAAGAGCCATCGAGGTTTTGGAAAAGAGACTGGTTAACGTAAAGCCGCTTCTGACCCATAGATACAGGCTGGTGGAGATAGGAGAAGCAATGGAAAAAGCCAAAAGCCGGGAAGCGATTAAGGTGGCCATTAACCTTGTTAGCGAAGAGGAGTAAGATGAAAAAAAGGTTTGATGTCGTGGGTATCGGCTCTTGTACGGTGGACTTTCTGGGAATTGTTCCTTCCTTTCCGAAACCGGACACCAAAAATAAGATGCTCACCTTTATTCAGCAGGGAGGAGGTCCGGTAGCGACCGCTCTGGTAGCACTGGCGCGGTTGGGTGTAAAGGTCAGTTACGTCGGCAAATTGGGCGAAGACCTCTTTTCCCAGTTTGCCCTTAATGAATTTCTCGCTGAGGGTGTTGATACCAGTGCGGTAATTCGGGAGAAGGGGGCTGGACCATATCTGGCTTTCATTATTGTGGATAAAGAGACCGGTGAACGTACCATTTGGTGGACGGACCAGATGGTTTCATTCCTTAAAGAAGAGGAGTTATCAAAAAAGACGATTGCTTCCGCAAGAATTTTGCATCTTGACGAATACAATCATCTCGCTACCGCGGTGGCTGCAGCCACTTTCGCAAAAGAGGCTGGGGTACCGGTAGTGCTTGACGCCGAGAGCCCCTGGAAAAGAGATCTTCTTTCTCTGATTGAACTGACTGATTACCTGATAGTTCCGGAAGAGTTTGCCCTTGGGTTCAGCAAAAAGGAGGATATAGAAAGATCAGCCATCTTTCTTTTGAAACACGGCCCGAAGACGGTAGTCGTTACCCAGGGAGCCACAGGTTCTTTGATTAAGACCGAAGAAAAGACTTTCTTCCAGCCTGCTTTCCAGGTGCCGGTGGTGGATACAACCGGCTGTGGAGATGTCTTTCACGGTGGTTTTATCTACGGACTGCTTAAAGGATGGCCAGTGGAAATTGCTGCTGAATTTGCCTCAGCAGTAGCTGGCCTCAAGTGTGGAAAGTTGGGAGGCCGGGCTGGTTGCCCCAGCTTCCTGCAAGTGAAAGATTTTCTTCTGGCTCGGGGTTCAGAGAGGATACGACCCTTTTTAATCTAAATCCATCCGGAGAAAGATATGGAGAATCTGGAAAGGGCTGGCATGAAAGAGATAATGGAGCAGGCTTACAAAGCGCATATTGTCATACCCTCCTTCAATGTTCCTTATCTTCCCCTCATTAAACCGGTAGTGGAAACCCTCAAAAGATTCGGCGCCTTTGGCCTGGTGGCTGTGGCGCGGCCGGACGTGGAAAAGTTTGAAGCCAGAAGTTTTCAGGCAGTGGCAGAAGAGTTTAACCGGTACGCAGACAGAAGGTTTGTCCGGCTCCACCAAGACCATATCCCGGTGATTGACGAAGATGGAAAACGGGTAGATTGGAAGGCGTTGATTAAAGAGGCACTTGGCCTCAAATATGACTCAGTAATGATTGATGGTTCAAGACTAGCATTGGAAGAAAATATAGAAGTGGTAAAAG
>CAZPLE010000088.1:0-3848 GCA_964587375.1 uncultured bacterium
GTATCCGGGTGAATATCTTGGGGAGAAGAACTACAAACACACCATCGGCGATTATAAATATGAGGAATCCTGGGGAGGTGCAGCGGCTTGGCGCGAGGAGATAAAGAGATGTAACGAAAAAGGAACCAGAGTAATCCTTTATGGCGCCACTCCTTATTTCCTTTGGGAAAATTCCGAAACCTACCGCAAACACCCGGAATGGGCGCTGATCAACGAAAAAGGAGAACTGGAAAAAGACTACTGGGGCGATTTTGGACCTCATAAATTCCGTTATATAGATACCTGTCCCCAGGTGGAAGAGTTCCAGGACTGGCTGGCAGAGACCAACCACCGCATCATTAAAGATACCGGCGCCAATGGCGTTTATATTGATACCATGAACCTGATTCGCTATTGCTATAACAAAGAGCATAAACACGACCGGTATCAGGCAATCAGCGCGGAAAAACTACTGAAAAAATTAGTGGCTGCGGTCCGATCTGCCAACCCGGAAGCCACCGTTGACGTTGAGGATGTCAATTCCGACTACCTGATGCAGTTCATTGACGGCTACTGGGAAAAGACCTTTGAACGGGACAGAAAAGGCTACAATGACATCTTTGACCTTTACAGTCTCCATTTCCTCCGTTTTGTCGTTCCGGAAGTGAAGACTTATGAGTATGGCCCCAACTTTGCCGACGGCGGTCGACGTGCCTTTTTTAATGGAGTGGGTTACAACTGGAGTGATATGAAAAAGATTCCCGACACCAACTCTGGCAGGACCATCCCTGTCTCCTCTCAACTTGACTATCTAATTGCCACTGGTCAGTTGATGAAGGAAAACGGAGATGCCTTCTCCTCCCTTTCCTGCGACTTTCTCATTCCCACCAGACAGGAGAACCTCTTCGCCAATATCTTTCCAGTAGGAGAGAAGGTCCTTTACACCCTTTACAATAAGAATGACCAGGACCTCCAGGGAGAGGTCCTTACCGTGAAGAAAAAGGAAAAAGGGTACCACTGGGTGGAACTGCTCTATGACAACGAGGCTTCCTATGATGCCAAGACCGGGATTGTCTCTCACACTATCCCTGCCTGGGAGGTGGTCTGTCTGGCAAAGTTCCCCGATATAATGGAGATAGTGAAAAATAAAGAGAATGTTTCCATCCGTTTGAAGAGAAGGCTCTCTTCGCCCACTTTACGTTTTCTTCTTGACCAGGACACCGGAAAAGAAAAGGGTAGGGAGGTGGAGATAAAAGATGGCCGGGCAGTTATCAGTCTTAAGGAGATTACCCCGGGAAGCCGCCTCATCATCAAACTCTTTGATGGAGACTATCTCTGTGACGAAAGAATAGTAAAGTTATAGAATAATTTAAAGAGAATACTATGTTTGCCAAAAAAGTCTTTGTTGTCTTACTATCTTTTTTCGGCATCATCCTTCTTTTTTCACCTCCGCTGGAAGCCTTTACTCTGGAGAACGCCCATTACCGATTGACTGTCAGCGAAATCAGTCCGGTTAAGTTAACAGAGGTCTTTAACAAAGGAACCAGTACAGCCTGCTTAGAAGGTGCTGCCTCGTCTATTTTCGGCGTAATCATCGATGGTAGGGTTTTGACCGCAGACTCTTTTCGGGTGGTCAAAAGCAGTCTGGTAGAGAACTCTGATGAGAAAAGAGTCTTTACTCTCCAACTTTGGAACGAAGAAGAAGATATTCGGGCAGAACTGACCCTTTCTGCTGACCAGAGCCCAGAAGTGGTTCTTGAACTCTCCTTAACCAACCAGAGCAATAAAAGTCGGTCTCTACGCGTGCTTTTCCCTCTTTTTGACCATCTTAGAGCTGGAAATAGTCTGGAAGATACCACCTACTTCTTTCCCTATATGCATGGCTGGGTCTCCAACAAACCCTATGAGATCGCTATCGCCTATGGCTTGATAGCCGGTAGTCTTCAGGTGGTGGACCTTTTCAACCCCAGCGATGGTTCCAATCTTTATTACTGGGTGAAAGATGATACGGGTCGCCTGAAGACCTTCTATCTGCGCAAAACTGAAAAACGGGGTCGTCGGGTACCGGTATCAAACAGTTGCGGAGAAGAAACGAAGATAGAGGAACGGTTTCTAAACTACGACCGCGGAATCACCTTGATTACCCAGTCCTGGCCTTACCATTTTGGAGCAAACCAAAGAGTAACTATGCCCCAAGTAATCCTTGGCATAGGCAGAGGCAACTGGCGAGAAGCGCTCAATTCCTATACCGGCTGGGTCCGTACTTGGTGGAAAGCACCATCGGTGCCTGTCTGGCAGAGGGCTTGTTACGGATACGCAGTTTCCCATGACTTTGTTGGTGGTTACGGATTTGAGAGCGGATTTATTAACAACAATAAGTGGGTTCTGGCAGAGAAGGCAAATCCTTCCATTGACCATAGAATTCAACTCGGTTATTGGCACGACCACTCTTTCACAGACCACGAAGGTGATACCAGAGATTATAAATGGTATAAACATACTATCGGCGATTATCTTTACGAAGAATCCTGGGGAGGGCTACCGGCATTAAAAAAAGCCATTGCTGAGACGCAAAATAAAGGGATACCGGTGGTCCTTTATCTTTCTTGTCCGACACTGACTTGGAAATATGGAGAAGCAGCCAAACGGTTTTCGGAAGCAAAGATTCTGGATAAAGAAGGTAAAGAACCCAGATGGTGGTGGGCAGAGACACCAACCGGGAAGACACGCTATCTGGATATATGCCCTCAGGTGGAAGAGTGGCAGGATTACCTTGCTGAAACTGCAGGAAGGGTCGTCCGCGATACCGGCTGTCTGGGGATTTATCTGGATACCGCCAACACCATTCCCATCTGTTATAACCCAAACCATAAGCATTACCAGTACCCTTCTGTGGCGGCAGAAAGATATCTTAAGAAGATCCGAACAGCAGTGAAAGCTGCCAACCCTGACTGTGCAGTGGAGG
This sequence comes from uncultured bacterium, assembly GCA_964587375.1. Lineage (GTDB taxonomy): Bacteria > Ratteibacteria > UBA8468 > MWAK01 > MWAK01 > CAZPLE01. The sequence goes on from CAZPLE010000088.1 coordinate 2,945, forward strand.
TTGAGGATGTCTGTTCCGATTACCTTATGCAGTGGATAGACGGTTCCTGGTCAAAGACCTTTGGTGGTGAGTGGCTACCCCAGAACCAGGAGTTTGATGCTTACGGTGTAAGTTTTCTGCGCTTCTATTTTCCGGAAATCTACTTTGCAGAATGGGGTTCAATGTGGGAATACGGTGCCAAGCGAACCTTCTTTAATGGCATGGGTTACTGCCGTAATGACCCGGTTGATACCAAAGATGAGACAACTGGCAGGATTATTACCCGTGAAGAGAAGATGGCGTGGTTTGCCAGAGCGTGTACCATATTCAAGGAAAATGGTGATGCGTTCACTTCTTTAAACCCTGTGCCCCTTGTGCCTACTTTGAAAGATAAGGTTTACGCCAATATGTTTCCTGCTTCTGGCAAGACCGTTTACACTTTTTTCAATAAAAGTGGAGGGGATGTGGAAGGTCAGATTATCTCTGTGCCTGCCACTCCAGAGGAGCACTTTGTAGAATTCTTCAGCGGAGAAGAATTACCAGTCTTCTTTCAAGAAGGGGTCGCCACCCTCTCTTTTCGGATAAAGAAGAATGAGATTGCCTGCGTGGGTAAACTGAAAAAAAGAATAGAGATAACCAGACAGGATAACGGTTTTTGCGTTTCCGTTACCGATTTTGACCCGGTAAAGGAAAAGGTTTTTTTGAGTAGCACTGACCATCCAGAGGAGACCCATCAGTTATCCTTAAAAGATGGCCAGGCCTTCCTTTCCAAGGAAGCGATGCAGAAACAAAGACTGACTCTGAAGTTAATCCGGGATGGGTTTCTCAGTAATTTGGTGACCATAACCCCAGCTCAACCTTGATTTTTACAAATTTGTAAATAATTACTTGACAGAACCGTTTCTAATCGGGTATAAAGTAATAG
>CAZPLE010000089.1:0-6880 GCA_964587375.1 uncultured bacterium
CCATCTTGACAGGTCGTCTTTTACGACCCTATGAAAGGGTAAAAAAAGAAAATCCCTGGACCTACATCATCCTTCTGGCGCCCATCGTTTTTGCTCTGGGAATAAATCCGAATAATTTAGGAGAATTTGCCGCCCTGAAAAAGGGGCTGGTTACCAGCGGAGTAGAAATAAGTCAAAAGGCAAAAGAGGAACTTCTCAATCGGCTGGCTCAGGTACGTGAATATCAGCACCTAAATCTTAAGGAGTTATTATCCCTGGGTGGTCTGGAAAATTTTCCTGAGGGTCTTAAAGTAAAGACAGAGGGCCTGCTGGTTGAAAAAAGATTGAATGGCGGAATGGCTTTCTATCTGGTGCGCTTTCGCATCGTCTGTTGCGCTGCTGATGCTCTTCCCTTAGCAATTGAGGTGGAAAAACCAGCGGGTGAAACTATTCTGCCGGGGCAATGGGTGGAGATCTGGGGCATCCTCAATTACGGCACCAGCCGGCAGAAACTCTTTATCAAAGCAGAGAAGATCCTGCCTGTTCCTGAACCTTCCAACCCTTATCTTTATTAAAATTAACCTCTCTTTACAACCTCTTTTTCTTTGTGGCAGAAAGCCAATAAAAGTTTTGGCCATCACTGATTTTCACTCTCACAAAATCTGTTTTCTTCAGTAACTCAAACATCTTCTTGTTGTTGGGAAGGATATCGCTTTTCACTGCGCCACCTATCTTTCGGTGAAAAGCGTTTACCCTCTTTCTTGATTCAGAGTGGACGATGAGTAGACCTCCTCCCGGTTTTAAGACTCGTCCCATCTCGCGCAACGCATTCTCTTTGTCAGAAAAATGGGGAAAGGAATTAAAGATTACGATTTTATCAAAATAAGAATCTTCCAAAGGGGTATCTTCTATGTCGGCCTGGATATATCGGAACTCTTTTCCAAACTTTTTTTGGGCTCTTTTCAACATATTGTTAGAAAAATCTAAACCGACCACCTCTCCATTCTTTCCGGTGGCTTCTTTAAGAAAGGGTAAAAGTATTCCCGTGCCACATCCGGCGTCAAGCACCTTTTCCCCTTTTTGGATTCTGGCAATTTTAATAATTTTAGCAATAAGAAGGCTTAAGTCGGTTTTGTGATCTTCGTCCCAGGTTAGCGCACACCGGTTAAAAAACTCAATTTTTTCGTTTCTCTTCATAATACTTTTTTTACCTTTCTTTTGGGTGAAAAAACCATTGAAATTCCAAAGATGATACTGGAGACGATTATGATCACTGCCCCGGAAGGAAGGTTCCAGAGATAAGAAAAGAAGAGTCCTAACAGACAGGAAATAACCCCAAAGATGGCTGATAAAAGAAAGAGGAATTTTAAGTTGTAGGTAAGTTGATAGGCAGCGGAAGGGGGATTTATTATTAAACTGAAGATTAAAAGCCCTCCGATGGTATTAAGATTTAAAGCGATGACCACGCCCGAAAGAAAAAGGAGGAGGTAAAAGATCGGTCTTTCCGGTATTCCGGAGGCGCGGGCAATCTCGCGATTAAAAAGAATAGCCTCAATCTCCTTGAAGAAAAAGATAAGGAACAAAAACAGGAAAAGAGCGGTGATCCAAAGAAAGAGGATATCCTGCTCTGAAACGGTAAGGATGTTTCCCCAGATATAATTTAAGGCTTCGGTCCTCGGCCCTTTAATTAATCCCAGTCCCAAAAAAGCAATTCCTAAAACGGCAGAGAAGACTATTCCTACCGAGAGATTTGGTTCCAATTCTGCCCGGTCAGCTATCGGTCCGATAATACCGGCGGAAACCAGACAGAAGATGATTGCTATCAAGAGAGGGTTAAGATGGAATAAAAGTCCCATTACTACACCAGCAAATGCCGCGTGCGACATAGCCACTCCAACAAAGGGTATCTTCATCATCATTACCCAGACTCCCACCACCCCACAACTTGCCCCTCCTAAAAGAGAAGCCAGAATGGCGTTTTGGATAAAACCATAGTGCCAGAAATTACCCATTGTTCAGTCCCATTTTGGGTCCACCGATATCCTATTCTCTTTCTTGACCAACTCTACCGGACAGCCATAAACATAAGAGAGCAACCCCTCATTAAGGTTTTCCTTCTCTCCCCTCCAGAGAATCTTTCCTTCCTTCATCAGGACAACCTCTTTACAGGAACCAGGAATATGATTCAAAAGATGGGTGACCAAAATGGTAGTAAGATGCGTCTCTCTGTAAATCCTATCTATCAGACCTACGATATTTCTCTGGGACCTTAAGTCTAAATTGGCGGTTGGTTCATCCATAAGGATAATTCTGGGTCTTTGCGCCAATGCCCGAGCAATTGCCACCTTTTGCTGTTCCCCACCAGAGAGATGGCCAATGGGCCTCTTCTTAAATTCACTTATCTCTACCAGTTCCATGACCTCTTCCACAATTTGGTAATCTTCTGCGCCTGGCTGTCTGAAGAGGCCTATCTTGCCAACTCTTCCCATCATCACTACATCCTGAACAGAACCAGGAAACTTAGGGTCAATGGATAATCCTTGAGGAACATAGCCGATCTCTCTGCGAATCTGACAGAGATTGGCCGGCCGGTCAAGAGCCTTTCCAAAGACCTTTATCTTTCCCTCCATTATCTTCCCTAATCCATTGATTGCGGTAAGTAAGGTAGTCTTCCCTGCTCCGTTGGGTCCTATTACTGCCAGGAAGGTTCCTTCGTCTATGCTCAGGGATACGTGTTGCAAAGCAACCTTTTCCCGATAGGAGACGGAGAGGTTCTCTATCCTTATAACTTTTGGCATCCTAAGGATTGGCTAATCTTGTTTATGTTCTCTTTCAGGGAATCAAGATAAGAACCGTTAAGCGGAAAATTGGTCAGGGTAATATGTTTTGCTCCAACCTCTCTGGCAATTTCCAAGCCTGTATCTGCACCACTCTGCAGGTTATCAACTACCATTCCTACCTCTTTCTTTCGTGCTTTTTCTATTATCGCGATGATTTCTTTGGGGTTCAATTCTTCAGACCGGCCGTAAACAGCGACCACCTCCAATCCAAGCCATTTCAAAAATTCTTCCTGCTGAGAGGCACAGATAATCTTTATCTTGCCCCAACCTTCTTTTAACTTCTCAACCTTCCTTGAAAAAACCTGGATCTCTCTTAGATAATTCTTCAGGTTCTCTTTATACCATCCTCTCTGCCAGGGGTCTATTTCCGAGAGAATTTTGGTAATCTCTCTGGCAGCCGCTATTTGGACATCCGGAACCATCCAGTTTCCTTCAATGGCAACCGTTCTGATGGGCAAGGGTTTCCGTGGTGACTCCAACATCTTTTTCATCCATTTCTCCCAACCGTGGATAATCACTACTCTGGCAGTGTAAAGATCTCGCATCTGGCCTGGTTTGAGGTCAAAATGGCCCGGACACATTCCGGCAGGAACAATGGTAGTCACCACAACTTTATTGCCACCTATCCTTTCCACGATACTTCCGATTAAGGAAGTAGTGGTCACGACCCGGATCTTTTCTGCAGGTACTGCTACCGAGGAGAGAAGTAATAAAGGAAGCAGGAAGGGCATGACGGTGAAGGAACCAACCCCCCTTTTCCCACCGGAGTTCTTTTTCATTTAAGTATTAAAGTATCTTCTTTATATTAATAACTTGTATCCCAGTAACTCCGCCAGTTTCCCGCCAAAGTGGTAAACCCTACAGGATTACCGGCATCATCAACGTCCTGCGTATCGCTGTGATACTCTTCCGGCTTTTTCCATTCTACATGGCCATCTCCAAAAAGGATATGAGAACCACCGCTGTGAATGCGGCAGACAGCCCAATAAGAACCTGTCCCACCAGAAACCCAGCCAGAGGGGCCCACCGGAGGTCCGGCAAGGCAACCCCCTCTTCCGTTGCTCACCTTGCCCCATTCCACTACCAGAATCTTATTTGACGGGTTCTTTATACTACTCTGCTTCCTTCCGGCAAATCCCGGATAGTCAAATTCCGGCGTTCCTGGGTCATTATAGCCGATATTATACCCCTGACCCCAGTACCAGTTACTGTAGACGATGGTCTTGCCATGTCGGGAAGGACACCTTGATATCCTTTCCGGGTCGGTCATTCGGGACCAGAGATTCTCTTTCCAGTTATATGCTGGTGGATACCAGCCTTCGTAATCCATACAGTAAAATTCAAAAGCCAGCCCTAACTGCTTCAGGTTGCTCATACAGTTTGCTGCCCGCGCCTTCTCCCTTGCCTGAGAAAAGGCTGGTAGTAACATCGCTGCCAAAATAGCGATGATGGCGATGACCACCAGCAGTTCAATCAGGGTAAAGCCAACCTTTCTCCGCCTCATCTCCCAAATTCTTTCCATTTCTTCCCCTTTATGTTAAAAGTTAAATTGCTCCTTTTTGTGTTACTATTTTAATATTTGTGCTACTTATTTGTCAAGCCTTGCCTTGACAACCTCAAAAAATTTCTCTAAAATATAAATAGAAAAGGTTTTTATTTAGTTATTCAATCATTATCTGGTCTTAAAACTAAAATGCTGGAGAGATATATATCAAGGATCAAAAAGAATGGGTGGAAGGTAACTCCAAAAAGGAAGGCGATTGTGCAAATTTTTCTGGAAAGCGGCAAATACGCTACCCCGGAGGAGGTGTGGCAGAAACTGAAAATGGAGTTCCGAAAGATCGGCCTGCCCACTGTTTACCGCAACTTGGAATATTTCAACCGGATTGGTATTCTGGTCCGGGTGGAAGGTGCGGAAAACCGTTTTTACTATGGCCTCTGCCAAGCCAAAAGTTCCAAGGAGCATCACCATCACATCGTCTGTACAAAATGTCATAGGGTGGAGGAGGTTGATACTTGTGAATTCCAAGGACTAATCAGTTACATAGAGGCCAACACTGGATTTAAAGTCTCGGAACACTCGTTACAACTTAAAGGCTTGTGCCGGCAGTGCCAATAGGGAGGAAGAGATGGCGAGCAGAAAAATCCATATCTGGGAAGAGTTACAGCACCACCTGCCCTTTTCTGTTTTGAGCGTTAGTATCGGACTTATTCTGGTGGGTATGATAACCTTTGTTGCCCAACTTTTACAAATAGCAGATATCTCTCCTTACAATGAAGAACTTTTTCACCTCTTTCATCCAGCCCACCTGCTCTTCTCTGCTGTGGCTACCACTGCGATGTTCTGGCAGCATGAAAAGAGGTTCTGGAAGACCTTTGTCATCGGGTTGGTAGGCTCGGTTGGAATCTGTGGCATCAGCGACATCTTTATTCCTTACCTGGCGGGTTTTCTTTTAGGTGCTCATATGCATCTTCATATCTGCATCATAGAACACCCACAACTCATCCTGCCGTTTGTCTTTTTGGGTATTATGGTTGGCTTTCTTGCTCCCGGAACGCTGGAAAAACAGGAAGGAGTTATCTTTTCTCACTCCCTCCACGTTTTGATAAGCGCTGTTGCCTCTATCTTATATCTGGTATCGTTTGGTGTCACCGAGTGGGTTCATCGGGTAGGTGCGGTTCTAATCTATATGGTTCTAGCAGTGGTACTTCCCTGCTGCATCAGCGATATCGTCTTTCCCTTACTCTTTGTCAAAACCGAAACTGGGCAGACCATAAAGAGAAAGGAATAATTTTTCTGTCTCTTCACGAGAGCACCTTTCGGAACTCAGAGGCTTCTTCCAGAAGACGTTCAATCTGTTCCTCATCCCCTTTTTCCAGGGCAGTTTTCCACTCCGCAATTAATCCTTCCAGTAAATCTAAAACTTCATCAAGGTTGGTTCTGTTGGTGAGGAAGATATCTTTCCAGAGGCTGGGGTTTCCAGCGGCAATTCGGGAAACATCTTGAAAACCCGTTCCTACAAACTCCTTCTTCTCCGCAAACGAAGACCTCTTCAGCAAGAGAGTAGCAAATACTGCCAAAAGATGGGGAAGGTGGCTGGTGGTAGTCAGTATCCGGTCGTGTTCTGCCGGAGAAAGGAAAAAGACCTTACTTCCCAGTCTTTCCCATAGATCTTTCACAGCCTTCAGTCCCATCAGGTTGGTCCTTGGGGTAGGCGTTAGAATAGCAGTCCGGTCTTCAAAGAGGTTGGCGGTGGCGGCTTCTGGACCGCTCTTCTCAGAGCCGGCGATTGGGTGTCCACCGACGAAAGAAAGGGTTGCTGGCAGAAAATGTTCAGCAGCACTAACTATCTTTTCTTTTGTACTACAAGTATCGGTAACGAGAGGGTGCCCTTTGAGAAAAGTCGGCATCTCTTCTAATATTTTTAGAACCGCAGAAGGTGGTGCGGCAAGGATAATGAGGTCTGCATCGGAAAGGGCTTTTTTCGGATCCAGAGTATAAGAGTCTATCAACCCCAGTGAGCGGGCTTTCTGAAGTGTCTCCAAGCGTCGGCTAAAACCCATTACTTCCTTCGCCAACTTTCTCTCTCTAAGCGCCAGCCCCAAGGAACCACCGATCAGCCCCACGCCAAAGATTGCTACCTTTTTATAGACCATGTAAGCAGTATGTGTTATCTGGATTCCGATATCTTTTTAATCCAGGTGCCTAGCAAGTCCATCGGCAGTGGAAAGACAAGGGTTGAGTTCTTTTCGGAAGAGATCTCCTTGGCGGTCTGCAGATAACGAAGTTGAATTCCCAGAGGAGAACCTTCCAGTACTTTGGAGGCTGCCAGCAGTTTTTCGCTTGCCTGGTATTCGCCTTCGGCCATAATTATCTTTGCCCGGCGCTCCCGTTCGGCTTCTGCCTGGTGTGCCATCGCCCGTTTCATCGTTTCTGGCAGCTCCACTTCTTTTACTTCCACGATGCTCACCTTGATGCCCCAAGGATCGGTCTGCTCGTCAATAATCTGCTGGAGACGCTGGTTAATCTTCTCCCTTTCGGAAAGCAATTCGTCAAGTTC
>CAZPLE010000090.1:0-4808 GCA_964587375.1 uncultured bacterium
AGCGATGAAAAAGTCTATACCAGCGTAACCGCCACTGTCATCTGGTGGTATCAGGTAACCCCCTCCCACCATCAGTGGTGAGCCTGGTGCCGCACTGGCGATAAGCGTATCCCCGGCGTCAAAGACGTGGTTGTAGTTGCTATCGTGGTAGAGATAGACGGAGAGAAGGTCAGAAGAGGAGTAACCCCAAACCCCATAAAAGGTGACAGAAACCTTATAGAGCCGGTCACCAGCATTGGTCTGAAGGTTTAAGCCGATTAAGGCGGTGGGTGGACTGCTCGGTAAGATACCCTGGTTTTCAATCACCAGATTGGCTGCGGAACCCGAGATATCGGCTTGCGCCGGCGAGGAAAAGAGAAGGATCAGGAGAAAAGGTAAGGCTGGCGAGAAAAGAAGAAGGTGAAAACTCCTTTTTATTCTGTTGATTATGAGCATCTTTTGTCTCCTTCAAGGCTCCCTATAATTCTATAAATGGTAAATCTAAATCTACGAAAAGGATGTAATTATTAAACCTTAAATAGCAAAAACTGTCAAATTAAACGGAACCTTAAAGGAAGAATTGCGTAAGTTGTTTTACCCTCTCTCTCTTCCGCAAAGCGCCACCGTGCTACCGTTTCCACGCAGATGCGGTCAAGGTCTGGGAAGCCAGAACTCTTCACCACCGAGACCTCTTTGACGGTTCCGGAAATATCGATCCAGAGTTTCAATTCCACGTATGCCTCCACTCCGCGTTCCTTTGCCCAGTCAGGATAATAGGGAAGGGGAGCAAAGATAACCTTCCTCTCTGCTCCTGGTCCTCTTAAAGCGGGAAAGGTGGTATTCCCGGAAGGTTCGGAAAAGACCACCATATCTCCTTCTGGTAGAAAAAGGGGTAGAGAGACCTTTTCTTTAGATACAGATGGCAATAGGTTCTTCTCTCTCAAAGAGAGGCCTGGTTCTGTGGTTGCCACACCAGTAAATCTTTTGGGTAGGTTCTGGGGTAGGTAAATCCCGACCAATCCGCTGCCTTTCCTGGCGGAGATAGTTAAAGGGTTACCTCGGCTGCGACCAACAACCTCTTGCGGGACCGTCGGAAGCGGCGCCAGTTCTACCGGAACCTGAGTAAAGAAAATTACTCTGCTGGGTAGAGCCAGCCCAAAGACTGCCAAAACTACGATATGGCTGAAGAAGGAGAGAACCAGGGTCTTATGAAGTAGTCTCATAAACGACAACGTTTTGGAGAGATAAGGTTTTCACTTACAACTCCGGACTGGTGGCGATGACTAACTTTTCCGCACCAGCAAGACGGCCCAGGTCAAGAACCTTAACCACCAACCCGTGGCTGGCTTTCTGGTCGCCTTTTATCAAAAGAACAAACCGGTGTCTTCTACCTTCTGCCGCTAAGAGAGGCTCTAATTCCGCAACCGTAACCTGCCGGTCGTTGTAAAATATCTGGTTCTTCTCGGTGATAGAGATCACCACCGGTGCAGGCTCACCCTGTTGAGTAGTCTTTGCTTCAGGCAGTTTAATCTTTATCCCCGGCTGCATGATGAAGGTAGAGGTGAGCATAAAGTAAACCATCAGGTTTAAAACCACATCTATCAAGGGAGCCATATCCAATTGCCCGCTGGAAAGACGATAGTGCCGTTGGAACTTAATCGGTTTCATTTTTTAAATGGCTGGCTCACGCAGTGAAAGCAACTGCAGGAGCCGGCTGGCACTCTTTTCCATCTCGGTAATGATATTATTGACCCGGTTGACAAAATAATTGTAGGCAACGTAGGTTGGGATGGCAACCGCCAACCCTGCCACAGTGGTGATAAGCGCCTCCCAGATGCCACCAGCCAGGTCTGAAGGGTTCACCAATCCGCTCTTCATCTGGATGACCATAAAGGCGCGCACCAGACCAGTGACCGTGCCCAGCAATCCCAATAAGGGTGCCACCGTGGCGATGGTCGCCAGAATACCCAGATACCTTTCCAGATAGGGAACTTCAAAGGCAGCGGTCTCCTCTATCACTTCTCGGATTTCGGTAATCTCCCGGTCATGGCACAAAAGTCCACTTTTAACAATCCTGGGCACCGAACCGGGGGTCTTTTCACACATATTTATCGCCTCTATGATCTTGTTGCGCCTTATCGGTTCTTCCACGCTTCGGAAGAAGGTTTCGCTGTCAATCTGTGCCCGGTGGAGGCTCACTATCCGCTCCAAGATAACCGCCAGGGATAGTACCGAGCAGAAGATAATAGGCACCATTAAAAGGCCGCCCTTCATTATCAGTTCGGTAAATCCAAACATCTTTCTTCTCTCCTCACCTCTTCTGCTATTTTACTTCCTTCACTAATCTCCTGTAAAGTTCCGCGTAGGCGGAAGCCATTCTCTCTAAAGAAAAGTCCTTTTCAACCCTTGTCTTACCTCTCTCTCCCATTTCCATTCTCCTCTGGGGATCCTCCAGAAGTTCAATAATTCTTTCTGCCACATGATGAGGGTTTGCCGGTTCCACCAAGAACCCTTCCACACCGTCGGTTATCACCTCCGGAATGCCGGAAACGTTGGTTGCCACTACCGGCACACCATAAGAAAGTGCCTCCAGAAGCGCCACCGGCATCCCTTCCCACAGGGAGGTCATTACCAAAAGGTCAATGGCGGAATAGAAGGCCCCAAGGTCAGTCAGCCAGCCAAGGAAGAAGACCGAATCAGCCAGTTCTAATTGCCAGGCAAAGATTGCCAGTTCCTCCTTCAGTGGTCCTACGCCGGCAATTAAGAGTTTTGCCTCCGGATACCTCTGGACCACTTCCCGAAAGGCAGGTAAGAGGTAATGAAAACCCTTTGCTGTTCGCAAATTTCCCACACTTCCTAAAAGGATACCTGAGCCCGAAAAACCCAATATCTTTCTTGCCTCCTCTTTCAAAATGGGTGTTGCTGGTGCAACGCCGTTGGAAATGACCACCACTTTTTTGGAAGGAATCTTTGCTTTTTTAAGAAGCATCTTTCTCCCTGCCTGGCTGTTGCTGATGATAATCCGGCATAAGGGAGCGGTTATCCGGTCCAGAAGGTGATGATAGGGCCTGCGCCAGGAATCGGTAGAACGCTGGCTACTGATTACTACTGGAATACCAGCCAGCCAGCCGATAATCCGACCCAAGATATTGGGTAAGAAGAGAAAGGTCTCCAGGATATCCGGACGGTGCTGGAGTAAAAATCGGAAGAGCCGGAAGGGTGCCAAAAGCCCGCTGCCGCGACTTCCGATATTCAGGGAATAGGCAGGAATGCCATAGTTGCGTGCCAAACAGTGTAAAAGACCGGAAGGTTTTAAGGTAAGGATGGAAGAAGAAAATTCTTTCCGAGGAAGGGAAGTGGCTAAAGAAAGGATTATCTTTTCTGTTCCGCCGATACGATTGTCAACTGTAAAGAAGAGTATCTTAACCATCTTTTAGTCTTTGAAAATGCGGAAGGTGCCCATAGTGCACAACCACCTTTTCCGGGTCCACACCACCGTCACACCGACAGGCAAGAACAGAAGCGCCACAAATACCTGGGGCTAAATTCTGCTCAATCTCGGAAGTAGAGAGAACAAAAACCTTCTTCCCGGTTGCGACCGCCCATCCTTTTAGCACCGCCAGGCCGAACCTCAAACCCGTCCAGGAGCCCGGGCCACTGCTGGCGGCAAAAAGGTCAATCTCACCAATCTTTATCTTGTGCTTCTCCAAAAACCGGGAAAGCCGGGGCCAGAACTCCAGGTTCAAATCCCCGGTAAAAGACTCCTGGTCAATAACCCTACCGTCCCTGGCTAAGCAAATGCTCTTTTCCTTTCCTGTGGTTTCTATCGCCAGCACCTGCATTCTGAAAGCCCTTCTCAACCCTTCTTTTCGGATGGTCTCTTTATCTTTATCAGGGTGGCAGAGACTACGCCCAGCGCCGCCCTTGCAGTAAAATAAAGAGGAATCCGCTCTTCATCCGCTGAGAACCATATCCAGAGCGAACCTCTCTGAAAAGGCACACCCTTTATAAAAAGCCCGGGTTCAAGTATAAAGGCATCCCGGGTCTCTCCCATAATTCTGATCTTACTCTTGCGTAGAACCTTAACCATTATGCGACACTCTTTCCGGTCAACACTTAAGGGCACTTCAATATTGTCGCCAACCTCAAAATCCTGGGTGCGCAGATAGTAGATGATGGAGAGCGGGTCCTGAAGATATTCCGCCACCGAAAATTCTTCTTCTTTCACTCTCTTTTTGCCGTCTTCGTACTTTTCCTGAACCCAGTTACCTTTTCTTTGACCACGATGGTACTTAACCACTTCCAGTATGGTTTCCTCAGGACTCCAAGAGGAGAAATGGTAGCGCAGAGGAAAAAAATCATGTTTGGAGGGGAAGGACTCCACTTTAGCCTTATACGGGTAAAACCGACGGAAGATACCCTCTGTTTCCGTCTCCGCAATTAGGTGGAAAGCGCGCTCGCCGTCAATATAAACATCGTCCGCAACCGAGAAAGAGAGTCTACCCCCGCGGAAAAGGTTCCATTTAATCTGATACTGAAAGTCTTCTCCGGCACCAAAGGGAATTACCTGACCGTAACAATTCCTTGGGGAGAAGAAACCTCCCACCAGTGTCAAAATAGAAAAGAGAGAGAGAAAGATTCTTAACCCCCTCTTTCTTTCGCCAGTCCCTTCGCTACCCCTTGGTCTCAAAAAACCCATATCATCTACCTTTAAACCCTTCCATTTTAACCCATTTGCCCGTTTCCATCAAAAGGAGTAAAATGAAGATGGGAGGTAAGTCATGATAACCGAATGGGAGTCTCTTTTAAGACTCTTGACAGCTGCAGTC
>CAZPLE010000091.1:0-5001 GCA_964587375.1 uncultured bacterium
GTCTCTCCCCTTCGGAGATTGTACGACAGGCAAAGGCCGCGGGATGTCGCTCTATCTCTTATACCTACACGGAGCCCACTGTCTTCTTTGAATATGCATTCGAGACTGCGGTTCTGGCTAAAAAGGAAGGACTCTTCAACAATTTTGTGACCAACGGATATATCGAAGCGGAACCACTCAAAACGATTGCACCTTATCTTGACGCAGCCAATGTAGACCTGAAAAGTTTTCGGGATGATTATTACCACCACCTCTGTTTCGCAAGACTCCAACCGGTTCTTGATACCCTAATTCTGATGAAAAGGCTTAATATCTGGATTGAAGTAACTACCCTTATTCTACCAGGTAAAAATGACAGCGAAGCAGAGTTAAAAGACGCTGCCTTGTTTATAAAAGAAAATTTAGGTTCTGAGACACCATGGCATCTGAGTCGTTTCTTCCCTCACTACCGGATGTTGGATCTTCCCCCTACGCCGGTGGAAAGTCTAAAAAAAGCAAAAGAGATTGGAAGAAAGTCAGGTCTTCTTTATGTATACCCCGGAAATTTGCCTGGTGATGCGGATGAGAATACCCGTTGTCCTCACTGTGGTAAGATAGTGATTGGCCGTTTCGGCTTTACCTTAACTGAATACCATATTACAGAAGGCCATTGCGCATTCTGTCACACAAAAATTGCAGGCCTTTTTTAGTCATTTTCTCACGGAGTGAAAAAAGGATAGATATTTTTGCGTCCGGTAGTCTGGGTATGTCCAAGGAAGGGGTTCAAAACGGCCCTTTTTAAAGATCAATGTTACTTCGGCGTAAATGCCTGCCATCAGATAGATACGGTGACTGAACTCTTTGGTGGAAGCCAAAACTACCTGAGCGGGAGTAATAATGCCTGGGTCTATATTAATCTGTCGTTTCCCATTAACCGCAAACCTTTTCTCTATCTTATTGGTGTAAAGTTTAATCTTTGCTAAGCTATCTGGGGAAATTTTCTTCTCAAAAGAAACAAACTTCCGCAAAAGTCCTTCTCCCATTTCCGTGGTGTAATAGTTGGTAAATTCAAAAGGGAAGATTTCACTCTCTCGGTATATCTTCCCAAACCTCTTTTTTAAAATAGAGGTTGCAGAAGTAAAGAGTTCCGGATGGCGAGTAATCATTCCTACAAAGAGACGGACAGGCTTGGGTTTTTTAGGTATCCCCATCTTTTTTTCTTTTTCCAAGCAGGAGAACAGAGGCAAAGACCGCAGATATTCTGACCGATATTCTTTTTTCGGCATATCTCTTTAATAAAATGGTGGCATGCCTGATAGTCAAACTCCTCGGGACTTTTTTTGATAGCGTTAACCGGACAGCGCGACAGACAGGCAAAACAGTCTTGGCATCCTTCACATCCTCCAGAGAAACCGGGAGTTTCCAGAAAGGAAGCATCGGTCAAAACAGTGGCTAATCTTATCCGGCTCCCATAAGATTTGGTAACTAAAAGATTGTTCCTCCCCCGCCACCCTATGCCTGCAGCGAGAGCCAATCTTTTATGCGAAAGCAAACCTTTTTCTTTTTCCCAATCTATAATCTGGCTGGCAGGTACCGAAAAACCTAAAAATCCATTTTCCTGTAAGAGATTGGAGAGCAAGAGACCTGTTCTGTCGAGGAGATAATTGACCTGGCGGTAATGGTGAAGATAGATAAGGTTGGGACCATCAGAGAGAGAATCTACAATTGCTGAAGAAAGGGGAAAAGCAAAAACGATAGCCGTTTTGAATCTACCATATAATTCTTTTGGAATTTCTTCTCTCAATTCAGGTCTTTCTAAAGAACAGATACCCCAGAGAGCTATTCTTTCCTCTTGGAAAAAGTTTTCTAAAAGTGTTGTTTCTTTCATTATTTTTATTATAACACTACTGCTTGACAATTTTAAGTATTATCGGTATAAATTATATAATTTACCAAAAATTTCTGAACCTTGGTAGCTAATGGCTTACCGCCTATGGGATACCGATTGACACCAGAAGTTATTGCCCGCATCCGGGAGAATAGTGATATTGTAGAGATAATCTCTGGCTATCTTACTTTGAAGAGAGCGGGTAGGAATTTTAAAGCCCTCTGCCCTTTTCACAATGAGAAAACGGCTTCCTTCATAGTTACACCAGAGAAGAATATCTTTCACTGTTTCGGTTGCGGAGCCGGTGGGGATGCCATCTCTTTTATAATGCGCATGGAAAATATAAGTTTTCCAGAAGCCGCTGCTCTTCTGGCAAAAAGAGCGGGTATAACTATTGAGTTTACTAAAGAAGAAGGGGTAGGAAACGAGTTAAAAACCAGAATTCTGCAGCTCAATTATAAAGTCGCTCTGTTCTTCCACCAGTGCCTTCTGGAAGAGCCTGAAGCCGAAACCGCCAGGCAGTACCTTAAAAAAAGGAATGTAAGCCTGGAGACAATTAAAAACTTTATGCTTGGCTTTGCACCATCTTCTTTCCGCACAGAAAGGTTTTTACAAAAAGAAGGTTTCGCTGCTGCCGAGATTGAAACTGCTGGGATAAAGTTCTTTCAACGAATAACCTTTCCCATCTTCAACCTTTCGGGAGAATGTGTAGGCTTTGGGGCGCGTTCTCTCAACGGTTCAGAGCCAAAATACCTGAATACAGCGGAGACTCCGGTCTTTAGCAAAGGCAATTTTCTTTATGGATTAAACTTAACCAGAAAAAAGATTCAGGAAAAGGGAGAAGCCATTCTGGTGGAAGGCTATCTTGACCTTATCAAACCATTTCAGTACGGTTTTTGCAACATTGTCGCTGGATTAGGAACGGCTCTTACTCCAATTCAGGCAAGACTTTTACGCCGTTTTACGGATCGCATTGTCCTCCTTTATGATGGAGATGCGGCTGGAAAGGCTGCGGCGGTCAGGAACCTGGAGGTTTTGCTTGCTCAAGAAATTATCCCGGAGGTTGTTCTCCTTCCTGAAGGCTTTGACCCGGACTCCTTCCTTGAGAAAAAGGGCGGGGAGGCTTTGGCGGCTACTCTCCAGAGGAGACAAAACCCGGTCCTTTTCCGGGCAGAAATGGCTCTGGAGGGCAGAAACCCTGATGTTTTGGAGGATCGCCTGAAAGCCGCTCAGGAGACTATTCCCCTTCTCTTCTCGGTGGAAAGTCCTCTCCGTCGGAAAGAATATCTTACGATGTTAGCCGAAAAACTACGACTGGATGAGGGGGCTCTGCGCATGGAATTCCAGAGAATGGCAAAGAAAATGCCCAAGATAAGACCGGTCAGCCCAAGAGATGAGGTTAAGGTTATAGATTATTTGAAGAAAGGGCTGGCCTGGGCGGAAGAGATGGTTCTGGCTCTAGCTCTGGATAACCCCCATTTGCGGGAAAGGCTGAGAGTCCTTGAAGAGCATGACTTTTCCCAAGCTGATTATCGAGAGATTTTTCAGGTCCTAACCACCGCTTCTTCGAACTCAGAGGAGCAACTGAACGAAAGATTGGGAAAGAATCCCCAAATGATGGAGGTTCTTTCCCGAATGATCACCTGGTTAAAAACGAACGATGGTGATCCAGAAGAGGTCTTTAACGGGTGTTTGAATAAGATTTTGGAACACCGCCGGACAGAAAAGAAAAAAAGAGATATTTACGAAGAAAAGATAAAGGACAGTACCGAGCCAGACCCGGAAGCCCTGCGCCATTTTCAAGAGCTGGTTCTGCAAAAACATCGGAAAGAAGGCTTCCAAAAGAAAGAAGGTGAAGATGAATAAAGAAAAAGAGAAGCAAAAAAAGATTGAAGAGTTGTTTGAAAAAGGGAAGCGACAGAAGCATCTTTCTTACGATGAAATCAACGAACTGTTGCCTGAAGACCTGTATGCTTCCGAAGAGATTGAAGATATCTTCAACCAACTGAATGACCTCCAGATTACCGTTGAAGATGAAGAGGAAGAAAGCCTCGTGCTTCACGAGGAAGAAGTAGAGGAGGAGCGGCTGGCGCTGGAGGAGGTTCGTAATCCTTTACGTTCTTATCTCAAAGAAGCCGGTGAAATCTCCCTATTAACTCACGAGCAGGAGGTGGAAATAGCGCGCAATATTGAAAAAGTAAAAAAGGAGATCCAGGAGGCAAAAAACAGAAATGCTTCCAGTGCTACGATTAACCAACTGGAAAAGAAATTAGATCAATTGAAGGCACAGTTGATTCAGGCAAATTTGCGATTGGTAATCAATATCGCCAAAAAATATTCCAACCCAAAACTTACCTTGAGAGACTTAATCCAAGAAGGGAATATCGGTTTGATGAAGGCGGTTGATAAATTCCGTTTCCGGGAAGGGTATAAATTTTCTACCTATGCCACCTGGTGGATTCGTCAGGCAATTACCCGGGCTATTGCCGACCATTCCTCAACCATCAGAATCCCGGTCCATATGCGAGAAAAGATTAACAAACTGAATAAAATCTCCAGAGCCCTAATTCACGAACTGGACCGTGAACCTACCCCGGAGGAGATTGCTGCCCGGACACAGACCTCTACAGAAAAAGTGCGCATGATTTTGAAGAGTATGCAACGGGAACCAATCTCTTTAGAAACACCGGTTGGTGATGACGAAAAGACTACTTTTGGAGATTTCATTGAGGACCGCGAAACAGAAACCCCAGCCACCGCAGCCACTTATGCCCTCCTCCAGGAAGAATTAGAAAAGATCTTTTCTCACTTAGACGAAAGGGAAGAAAAGATTCTAAAACTGCGTTTTGGCATTGGCGTAGGCTATCCCCGAACACTGGAAGAAGTCGGACAGATCTTTAATCTTACCCGGGAAAGAATTCGTCAGATTGAAAGCAAAGCTCTGGAAAAACTTAGAAATTCTCGTCAGTTAGGGCGTCTCATCTCCTTTTTGAAGTGGTATCGGAGTTCTACTTAAATCTAAAGCCTATGCTTCTGGCTGCGGACCTGGGTAATACCTTCCTCAAAATCGGCCTCTTCTCGCAAGACGGAAGACTGATTTGGAAAAAAAGGATTACTCACCGAGAGAAATGTTC
>CAZPLE010000092.1:0-7054 GCA_964587375.1 uncultured bacterium
AATTCAACTTGCTTCTTTACCCTATCTAAAAAGGCTGGCATTTCAGAAGGATTCTCTCAATTTCTTTATCTGTGCACCAGGTTGTTATAAAATAGTAGTCAGGGATACGTCTGCTTAGAAAGAGATAAGCACCTTACCAAAATAATCAGAGTTCCCATCCGATTTTCAGCGGGCTTGCCAAACTCTTACTCCTATTCGTCGCAATTCCTGACTTCGCTCTCTTCAACTCCTTCTTTCAGGAAGCGGTGCCGGAGGAGGGAGTTGAACCCTCACGAGGTTGCCCTCACCGGATTTTGAGTCCGGCGCGTCTGCCATTCCACCACTCCGGCAGGTCTCAAATTTATATTCTATCACATAACAAAAGAGTTTTTTAAAAGAGAAAGTTTATCACTCCTTTTTCCAGGTCTGATACGTTTGGCTAATATTAAGTTTGGTGATAAAATTAAAAAGTTGGCATTTGTCAGGAAGGAAAATATGGCGTAGCACTCTTTACCGAATTATAATGAAAAGACTATCAAAAGAAAGCAAAATTACGTTTGTAGAACTTCCTCCCACTCAGTTTGGGATACTCAATGGAGAAGCCAATTGTGATTTTTACAGCGGTATTAGACTTCCTTCCCGGGCGATACCTGCGCTTGTCAGCGTTTTAAAGGGAGAGGGCTGGCGTAATATAGAGGAGATAAATCCCCTCTATCATGGGATAAAAGGAAGACTGACTGCGACAAATTTCCAAAGAATATTTGGTTCTGACGTGCTGTTAATCTCCTCCATTACCAGAACTTCCCCTTCGTCAATGGCGCTGGCTAGTCTGTATAAAGAGAGAAATCCTTCTGGTCTGGTAATCGCAGGAGGTCCAGATGCTACCTTTCGGATTGAAGACTGGCTGAAACATGTGGATGTAGTGGTAAGGGGAGAGGGAGAGGCAACCTTGAAAGAACTGATGGAAGAGTTGACGAAAGAAACACCTGACTTGAAAAAGATAGACGGAATAGCATTCAAAGAAGAGGGCAAGATAATTGTTACCAGAAAGAGGAGATTGATGACCGCAGAAGAATTGAGTAATTTACCGCATCCTTATTACGATACAACCATCAGAAAAAAGGTTGGTAGTATGGTGGTGGAAGCGTCAAGGGGGTGCCCGAATAACTGCGATTTCTGTATCGTGACCGAACTTTATGGAAGGGCTTACCGCCAGAAGTCAAAAGACTATGTTATTGAGGAACTGAAAAGGATAGAGGAGATTGGAAGTTACTGCTTTTTTAGTGATGACAATATCGCGGCCAATCCAGATAGAACAATAACACTGTTGGAAGAGATAAAGAGATACAGTGCCAGAAGAAAGAAGATAGCCCAGATTACCATCTCAGCGGCCTTTAACAGAAAACTTTTAGAAGCACTGAAGAAAGCAGGATTTCTCTATCTCTGCGTGGGAGTGGAATCTATCGTTGACAAAACGCTGGAGTTTTTGGGCAAACCTTATCGGGCAGAGAAGATAAAAGAGGCGATAAGGATATACCGGAAGAATGGCTTCTGGGTCCACGGTATGATGATGTTAGGTGGAGACGGAGATACACCGGAGACATTAAGAGAGACAGAGCGGTGGGTTAATAAGAATCTGGATAGCGTCCAGTTTTTTACTCCTATCCCGATCCCGGGCACCAGATTCTACGAAAGGATGAAAGATGAAGGGAGGATTTTGACGAAAGAATGGTATCTCTACGATGGCCAACATGTGGTTATAAGACCGAAAAATTTTTCTCCATACCAGTTGCAGAAATGGCTCTACACTATGTACCGAAGGTTTTACTCATTTCCAAACAGTCTTTTAAGAAATTTTGGAAAGAGAAAGATGTTTATGGGAATACTCTTTTCATTTTACGCCAATTTTATGGGCAAAAAATTCTTTAGAAATCCACAACTGGACGCTCATCTTAGATTTTTAAAAACAGTAAGTTAACGGAGGAAATGATGACCAGCAGAGAAAGAATTAAGATGGTTTTAGAACACCGTGAACCTGACTTTGTCCCCATTCATGATAGTCCTTGGACAGCAACCATCGCCCGCTGGCACAAAGAGGGATTACCGGAGGAGATTCCGGTTGAGGAATACTTTGGTTACGAAATGGTCATTTTGGGCCCGGATCTTTCAGCCCGTTTTCCCTATACGGTTCTGGAAAAAAATAAAGATTACATTCTGGCCAGCACCCCGGACGGTGGCAAGATAAAAAACTTCCGGGACTATTCCACCACTCCGGAAATAGTGGATACTTATGTGAAAACCAAAGATGACTGGTTGAGTATTAAGAAGAGGCTCCAGCCGGATTTCAAACGGATAGATTGGGTAACGTTAGCCAACCGCTATCACCAAGCAAAAGCAGAAGGGAAATTTATCTGTTTTGGCGCCGGTATTGGATATGACCGATGTCAGGGATTAATGAGCAGCGAACGTCTCCTTCTCCTTATGGCTGATGATCCCAAAATGGCCAGGGATATGTTTGAAACCGTAGGACACCTTGCAGTAGAAGTGTGTAAATTGATGCTGAAGGAAGGCTACCAATTTGATGGAGCCTTTCTTTACAACGATATGGGATACCGAAGCAGTTCCCTCTTTTCTCCGAAGATGTACCAGGACTTACTCTTTGAGACCGATAGATACATCTTTGACTTCTTTCACAAAAATGGAATGAAGGTCTTTCTCCATTCCTGTGGCAACGTAAAGCCACTAATTCCCTTATTGATTGGAGCCGGCCTGGACTGTTTGCAGCCGCTGGAGGTAAAAGCTGGAATGGATCTGGTTGCACTCAAGAAAGAATTCGGCAGAGACCTTTCCTTTATGGGTGGCATTGACGTGCGCAAGATGGTGGATGCGACTACCAACCCAACCGCCATTGAGGAAGAGATAAGAACCAAGTTTGAAGTTGCTAAAAAGGATGGAGGTTATATCTACCATTCAGACCATTCCATTCCCAAGAATGTCAGTTTCTCTGACTATCAGAAGGTGATGGAGTTGGTCCAAAGATACGGAAAGTATTAAAAAGTATTAGAGGATTAGAGGAGGGAACGAATGAAATTAGGTGTCTTTTTAGTCCTCTTTGGAGACCAGGATTTGGAAAGCGCCCTGGATGCGGCGAAAGAGAACGGATGTGAAGCCGTGGAGATTGGCGTGGCGAATTACGCAGAGAGCAGACACTGCAATCCAGATGAACTTTTAAAAAGTTTTACCAAATTAAGGTCGTTTACCGAAAGTCTGGCCAGACGAAATCTGGTAATATCGGCTCTTTCCTGTCATGGCAACCCTTTGCATCCGGATGAAAAGATTGCGGAAGCACATACCCAGGGTCAGCACAAAACCATTCTTTTAGCAGAAAAGTTAAAAGTTGATACCATAAACGCCTTTTCGGGATGTCCAGGTGGTTCGCCACATGACCTTACGCCCAACTGGGTTACCTGCCCCTGGCCTGACGAATTCAGAAAGATAGTTGCCTGGCAATGGGAAGAAAGAGTTTTGCCTTTTTGGGAAAAAGAGGCAAAATTTGCAATTGAGCACGGCGTTACTAAGATTGCACTGGAGATGCATCCGGGATTCGCTGTCTATAATCCGGAGACGCTTCTGAAGTTGCGAAAAGCGGTCGGTAAGGTAATCGGTGCCAACTTTGACCCCAGCCACCTTTTCTGGCAGGGCATTGACCCGATAATGGCCATTCGTAAGTTAGGGGATGCCATCTTTCATGTCCATGTCAAAGATACAAAACTGGATCCCCAAAACGTAGCGGTAAATGGCGTACTGGACACCAAACACTATTCTGAGGAAGCAGACCGCTCCTGGATATTCCGCACAGTGGGGTATGGGCACAGTTATTCCTTCTGGAAGGACTTTATCAGTACCTTACGGCTGGTGGGTTACGACGGCGTGCTCTCCATTGAGCATGAAGACAGCCTCCTTTCTGGAAAGGAAGGTTTTCAGAAGGCAGTGGCTTTTCTGAAAGAGATTATCTTGCGTGAACCAAAAGGAAAGATGTGGTGGGCTTAAATAAAAATATCAAACATATAGGTTTCTTTTTAGGCTTTGATCGCCAGAATTCTTACCAGGTCTCCTGCTTGGTCAATATCGTCAATCAGTGTTTCTACCGTATCAATCAGTTCGTAAATAAGGAGCATTGATGGTCCAGAAAGGCCGGATTTCATCAACAGCCCCAGGAGTTCCCGCTTCTTATCATCTCCTTCCTCTTCCAACGTTTCTATCTGGGCGCAGTCTTCCAGCGTTTTTTGCCTTATTCCCTTAATCAAGGAAGAGATTGCATTCTGAAGTCTTTCTGCGGCTTTCACCCCTATTAAACAGTCTTCTACCAGCGCCGCTATTAATTCCGGTTCGGTTGGCTTCTCCATAAATTCCAGTAAGCGTGCAGCACTTTTTGCCCTGTCTGCGATATCATTGAGACTTTCGTTGAGCAACATCAAGTCTTCCCGGTCCGGAGGCAAAAGTATTCCCCGGGAGAGTTCTTCCATCATCTTCCTTCTTAGTTCGTCTCCCTGGTGTTCGGCTGCCTTTATGTTGGCGATTGCTTTTTCCTTCCCTGCTCGGTCACTCTTAAAAAAGGCATCTAGAGCCTCCTTTAATTCCCTTACACACTCCAACGATTTTTCTCCGTGGGCAAGGGCATCAGTCAGAATCTCCTTTTCTTCCCTCTGGCCCAGCCAGGCAAAGATGTTTCTACTCGTGTCCATTTTCTCCTCCTTTTTGTCAATACGCCCTCAAGACTCTCAAGAAAAGTATCAATTTTAAAATAAGAAAACTTATCAGGCCGGCTGCCACCGGCGTCAACGCCCAGGTAGTCACAATGTCCCGGACAAGTTTTAAATTCAGGTTTTTTATTCCGTGAGCCAGCCCCACTCCCCAGATAGCACCCACAATAGAATGCGAGGTGGAGACCGGTATTCCTGCCAGGGTGTAAAGGTGTACGTTCAGAGCACTGGCTATTTCCGCGCTAATGGTCATCAAGGGAGTAAGATTAGTTATTTGGAAACCGACTGTCTCTATAACCTTGTAACCCCAGGTTGTTATACCGAAAACAATTGCCAGTCCGCCGATAACAGCAGCCTGCTGGAAATTGAATGTACCAACGGAAATCAGAACACCAGTAGCATTGGCCACGTCATTGGCACCCCAAGAGAAAGCAAGATAAATACTGGTAAGATAGATGAAGATAACGACTAACATTTCTTCGTATTTCTGAGCGATTTTAATACTAAAGACTTTTTTTATCACCGGATAAATCAGGAAAGCCAGAATACCTGCACCCACCGGTGTGAAGATCCAGCAGATGACGATCTGAAGCATCTTTTCCCATTTCACCACCGTATTCATTGCCAGTCCGGCTCCTGCCACCGCACCCACAATAGAATGCGAGGTGGAGACCGGCAATTTTTTGTAAGTGGCAATAGTTACCCACAAAGAGGCTCCTAACAGACTCGTGAAAGTGATGAGATAACAGGTCTGCTGGTTATAAAGGTCTAAAGGAACAATACCTTTACCAACCGTTTTAATCACATGGGAACCAAGCAACACCGCCCCTAACAATCCAAAGAGACTGGTAATTATTATTCCATGGCGCAAGGGCATAATGCCGGAGCCAATATCGGCACCAACGCAGTTGGCAGCGTCATTGGCGCCTGTAGACCAACCCATATAAATTGCACAGACCAGAGCAGTGACCAATAGAAACATTTTGCTTGTTTTTAACAGGTCTTTTCCAGCCGTTTGATTTCGTTTACCCGGCGCAGGTGCCGGCCGCCAGCAAAAGGAGTTTCCAAGAAGGTGCGGACAATCTCCCAGGCAAGGTCTGGACCAAGCAACCTTCCGCCCAGACAGAGAACGTTGGCATCGTTGTGGCTCCGTGCCAGTCTTGCCGAAAAAAGGTCATTACAGGTTACAGCCCGGATACCCTTAACTTTATTGGCCATGATGGACATCCCCAGCCCGGTGCCACAGAGTAGAATAGCCAGATCAGCCTTCTTTTCTATAACAGCCCGGGCGCCTGCCAGGCCAAACTCTGGATAATCGACCGATTTTTTGGAGTCGGTGCCAAAATCGATAACCTGGTATCCGTCATCAATTAGCCTCTTTTTTATCTCGCTTTTAAGTTCAAAACCAGCATGGTCACTGGCAAGGGCTATCTTCATTCTCCTCCTTTCTTATTATTCTCTTATCAATATTGGGTGGTTGCCGGTGAAGTCATAGATGGTTGAAGGTTTACCGGATGTCTCTCCACCATCAATAACCAGGTCTACCTGTTCCAGTAGTTTGGGGCGTATTTCGGAAACCCGCGCGGCTGGCTTTTCTCCGGAAAGGTTGGCGCTGGTGCCAATAAGTGGGGTACCTATTCTTTTAATCGCCTTCCTTAAAAATGGGCTATCGGGAATCCTTAACGCCACTTTTCCTTCTTGAGATACCAGTGGTGAAAGGGAAGTTTTTGCTTTCAGTACCATGGTTACTGGTCCTGGCCAGAAATCTTTTGCCACCATTCTTATCTTTTTCGTAAAATAAGCAATTTTTTCCGCCAGGGCAAGGTCAGAGACCAAAAGCGGAAATGGCTTGCCGGGCTTTCTTCCTTTAATTCTAACAATCTTTTTAATGGCAGCCTCCCAGGTTAAAAGGCATCCCAGTCCATAAACCGTATCGGTGGGGAAGATGACCGTTTTTCCTGATCTCAAGGCAGAAATAAAGGCTGTTAGGCTTTTCGGGTCAGTGACTCTAATAAGTTGCACAGCAATTATTATAATTTCTTTCCCTTCCTTTGACAAGTTAGTCTCTTTTCGGATAAAATTTATCACTAATTGGTAAGACTTTAAGTCAAAACTGCTCTGGGATTAAGATTAAAAAATTAAGGAATCTTATGGAAAGAAAATGGTACCTAATTGACGCGGAAGGCAAAATACTGGGCCGAATAGCCACCAAAATTGCAGAAATTTTGATGGGAAAAAGGAAGCCGGAATATCAACCTCATCTTGACTGCGGTGATTTTGTGGTGGTGGTCAATGCCGCCAAGGTGAAGGTA
>CAZPLE010000093.1:0-3600 GCA_964587375.1 uncultured bacterium
GGTCTGCACCGGAAATCACAATGACTACCGGCACCCGAACCACTTTGCCTGGCTATGGCAAAAGGTCTCCGAATGGAACATCAGGGACCAGGTTCTTTACCTGGGCATCATTCCCAGACAGGAAGTATTGGGACTGATCAGGCAGTCACTCTGTGTAATAAACCCTTCCCTTTTTGAGGGTTTCGGTTTAACGGTAAGTGAAGCAAAACTGACCGGAAAGATGGTGGTTCTTTCCGATATTCCTGTTCACCGGGAACAGTCTCCCGAGAAAGCCATCTTCTTTGACCCACATTCGTCTGAATCCTTAGCAGAGATATTGAAGCGTTTATGGAATGAGGTTAGTCCTGGTCCCAACCTTGACCTGGAAAGAACTGCCAGAGAGAAGATGTCAGTAGCAATAGAAAATTGTGTCCACACCTTTCTTTCCTTGGTTCAGGAGTCGATTACCCAAAGAAAAGGAGAAGATGGCTAAAGGAGCATTGATCACCGGCATTACCGGACAGGACGGTGCTTATCTTTCTCAATTTCTCCTGGAGAAAAATTATCGGGTTGTCGGACTCTCCAGAAAAGATCAAGAACCGGACCGAAAAAGGTTGCAGTATCTAAAGATTGATGAAAAGGTGGAGATTGTAAAAGCTGACCTTCTTGACCGTAAAAGTCTGGTGGCGGTGATAGAAAAATACCAACCGGACGAAATTTACCATCTCGCTGCTCAGAGTTCAGTAGGCAAATCTTTTGTGGCACCTGAGGAAACCTTGCATTTTAACATTATAAGTGCTCTCAATCTGTTAGAAGTAGTGCGGAAGGTAAACCCGCAGATAAGGTTCTATCACGCATCAAGCAGTGAAATGTTTGGAAGAGTCGCTCCAGAAGACTTACCGGTAAATGAACAGACGCCATTGAGACCGATTAGCCCTTACGCTATCTCCAAATTAGCGGCTCACTGGATAACGGTCAATTACCGGGAAGCATACGACCTTTTTACAGTCTCTGGTATCCTCTTTAATCACGAATCGGTTTTAAGAGGTCCCCATTTTGTAACCAAAAAAATACTGCGGGAAGCGGTGCGCATTAAAAAAGGACTGGCCGGAGAATTAAAACTGGGCAACCTCAATGTCTATCGGGATTGGGGCTATGCACCTGCTTATGTGGAAGCGATGTGGTTAATGCTCCAACAAGAGAAACCGACAAATTATCTTATCTGTTCTGGAGAAGCCCATAGTCTGGAAGAATTCGGCCGAAAGGTATTTGAAGTGCTTAACCTGGATTTTGAACGGTTTGTCTCCATTGACCAAAGCCTCTTCCGACCCCTGGAGCTGGAGATTATCTATGGAAATAACACCAGGGCAAAAAAGGAGTTGGGTTGGAGATATTCCCTGTCATTTAATTCCCTGATAGAGACTCTCACCAGAGAAGAGATGCTTTTTCAGGAATGGGAAGAGAGCCTGAATAAAAGATGAAGTGGCGCAAACAAGAGAGGCTTGAAGGTGGATTAAAAAAAGGGGGGGTCTGGACCCAGAAGTCAGACCCGGACCATCCTTTGGTATCCATCATCACTGTGTGCCTGAACAGCGCCAAATATATTGAAGAAACTATCCAGAGTGTTCTGAACCAGACCTATTCTAATATAGAGTACATTATTGTGGATGGCGGCTCCCGGGATGGTACCTTAGGAATAATCAGAAGATACGAAGACCGTATTGCTTATTGGATAAGTGAACCGGATCGAGGAATCTACGATGCGATGAATAAGGGTGTTTCCCTTGCTACCGGCGAACTGGTCGGGATCATAAATAGCGACGATTGGTACTTTCCTGATGCTGTAATGATGGTGGTGGAGGCTTACAAAACCCATCCTGAAGTGGATGTTATCTTCGGAAACCTGATGCTTCTGGAAAGGAAAGAAAAAGGCCTAATCTTCCGGGAATCCAAAATTAAAATGGACGATGTGTTCAAAAACTTTACCTTCAATCACCCCACCTGCTTTGTCTCCAGAAGGGTATACCAGAAGGATAGGTTTAACCTTCGTTATAAAATCGCGGCGGATTACGAGTTGATGCTACGTCTCTACCTTAAAAAGAGCCGCTTTTTCTACTTAAACAAGTGTATTGCTTGTTTCCGAATTGGAAGTGTAAGTTATTCTTACCGTAAAATCATAGAATATTACCAGATAGTAAAGCGTTACGCCTCTTATAAAGAGGCTCTCTATGTCTGGTGTCTGGATACCTTGCCTTATTTGGAATTGAAGATAAACAATTTTAAGGTTAGGCTCTTGAAGGCACTCTTTGGCGGCAATAAAGAAAATCCACTGCTCCGTTTCTACCGGAGGTGGCTAAAAAAGAGATTATCTTTGCCAAGGTTTCTGTCCAACCTTCTTCATGTAGAAAGATGATACCTCTGGTAAGTATCGTCACGCCGGTATATAACCGAACAAGATACCTGAAAGAGATGGTGGAAAGCGTCTTGTTTCAGTCTTTAAGAGACTGGGAATTGCTGATCGTTGACGACGGTTCTTCTCAAGGAGACCATATTAAAAATATCCTTTCCGGTTATAATGACACTCGCATATTTTATTACTTTCAACCTCACAAAGGTCGTTCTTCGGCGAGAAATTTAGGAATCACCCAAAGCCAAGGGAAATATATAGCCTTTCTTGATTCCGATGACCTCTGGCTTCCTGATGCATTAAAGATACTGACGGAGGCCCTTCAGGAGAAGGTGGCTGCGGGCATGGTTTATGGGAACTTCATCAAGATTGATCTGGCAGGAAAGACTATTGGGCACAATCATATGAAGACCTTCTCCGGGTATGTCCTGCCCGAATTATTGAGGCGCAACTTCATCTATATTGGAACTGCTTTGGTAAAAAAGGAGGTCTTTCAAAGATGTGGGCTTTTTTGTCCGGAGATAGAGATTGATGAAGACTGGGAGCTGTGGTTAAGAATCTGCCGGGAATTTCCGGTCTATTTCGTCGGCAGTGATGTCCTGAAATACCGAATACAGCCACATCACAATGACCCGGAGTACCGGTGTAAAATGTCAGAATCGGCTCTTCGAGTTCTCGCTCTGACCGGAAAAAGAGCCATAATGTCCATTAATCAAAAAAGGGAGAGAAAAAGGTCTCTGCTTAACTGGAAAAGGGCGTATCAGGAATGGTTTTGGGAACTCCTTTATCTCCGTTATGCGAACCGAAAGTTCAGTCGGTTCTGGCAGTCGTTATTTCGTTATGGAAGAAAATGCCCCACCGTTCTCTTTCAGAAGAAAATTGTTTTCACTATACCCAAAACCTTTTTTCTTTTCTGGAAAAGATGAACATTCTTCTAATCACCGGAGCGTTTCCGCCCCAAAAAGAAGGCATTGGAAATCATACTTTTTTTCTGGCTAAACACCTCGCCCTTGCTGGTCACCGGGTCAGGGTTGTTACTCAAAGGTTGACCAACAAAAAGGAAATCTATCAAGAGAAGTGGGGGTTTGAGGTTTTAAGGATAATTCCTGACTGGACCTTCCGATCCCTGAAACAAATGGCAGCCACGGTAGACCCATTTGCTGAGGTGGTCCACATTCAGTATGAAGAGGCGTCCTTCCACCGAGAAGCTGCGG
>CAZPLE010000094.1:0-2950 GCA_964587375.1 uncultured bacterium
TTTTTCTACCTACCAATAACTTTTTCACCTCTCTCCACTGCTTCCAGGCACCCAGATGCGACGCTACCAGTTTTAACTGGGGAAATGTTTCCTTGACCTTTAAAATTTTGGCCGGGTCTGCTCGGCGTATTCTGGGAAAGGCAAAGTCGTATCCAGCGTGGATAAGAAGGATTAACTCCGCATCTGCAACCTTTTCGTAAAGAGAAAAGAGGCGCTCCTCATCAAGATAAAAATCTTGGTAAAATGGGTGTAGTTTTATTCCCTGAAAACCCTCCGATTTTATCTGCTTGACTTTCCGGACAAACCCCGGGTCAGAGGGATGAAGAGAGGGAAAAGGAATTATTCTTTCGGAACGAATTTTGGAGGACCACCTGAGGATAGCATCAAACTGCGATGGTTTTGTAGCGATAGAACAGACCACACTCTTTTCAATCTTCAAACGGTCCATAGAGGAAAGTAATCCGGAAATGGTTCCGTTAAAGAAAGGTTTTATTTTACCTTGTTTTTCAATTGCTTTTATCGCCGCTCCCGCAAGATGGTCAGGAAAGGCGTGGGTATGAAAGTCAATTATTCTTTCCATTTTTCCAAAAAACCACTGCTTTGGTATACAAAGATAAGCATTATTTTATCCACTTTTTCGGGCAAAAGCAAATTTCCCTTATGTCTTCCTCTTTCCTTGCGAGAAAATTTAGGGTAAAATAATTTATATTTTTACCAGGAAAATTTATAGTGTCCTTCTCATATGCTGGGAATCATCGGTTTTGGAAAGATGGCTTCGGCAATTGCTCTCAGACTTCTGGAGAAAAGATTTTTTACTCCTGCGGAAATCATCGTTTTTGACTGTAATCCATTACGAAACAAAGAAGCAGTCCACCACCAGATAAAGGTTGCCTCAGGAATTAAAGAACTGATGGACATCTGCGACACCTGTCTTTTGGCAGTAAAACCACAAGATAAAGAACCAGTTTTAAATGAGATTTCAACTACCAACAAGAGGCGATTGATAATCTCCCTTTTGGCTGGCGTTACCACTACCTACCTGGAAAAGAGGCTGGGTGAGAGGCCGGTCATCAGGGTTATGCCCAACTTGGGCATCAGAGTGGGGGCAGGGATAACCTTTTTCTCGCCGGGACGCTTTGCCGCCCCTTCTGATATAAAAAAGGCGTTGCGCATCTTTCAGTCTCTGGGAGATGTTTTTAAAATTGATGAAAAAAGGCTGAATGTAATCACCGCAATTTCTGGAAGCGGACCGGCTTACTTTTTCCTTTTGATGGAGATATTATCTGAATTTGCTATAAAATATGGGGTTTCGAAAAAAATAGCGCTGAAGATGGTTCAGAAGACCGCTTTGGCTGCTTCTCTTCTTGCTGAAGAAGAGCCTTTTTCGGCACTTCGAGCAGCCGTTACTTCCAAAGGTGGTACGACAGAAGCGGCGGTAAAAGTCTTGGAAAAAAGCGG
The DNA here is from genome assembly GCA_964587375.1 of uncultured bacterium. GTDB lineage: Bacteria > Ratteibacteria > UBA8468 > MWAK01 > MWAK01 > CAZPLE01. The sequence goes on from CAZPLE010000094.1 coordinate 1,459, forward strand.
AATAAGAAAAATTTTTTATTCTGCTCTTGGTGCCGCAGTAAAGCGCAGTCAGCAACTTTCCAGAAAAGGTTAATTTTGTTGTCTCAAGAAAGGAAATAGCGTATGGTGAAGATTGGATTAATCGGTGGTTCTGGATTTGAGAAGCCCGAAATATTAAAAAAGTCAAAGGAAATTTTCCCAAAAACCCCTTATGGTAAACCATCACCGATTACCTGTGGCGAGATAGAGGGGGTCAAGGTAGTAGTCCTTTTCCGGCACGGAAAAGAACATACCATTCCCCCCAGTCAGGTGAATTACCGGGCAAATATCTTTGCCCTTAAGAAGTTGGGATGTACGCACATTATTGCCACCACCGCCTGCGGTTCTCTCCGGGAAGAGATTAGAAGAGGCGACCTGGTTATTCTGGACCAGTTTATAGACTTCACCAAACAGAGAAGAACAACCTTTTTCGAAAAGTTTAAACCGGGCGTGGAAAACGTAAAGCACACGCCGATGGCAGACCCTTTTTCCGAAAAGTTGCGTTCCATTCTGATTGAGGCAGGAAAGGAATTGGGCTTGAGAATTCATGAAAAAGGTACGGTCATTACCATTGAAGGACCCCGATTCTCTACACGAGCCGAGTCTAAAATGTTCCGTCTCTGGGGTGCAGACGTAATTAATATGTCCATCGCTCCAGAAGCCATTTTGGCAAATGAGGCTGGAATTCCCTATGCTGCGGTAGCGATGTCCACAGACTATGATTGCTGGAAGAGTGATGAAGCACCTGTGGATACGGCAGAGGTCTTCCGTGTCTTTGGACAAAATGTGGAAAAGGTCAAAAACCTGTTGTTAAAAGCGATACCAATGGTAGCCAAAAGGCTAAGTTGAAAGATAGATTCCTTTAAGGGTAAGGTCTGGGTCAAAAATAATCTTTGGAGAGAGATAAGGAAGGATCAATTTAATGCCTCCACCAGTGGCGACAGTTCTAAATTCTGCCAACCATTCTTTTTGAAGTTTTTTTAAAAGGCCATCAACCATTTCGGCAAAGCCAAAGACGATCCCTGACTGCAGACACCCTGTAGTGTCCTTCCCTACCAGGGACCGAGGAAGCGTCAGTCTTATTTTGGGCAGAAGAGCGGTCTTTTCGGAAAGGGCGTCCCGCACCATCTCTGGAGAGGCAGTAATTATGCCTCCAGCATAGTTTCCTGTGGGGTCAATAAGGTCAAAGGTAAGAGCGGTTCCGCAATCCACCACTACTGCGGGACAACCGTAAATCTCTCGGGCAGCAAAGGCATTAAGGAGACGGTCAATACCTACCTTGCCGGGGAACTTCACATTTGCTTTAATTGGTAAATCCTTGTTCTGCAGAAGTATCACCGGAACCATTAAATCGTTTTTAAAGAAAGACTTAACTTCATCGGTAAGTTTAGGAACCACCGAAGCCATCTTTACCTTCATAATTTTTTGGGGCCAGTTAATTTTTTTAAGAACGGCTTGGAGGGAACATTTCTCT
>CAZPLE010000095.1:0-2889 GCA_964587375.1 uncultured bacterium
TTCCAAAACCTCTTTCGGATTCATCTTCTTCCTCCCTTCCAAAGAAAATTCTATTTTTCTATCTCTTTCTGTGACTGACATCACAAATAACCCGAAATTCTGAATGTCCCAAACCCGGGCTATTGGGTCAAGATAATCTCCCAGGAAACAAAGATAATTCACAAGACCCCTTCTCCTTTTTCTCCAGTTCTAATGCGGACCGCGGCCAATATCGGTGAAACAAAAATTTTGCCATCCCCTATTTCACCAGTCTGTGCTGCGGAAAGGATAGCATCTATGATATGGTCGGTCGCGCTGTCGCTGGCAACAACCTCAACTTTTATTTTTGGCATCAGTTCTACCCGATACTTTTCACCGCGCCACTGCTGAATCATGCCTTTTTGTTTACCGTGTCCTTCTATCTCGCTTATCATAAGGCCGGCACACCCTATTCGTTCCAGATTACGCCGAACTGCATCCAACTTTTCGGGCCGGATTATTGCTTCAACCTTAACCATTCTTCCCTCCGTTTTCATTAAGTCTCCTGAAAGTTAAAAAAGAATAGGATGGTTTACGGACCAAAAATTCCGGGTAAGCGCTGTTTCCGTGCTCACCGGCATCAAGACCTTCAATCTCTTCCTGAAGGCTAACTCTCAGTCCCACAGTTGTTTTAATCAAGGTCCAGACAAATAAAGAAAAGGGAAAAGTGAACCCTCCTACAAAGAGAATGCCGGTCAACTGGTTCATCAGTAGTTTCGTCCCGCCGCCAAATAAAAGCCCGCTCCCGGTTGAGGCACCGGTAATTCCATTCTGAGCAAAAAATCCTACGGCAAGCGTTCCGAAAATGCCATTTACCAGATGAACGGAAAGCGCTCCCACCGGGTCATCTATTCCGGTGTGGTCAAAGGTGATAACCGAAAAGACAACCAGAATTCCGGCTATTAACCCGATAACCAAGGAACTTTCAACACTAACAAATGCGCACCCCGCTGTAATAGCAACCAACCCGGCAAGGCAACCATTGAGCGTCATGCTCAGGTCAGGTTTACCCAGATGGGCCCAGGAAATTATGGTGGAACTTAAAATTGCGGCTGCAGCCGCAGTATTGGTGGTTACGACTATGTGGCTTATCACAGCTGGGTCAGCCGCCATCGTAGATCCCGCGTTAAAACCAAACCATCCCAACCAGAGAACAAAAGTCCCAATGGTTGCCAAAGGAAGGTTGTGCCCAAGAATAACGTTTATTCTGCCTTCTTTATACTTTCCGAAACGTGGTCCTAACAGAACTATGCCAGCAAGAGCTGCCCAGCCACCAACAGAATGAACGACGGTAGAACCGGCAAAGTCAAACATACCCATTTTCGCAAGCCAACCACCACCCCATATCCAGTGTCCGACTACCGGATAGATAAAAATACTCATAAAGAACGAAAAGAGAATAAAAGAAGAATATCTTATCCTCTCGGCGACCGCGCCGGAAACTATCGTAGCAGCGGTACCGCAGAAGGCCAGTTGAAAGAAAAACTTTGCCAGAAGCGGAACGCTCGTACACGAAATTGCAGAATAGGCCCCTTGATAGGCAGAACCAGTCGCTGGCGAATTATCTGGACCAGAAAGGAAAAAAAGTCCTTCCCAGCCCAGAAAGCCGTTTCCGTTCCCGAACATAAACCCCCATCCCAGAACCAGAAAGCCTATGGAGGCTACTGCGAAAACGATGAAGTTTTTAGAAAGGATATTGATACAGTTTTTTGCCCGAACAAAGCCTGACTCCACCAGAGCAAAACCCAAGTTCATAAAGAAAACCAGCATGCCAGCCAGTAATACCCAGACAGTATCCATCATAATTTTAAATTCCATCCTTTCCTCCAAAACAAAAGGCGTCTTCTCCTTTGAGAAAAGACGCCTTTGTCTCTTTGACTATCTGCCTTGCTTGATCTTAGGTCAATGGTTCGTAACGCTCAGTAACACCAAACGCTATTCACAAAGCCTCTTCGCTCTATTCTTTTCTTCCTTGAGGACTCTTTCTCTTCTCCTTTGGTGAAGACTCCGGAGACGATTCTATGCTGGCCAGAACCAGTTCTCCGCCTTCCGGATGCCACAGGTTTGTAATCCTGGGTTCCAACCTTTTTACAGCAGCCTCTTCGCTGGAAAGATAAAAATATTCCGAACTCTTTGCGGCCACCATTGGCCTGAGTTTAATCCGGTCAATCAAACCCAGCATTCCACCTTCAAAACCCACAACGATACTGAAAGGACCATTAAGCAGGGCTGGACCATACATAATTCTTAACCTTTCTAACTTCTCTCTTTCAGGCTCCGGTAACAGGTCTATCTCCGACCACAAAGGAGGAGCCAGAATTAAACCTAATTCTTTCAGAGGAACACCGTGACGTCGGACCAAAAGGTCAATAAGATAAGTAATGACCTCTGTGTCCGTAAAGAGACAGCAGAGATATCCGAAATTTTCAAGGTATCTTCTATTAACACCGTAAGAGGAGATCTCTCCATTGTGAATGACTGACCAGTTCAGGAGATTAAAGGGATGAGCGCCTCCCCACCAGCCAGTACTGTTGGTAGGGAAACGTCCGTGCCCCAACCACATGTATCCCCTGTATTCATCCAGACGAAAGAATTCCGCTATCTCCTCCGGCCAGCCCACGCCCTTGAAAACGCCCAAATTTTTCCCACTGGAGATAACGAAAGCGCCATCTACCTCGCGATTGATCTTCATTACATTTAAAACCACCTGCTCTTCTTCAGAAGAATATGGACTCAAACTTGACTTGACTCTTGCAAAATAGCGCCAGAGAATCTGGGGACAATGGACTCTTTTTGTTGCGGTCGGAATCGGTTCATCTAAATCGACCTCAAAGACTGCCTTCAGATACTCTTCGGCAGTTCCTTTTGCAG
>CAZPLE010000096.1:0-2602 GCA_964587375.1 uncultured bacterium
GGTTCCACATATCAAATTTTATGTTATTTTATATTGCTTCCCTAACGATAACGAAAAACTATCTTGCTATCTTGCTATCTTGCCGGAACCGGTCGCTGACTCAAAAAATCCCGGACCAGATCGACTACATGTCGAAAGAAAGCGCCGATGAGAGGAAGATTCTCCAGCCAGCGCAGGACAAGCAGAAAAAAAGCCACCAACAACGCTCCCAAAACGGTCATCCCGAAAGCAATTCCCAGTCCTCTTACTACGCCTAACAAAAAATTCTGCCACATAAAGCGGCGGGGATGCTTCAGTATCTGAAGCAACTCCTGAGTATCAGAGGTCAACGCCTTTTTAATCTGTTGGACGATGGCTTCCAGGTGATGTGCCGGTAAAGTTTCACCTATTTCTTTCTTCTCCCCACCCTTTTCCGGGTCTTCCATCACTGCTCCCTTTATAACCTCCCTTTTGTAGAAGGAATAGTTCCTTTTAACCGGGGATCTATGGAAACCGCAACCTTAAGCGCCCTGCCCAGACTCTTAAAGAGCGCCTCAAGGATATGGTGATGGTTTTGACCATGGCGACACTCACAATGGAGGGTAATCCCGGAAGTCTTGACGAAGGACTTGAGAAACTCCTGGGCGTCAGCAAATTCAAAATAGCCCCTTTGCCGTGGAAGCTTTGGCAGTTGCAGAAAGAGAGCGGGACGACCACAGATATCAAGGCTGGTCTCTACCAGCGCCTCATCCATCGGAATAGAGGCGAAGCCAAAACGGGCGATACCCTCCTTCTCTTTAAGAGCCTTAGCCAATGCCTCTCCCAAGACTAAACCTAAATCTTCTGTAAGGTGGTGGGTATCAACTTCAAGGTCACCTTTTGCCCGCACCTTCAGGTCAAAGAGGCTGTGCTGAGTCAGGGCAGAAACCAGGTGAGAAAGGAAACCTATTGGTATTTGGAGGTCAGCCTTTCCGGAACCGTCAAGGTCCAAGACTACCTCTATTTGGGTCTCTTTTGTCTTCCGGTAAACTTCTGCTTTACGTCTCATCTTCTGCCTCTTTATTTCTCTTGGATAAAGGTGTGGCTACAATTTCAGCCAGTTTTGGGTTCTTCCTGACCTCCTCAGCGAACGCCGCCTGTCTTATCTTGTTGACATAGTCTCTCTTCTGGAAGGAATACTCAAACCTGGTATGGACGTCATAGCGACCCTCTAAAATTGCCACTGTATCCTCCACAAAGACCATCTCTTCGTCAGTGGGAATGACGAAGATCTTAACCTTGGAGTCCGGGTGGGAAATATCAAACTCGCAGTTGCGGCTTCGCGCCAACTCATTCTTCTCCGGGTCAAAGACAATTCCCAATTCGGAAAGGTTCTCCAGAACCATGCGGCGAATAGGGGCAGCCATCTCCCCAACGCCGGCGGTAAAAACGAGGGCATCAACCCGGCCCAAAGCAGCATAATAAGCACCGATATACTTCTTGAGACGATAGGACTCAACCTGAAGCGCCAGTTGGCTCCGGCAGTCACCACTCTCTGCGGCTTTGAGAACATCCCGGCGGTCGGTGTATCTTCCGGTGATTCCCAGGATCCCACTCTTTTTGTTCAGGATATTTTCCACCTCCTGACTGGTTAAACCCTCCTTTTCCATAATAAAAAAGTCTATCGCCGGGTCATGGTCTCCAGCGCGCGTGCCCATCACCAGCCCTTCCAGAGGAGTAAACCCCATGCTGGTATCTACCGAGATGCCATTCCGGACAGCATTTACACTTACACCATTGCCAATATGGCAGGCGATGAGACTGGTCTCAAAAGGGTCTTTGCCTAAAAGGACTGCGGTTCTCTTAGCCACATACAAAAAACTGGTTCCGTGGAATCCGTAGCGTCTGACCCCATACTTTTGGTACCATTCGTAGGGCAGAGCATAGAGGTAAGCGTATTCCGGCATCGTCTGGTGCCAGGCGGTATCGAAGACCGCAATATGGGGAACAGAAGGAAGCAATTGGGTAGCTGCTTCAATCCCGGCGATATTGGGCGGATTGTGGAGAGGAGCAAGGAAGGATAGCGCCTTAATGGTCCGTAAAACCTCTTCGTTAATCTTGGTAGAGCAGGCAAAACGTTCTCCGCCGTGAACCACCCGATGGCCCACCGCGGAGATCTCTTTCAGGTCCGCAAGGACCCCAAAGTCCGGGTGTTTAAGAACCTCTATAATCAGGTTGATGGCTGAATGGTGGTCAGGGCAGTCCCGCTGAATGGTGATGGGATTTAGGTTCATGATTTGGTGTGTTATGTAACTTCCTCCAATCGTAACCCGTTCCACCACCCCACTGGCAACAGGCCTTTTCCGCTGCCAGTCATAAAGAAGATACTTAACCGAGGAACTTCCGCAGTTTAAGGTTAAGACCAACATCTCTTTTTCTTCTCCAGGGCTCTTGCCTGAATAGCAACTACAGTGCTTACCGCAACAATATCCCTTATGGAACAACCCCTTGAAAGGTCGCTGGCTGCCCTATTCAACCCCTGAACCAAAGGTCCCCAAGCTTCTGCGTTAGCCAGACGTTGAACCAGTTTATAACCTATATTGCCGGCGTTTAAGTCCGGGAAGATGAGCACATTGGCTCTGCC
>CAZPLE010000097.1:0-36656 GCA_964587375.1 uncultured bacterium
TTATAAAAGAGGGGAAAGTATTAACACCAGGGAGAAAATTATTGGAAATTATCCGTGAATTTCCAGAAACAGAGATTTTATTAAAAAGTGAAAAAGAGGGGTTTTTACACATCTCCCAAAACAAAACAAACCTCACTTTAATTGGTTTAAAGGTTGATGACTTTCCTACAACCCCAAAAATAAAACCCCTTTTTCAATTCAAAATCAACTCTTTATCTTTAAAAAAGAGTATAGTTTATACAAGACCGGTGGTTGTTTTTGATGAGAATCGACCCAACCTTTCCGGCGTTTTCTTAACCACGGAAGATGGGTGGCTGGCTGCTGTTTCCACCGACACCAGGCGACTGGCTCGCTATAAAACAAAAATCAACCTTCCGGTTAATGTTAAGGTAATTCTACCCACAAAAGCGACCGATGCCATCAAAAGCCTATGGGATACAGAAACCGAATTAGAGGTGTCGCTGGGAACCAACCAAATCGCTTTGTTGTCAAAAGAGATAACCTTGGTAAGCCAGATTATTGAGGGGGACTTTCCAGATTATACTGCCGTTATACCTAAAAAAGAAGAGGTTTTTGTGGCTACCATACCCACCAGAGAATTTATCTCTGCGGTTAAGATTATAAAACAGATTGTTTCTGCCGGAAAAAATATGGTAAAACTCGATTTTAGAAAAAACCTTTTACACATTTCTGGAGAAACCGCCGGAATTGGAGAGGGCTCCGAAGAGGTTGAAGTCGACTTTAGCGGAGACCCGGTGGTTGCTTTTTTTAACCCAGACTATCTCTTAGACGGTTTGAAAAACATAGAGACAGAAGAAGAGTTTCTTTTTGGTATCAACCGCAACCCAGAAAGACCCTGCTTGATTAGACCCATAAAAGACACAGACTATCTTTATTTGGTGATGCCCATGAGACCTTAAAGAGAGATGGAAAGGGTCGGAGGTGTGGTTAAGCGGGTTTTGAAGGGGATAAACCTCGTCCCGGAGGAGAAGGACTATCTTTCGCTGTGGGACGAATTTGTCCCGGCCGGAATCAGAAAACACACCAGGGTTTCGGTAAGAAACAAGGTGGTTTATGCGGCCACAGACAACCCCACCACCTCCCACCTCCTCTCTTTATATAAAGAGAGGATAATAGAGAGGTTCAGAGAGAGCCGACTACCAATAAAAAAATTAGTAATTACCCAAAAAAGAAAGAGAGGGGGTGAAAATTAGGTGTTTCAGGGTTCTGTAGTAGCGCTGGTCACCCCTTTTTACAAAAAGAAGATAGATGAGAAGGCTTTTGGTGACCTGATAGAGTGGCACATTAAAGAAGGAACTGACGGCCTCCTGCCTTGTGGTTGTACTGGCGAAGCGGCCACTCTTACCGTGGAGGAACACCGGCGATTGGTGGAGTTTACTGTGGAGGTTACCGCTGGTCGCTGTAAGGTGATCGCCGGGACCGGCTCAAACAACACCGCAGAGGCCCTATTCCTTACAAGGTGCGCCAAAAAAGCCGGTGCAGACGCAGCCCTTATCATCACACCCTATTATAACAAACCAACACCAGCAGGCTTAATTCTTCATTATTCAACCATTGCCAAAAAGGTTGACATCCCCATTATTCTTTATAACGTCCCCTCTCGAACCGGCATAAGCATCTTGCCAGAGACGGTGGCTGAACTTTCCAAAATCCCCAACATCGTGGCCATCAAGGAAGCCTCAGGAAGCATAGACCAGGTGAGCGCCATATTGAACCTGTGCAACATTAACGTTCTTTCTGGAGATGACTCTCTTACTCTCCCGATAATGGCCGTGGGTGGCAAGGGTGTGGTTTCGGTGGCTGCCAACGTAATTCCTAAGGAGATGGTAGAAATGACCCACACCTTCCTTGAGGGTAAAATTGACCGGGCAAGAGAAATCCACCGCCGATATTACCCCCTCTTCCGCGGCCTTTTTTATGAAACCAACCCCCTTCCCATAAAAACCCTTCTTGCCTGGATGGGCAAAATAAAACCGGAATGGCGACCCCCTCTTTGTCCCATGGCCGAGGAGAATGAAGTACGCTTACGAAGGGTCGCAGAGAACTTGGGTTTGATATAGAAAGATGTGGTGGCAGAAGAAGAAATCGGTGTTGGTACCCCCCAAAAAGAAGGTTGAGGTAAAACCTGAAACCTGGAGAAGGTGTCAAGGGTGCGGGGCAAATCTCTATGAAAAACGGCTCCAGGAGAATCTGTGGGTATGCCCACGCTGTCAGTATCACCATCGCCTTACTGCTAAACAGCGCATTGCCATCACCTTGGACGAAGGCTCCTTCCAAGAGGAAGACGCCAACCTGAAGCCGGCGGACCCTTTGGGCTTTTCGGCGCTCAAGAGTTACAAGGAAAGAGTGAAAGAGGAACAAGAAAAGACCGGTTTGGCAGACGCAGCGGTGGCCGGCCGGGGAACCATTGAAGGTTTTTTAGTGGAGGTGGTAGTGATAGACAGTTATTTCTTGATGGGTAGTATGGGTTCGGTGTTGGGAGAAAAGGTGTTGCGTGCGGCAGAAAGAGCAAAGAACACCCACACCCCACTTTTGATCTTTTCTGCCAGCGGCGGTGGGGCGAGAATGCACGAGGGAATGTTTTCTTTAATCCAGATGGCAAAGACCTCTGTTGCCATCAGCCGCCTTTCCGAATCCGGTGTTCCCTATATCTCCGTCCTTACCGATCCAACCATGGGGGGTGTTGCCGCCAGCTTTGCTCTTCAAGGAGATATCATTATCGCTGAACCCGGCGCCTTAATTGGCTTTACTGGGCCAAGAGTGATTGAACAGACGATACGCACCAAACTTCCGCCAGGGTTTCAGCGTTCTGAGTTTTTATTTAAACTTGGTGGTCTTGACCAGGTCTTGCCTCGCCGGGAAATCAGACCTTTTCTTGCCCGCACACTTTCCTTATTTGAACAACAATAGCACCAAGTTCTGTCCTAAAAATATTCTCAACCTCATTTTGCCTGTGATGGAAAAAAGAGCGGAAGGGCCACCGAAATGGCTAAAAAAGAGGATCTTTTTCAGCCGCGAAGCAGAAGAAACAGAAAGAGTGATTGCAAACCTTGGCCTCCACACAGTCTGTTCTTCTGCCCTCTGTCCTAACCGGATGGAATGTTTTGGCAAAAAACAGGCGACCTTTATGATTCTGGGCACGGTTTGCACCCGAAACTGCGCCTTTTGTGGGGTGCCAAAAGGAAAGCCCTCCCCTCCAGACCCAGACGAACCAAACCGCGTGGCTCTGGCGATAAAGCAATTGGGGATAAAATATGCGGTCATCACCTCAGTTAGCCGCGACGATTTGCCTGATAAGGGTTCAACCCTCTTTGCCGATACAATTGAAGCCATTAACAAGAAATCCCCCCGGACAAAGGTGGAGGTTTTGACCCCAGATTTCAACGGAGAGGAGCTTCTGGTGGCAAACGTTTTAAGAAAAAAGCCGCTTGTTTTTAATCACAACCTGGAGACCGTACCCCGGCTTTACCCCAAAATCCGACCTCAGGCAGACTACCAAAGAAGCCTTTATCTTTTGAAGACAGCGAAAGAGAAAGGGGCTGTTTATACCAAGAGCGGACTGATGCTTGGATTGGGGGAAGAGAGAGAAGAGGTTCTCCGTGTCCTGGGTGATTTAAGAAAGGTTGACTGCGACATAATTACGATAGGACAATACCTAAGGCCATCTCAGGCAAATACTTCAGTGGTACGTTTCGCCTCTCCGGCAGAGTTTGAAGATTTTCGTCGGCAAGCGTTTCGGATGGGGTTTAGGGCGTGTGCTGCTGGTCCCTTCGTCCGCAGTTCTTATTTTGCAGAAACCCTCCTTGAGCGTGCTACAAACCAGAAAGGATAAAAAAGTTTACAGCCATTAAACCTTCGGCTATAATATAGCGGAAGCTGTAGGAGGCAAAAATGGAAGTAAAGCTACCACCATTAGGTGAAGGAGTGGAGGGGGCCAGCATCTCTTTTTGGTATAAAAAAGTCGGCGACCAGGTCAACGAAAACGAGGACCTGGTAGAGTTAAGCACCGAAAAAGCCAGTTTCAATCTACCTTCACCGGCAACCGGGAAGTTGGTGAAGATAAACTTCAGAGAAGGCGAAAAGGTTAAAGTAAACGAAACGCTGGCCGTGATTGAGAAATGAGTGATTGCAAATCAAGGAGAATAGCGAACCTCCCACCCTACATCTTTGAGCGGATTAACCGGTTAAAGATGGAGGCACGAGCAGCAGGAAGGGATGTTATTGATTTGGGAATGGGCAACCCTGATACCGCAACGCCCAGCCACATAATCGCGAAATTGAAAGAGGTTGTCAACGACCCCAAGACCCACCGGTACTCTGCCTCTCGGGGAATTAAAGGTTTGCGCCGGGCAATCACCCAGTGGTATCAAAAACGGTACGGGATAACCCTTGACGCCGAAAGGGAGGTATGTGCTGTGATCGGCAGCAAGGAAGGTTTGTGCCACTTTGCCCTGGCTGCTTTTGACGAAGGTGAAGCGGTTTTGGTGCCCAATCCAACTTATCCCACGCACATCTACGCCTTTGCCATTGCCGGAGTTAGGGTTCAGGATGTGCCCCTTCTGCCGGAGAATAATTTTCTACCAGACATAGAAGGAATAGACCTTTCCAACCAGCCGCGGCCCAAGGCGCTTTTACTCTCATTTCCCAGCAACCCCACCACCAGAATTGCCGACCTGGCACTGATGGAAAAGGCGGTGGCCTTCTGCCGGGAGAACAACCTCTTTCTTATCCATGACCTGGCCTATGGAGAACTGGTTTTTGATGGCCTTGCTTCACCCAGCGTGCTCCAAGTACCCGGCGCAAAAGAACTGGCGATAGAGTTTTATTCCCTTTCCAAAACATACAGTATGGCTGGCTGGCGGGTGGGCTTTGCTGTAGGCAATGAAGAATTGATTGGCGCCCTGATAAAACTGAAAAGTTATTATGACTACGGCATCTTTACACCCATTCAGGTTGCGGCCATAGAGGCCTTAACAGGTCCTCAAGAGTGCGTCTTGCTCCACAGGGAGATCTATCAACGTCGCCGCGACGTTTTGGTCTCCGGCTTAAGACGGATTGGATGGGATGTTCCTCTTCCGCCGGCAACGATGTACGTCTGGGCACCCCTTCCAGAAGGATACCGAAAGATGACCTCTCTGGAATTTTCTACCATGCTCCTTGATAAGGCCAACGTGGTTACCTCCCCTGGAAACTGTTTTGGTTCATATGGTGAGGGCTATGTGCGGTTTGCGTTGGTAGAGAATGAACACCGCCTTCGCCAGGCAATCCGTAATATCGGGAGGGTCTTATGAGAATTGACCTCTCAAAAAGGATTCAGGAGATTGCCCCTTCTGCAACCCTGGCGGTTGGCAGGAAAGCAAAGGAGTTGGAAGGAAAAGGTATCAGGGTTTTAAACCTTTCGGTGGGGGAGCCTGATTTTCCGCCGCCACCAGAAGCAAAGAGGGCAGTGGCTTCTGCGCTGGAGAAGAACCTTTCCAAGTATACGGATAGCCGGGGAACGCCGGTCTTGAGGGAAGCGGTCTGCCGGAGAATTAAAGAAGACCTCGGGCTTGACTACACACCAAAACAGGTGGTCATCTCCTGTGGGTCCAAACACACCCTTTACAACCTCTTCCAGGTCCTCCTTGACCCAGGTGACCAGGTTCTCATCCCGGTGCCCTACTGGACAAGTTATCCGGAAATGGTAAAACTTGCCGGAGGCGTTCCGGTCTTTGTCCCGCCAGGACCTACGATGAAGGTTACACCAGAAGACCTGGAAAGATATGCCACCCCAAAGACAAAATGCTTGGTGATTAACAGCCCAAACAACCCCTCAGGTGTAGTTCTTTCCCGGGAGGAGCTGGCTGAGATTGCGGATTGGGTTAAGATGAGGAAGATTTTGGTTATTTCTGACGACGCTTACCAACACTTCCTTTACGATGGCAGACCCTTTTATAACCTGGCGATGTTCTCCCAGACATACCAGCAGACAATGATTGTTGGCGCTGCCTCCAAAACCTATGCGATGACCGGTTGGCGCCTCGGTTGGTTTCTGGGTCCCGAGGAGGTTGCAAATGCTGTGGCAAAACTTCAAGACCAATCAACCTCAAACCCCTGTTCCTTAAGCCAGGAGGCTGCCCTGGCAGCCCTTTCCGGAAGCCAGGAGAGTGTAAGGAATATGTGTCAGGAGTTCCAGCGCCGTCGGGATATGCTCTGCCGCACATTTTCGGAAGCGAAGGAAGCATCTTACCCCTATCCGGAGGGAGCCTTCTATCTCTTCTTTACTCATCCAAAGATAAAAGACTCGGCAGAGTTTGCCTCCCGTCTCCTGGAGGAGACGCAGGTTGCTTTAGTTCCTGGTTCAGCCTTTGGTATGGAGGGGTATCTGCGCCTTTCCTACGCAGTTCCGCAAGAGGTCCTTCGGGAAGGGGTTAATCGCCTAATCTCTTACTTAGTCGCCGCGTAAATGGCACTACAGACAAAAGATTTGCTGGATCTTTTCTCCTCCGCCAGAAAGTTATCGCTAAGGATTGCCTGGGTAGCAGCCGTCTTCTCTTTAACTCCGAATGTCTCCGGTCAGGAGGCTGTTTCCTCCTTATCTTACAGATTCCTCCCGAAAGAGGTTTTGCGTTATCAAGTAGAGACTGAGGGCAAAGTAACCTTGTTGGGGACCAAGAACGGTCAAGAGCTCAAGCTCTTCTCAAAAGCTTTTCTTTCCGCTGTTTTGCGGACCAGAGAAGTTGATCAGGAGAACGTGGCAGTGATAGAAGCAGAGATCGCAGAGTTTAAGATGGTGATAAAGGTCAATGACCAAGAGGTCGCAAGGTTACCGCCACTGACCGAAAAGTCAAAGCTGATAAAGGTTGGCCGGACAGGCATTATTCCAGCCCCAGTAGGAAGAGAAGCGGTTAGCCCCACTAACGCCCTCGCCTGGAACCTTCTTCTTTCCAGAATCTTCCCGGCCCTGCCCGAAGGGTCTGTAAGGGTTGGCAGCACCTGGCTTGGCCAGGTTCTTTTTTCCCATTTGGAAAGGCTGCCTGACCCAAAGACTAACTCCGTTGCGGTGCGGTATACCTATCTGGGACGGTCCCCTGAGGCTGGCGCAGCCCAGGTAATGGTTGAGACGGAAACAGGGGCTCCAGGCCAGATAAAAGGAAAGATACTTTTTGGGGATGGCCACCTCATCTTAGAAGAGACCTCCGGCGTTTTGGATTTTAAGCAAAAGCTCTTCTCTCCCGAAAAAGGTCTTATCGAGGTTACTACCAAAGGTACCCTTTTTAGCCGGGCAGTGCTTTTACCTTAAAACTCTCTTATGTTGCGATACATAGCCAAGAGGCTCCTTCACCTGGTACCGCTCCTTTTAGGAATGACCTTTCTTTCCTTTATGGTGATGCAATTGGCACCGGGTGACTATTTTACAAAACTTTCCCTTGACCCACAGATTTCCCAGCAGACCCTGCAACGTTTACGGGAAGAGTTTGGGCTTTCCTGCAACCCAGTTGTCCAATACTGTAAGTGGTTACGCAACCTTGCTACCCTTAATATGGGTGTTTCGTTTGTCTATCACATTCCCGTTGCTACCTTGATACGGCAGCGGCTGGTTAACACCTTACTTCTTTCGATTTCAACTATTATCCTCACCTGGCTGATAAGCGTTCCGCTGGGGATAGTAGCCGCAATCCAGGCAAACAAAACCCTTGACCGGTTACTCTCCGGGTTTGCTTTTATCAGCATCTCCCTCCCCTCATTCTTTCTTGCCCTGCTCTTTCTGGTCCTTGCTGCCCGGACCGGTCTCTTTCCTCTGGGCGGGAGCGAAAGCGTCTTTGCCGAAGAACTTTCTCCTTCTTTGCAACTGGTGGACCGGCTGTGGCACCTAAGCCTTCCAGCCACTGTCCTGGTGCTCACCGGTTTCGGTGGCCTATTTCGGGTTACCAGGGCAAACTTTCTAGAGACCCTCTCTGCGCCTTTCGTAGTGGCTTTGCGCGGGAAGGGTCTTTCAGAGAAAAGGGTTTTTCGGCATGTGTTCCGCAACAGTTTAAACCCATTGATCACCCTGTTGGGTTATGAACTGTCCGGTATCCTTTCCGGTGTGGCGCTGGTGGAAATAATCCTTTCCTGGCCGGGTATTGGCCAATTGATGCTCACTGCCGTGATGAGCCAAGACCTTTACGTAGTTATGGCTTCGCTCTTTTTCAGCGGATTGCTATTGGTTTTGGGGAACCTGGTTGCTGATATTCTTCTGGCAGCCAACGACCCACGCATTAGATTAGGGTAAGGGTGAAGATAGGAATAATAGGTTATGCCGGTAGCGGGAAGACCAGCCTTTCCGTTCTCCTTTCCGGGAAGAAGGTTGAAAGTTTTGACCCGCATCAACCAGCGGTTTTAGTGGCAAAGATTGTTGATTTGCGTCTGAAAAGACTGGTTGATAAGGTAACTACGGAAAAGGTCGTCTTCCCGCAGGTAACACTCCTTGATTTTAAAGGTGGAACGAAAGAGACCGGTTTTGATCAGAAGACCCTGGCGGGCCTGGGAGGGGTGGACTTTGTAATGATGGTTTTGGATGGGTTTTCCGATGGTAGCCAACCAGCAAGCGACCTCTTTTCTCTTCACTTGGAGATGGTTTACTATGACCAGCAACGTCTGGCAACCATTATGGAAAGAAGGGAAGCAGAGGTAGAGAAGCACGGTCATCGCCAGCCAAACCCAGCAGAAGATATAGCCCTTAAAGAAGCCCTCTCTTTGCTTGACAGCGAAACCCCTTTGCGCCTGATGGAAGAAGAGTCCAAACAGAGAAAAGCATTTCTTGAGTCGCTTGGTCTGATCAGCAACAAAAAGGCGCTCCTTGTCTTCAATGGAAAGGAGGCAAGTCCAGATTTTTCCGAAGGAACCGAAAGACTTAAACTTCCAACCATCTTCTGGGACCTCTCTCTGCCCAAATCAGATTCAGAAATCTTCTCCTTCTGGCAGAAACTCCTTTCTGTTGCTGGTTTGATAACCTTTTATACGACCAGCCTGAAAGAGACAAGAGCCTGGCTTTTACCAAAAGGTTCAAGTGTGGTAGAAGCCGCCGGTAAGATTCACTCCGACTTTGCTCGGGGTTTTATTAAGGCAGAAGTAGTTAACTTTGAGGATTTCCAAAAGGTTGATTCCTTTGCCGATTGCCGCCAGAAAGGGTTTCTTAGGTTGGAAGGAAGGGATTATCAGGTGGTTGACGGTGACATTCTTAAAATACGTTTTGCCACTTAACAGGGTTAGTATCTTATTAAAGGAATAACCTCTATGGCAACTTCTGAGGCGGCGGCTTTCAGGGACCGGGCAAGGGCTGTTTTTTGGTCTTGGGCGTTGGTTTCCACCTCAATCCTTTTCCCCCAGATAACCCCCCCTTTTTTGTCCAGAAGGCGCACTTCCATTTGAGATTTTGCTCCTAAAAGGCCAGCAGACCCCTGGCAGGGTTCAGCGTATGCGGTGCCGATGATATAATATTCTCCAGAGAGGGTTGAAGGAAAAGCTCTTTTCTGGTTGGCAAAATAGAATCTGGCATATTCCCGCAAGAGGAGACTTTCACCCTCCTGAACTGGAAAAGCACAGGATTCAAGGTAATAGAGAAGAGCGGTTTCGGCAAAAGATTCCTGGCAAGGGCCCTGAGAAGTCTTTTCCACAAGCGCCACCGAGACAGTCGGTTTTGGACCTTTAGGCAGCTGGTTGATGAGTGCCAGGGCTATCGCACTATCCCGCTGGGAGGTGAGGTTGAGTCGATCCCGAAAGATTAAGTACCTTAAGACCTCACAGGTAGTCCGCTTGAGCAACAGACGGCCTGCGGACCTATCTTTTTCAACAGAGACATGGTCACCAAAGACCCGGCAGCGGTCGGTCTTCAGGTCATAAACCTTCAGTTGGTAGACCATTATTCCGGACTCCGTTCCTGCCATCCCTGTCAGCACGTAGCCAACCCCATAATTGAGAAGGGAGGAGTAAAGACTTTCCTGCGGGAAGTCTGGTCGGGTCGTTAACTCCTTATTCAGAAGTGGCTCAAACTCTGCCGGAAGAAGGAGGTGGTAGGCCCGGCCGAGGATGCTTGTTAGGTAACGGTTGGCCTCAACCGCTACCCATTCCTCGCCAAAGGGTTGGATCGGGTAAAAAGCTACCTTTTTAGGCAACCCTTCCGCAGCACCAGGGATGGAAAGGGACAAAAGCACTGCGAACACCACTATAATCTTCTTGACCATCTTCATTTTTTCATTATCTCCTTAACAACCCTCTGAAGAGATTGGAGGTCCAACCCCTCCTTTTGATAAAGCGCCTCAGGGGTTCCGCTCTCTCCATAAGATTTAATCCCCAGCCTTTTAAACTGCACACACAGCGATTTTTCCGCCAGAATATTTGCCACTACAGAACCAAGACCAGTCTGGATATGATGGTCTTCGTAAGTAATAATCCGACCCGTACTGGCCGCTTCTTTGATAGTCTGCTCACCAAGAGAAAGGGGGCAGGAAACAGCCAGGACGCCAACCCCGATACCTTCTTTTTTCAAGTTGTCACTGGCGAGAGAAGCGTAGAAAGCCATCGGTGCACCCATAGTGATAATCGTCACATCTTTACCTTGGCGCAGCCAGTCTGTCTTTCCATATTCAAACCGGTAATTCTCCCCATAGTAGGGGGTGCCATCTTCTTTGGTAATCACCGGAACTTTGGAGCGGCCCATCGCCACCATAAAGTTGCCAAACTCCTTAGCAACATACCGGATGACGCGGTCGGTCTGATTGGGGTCGGCCGGTACAATAAGTTTAAAGTGATACAGGTTTGCCATTATACCCACATAGTCAATACACTGGTGGGTCTTTCCGTCTTCACCCACATCCAGCCCGCAGTGGGTACAGATAACCTTTAAGTTGGTATGATTAAGGTCATTCAATCTCTGCTGATTATAGGTTTCGTCAACCCCAAAGACTCCGAAGTCGGCAAAGAAGGTTATCACCCCTGCGGCGGAGAGGGCGCCAGCGATAGTGGCTGCAGCGTGTTCTTGGACACCAACCTCAAAGAAAGAAGAGGGTGAGAAACCGGCAAACTCTTCGGTGCGTACCGAACTTGCCAAGTCACAGTCAACAACCGCAATCGGGGTCTTTCCGGTTACCCCACAGTTTGCTGATGCCAGGGACTTCAACGCCCTGCCAAAGGCACCACGGTTATCTAACCTTTCATTTACCTGATAGAGAACCTCTTTTCCGGTGTCGATCACAATCGGATAAGAAAGAGCCCGCTCCGGAATGGAAAAGGACCAATTCTTACGCACCTGCGTCAAACGGGAAAGGGTCTCTTCCTCTATCCCTAACTCCACCATTGCTTTCTGATGCTCTTCCTTTTTGAGGGCAACGCCGTGATACTGGCAGCGGTTCTCCATAAAGGAAATGCCCTTGCCCATAACCGTTTCCGCGATTATTGCGGTTGGTTCTCCATCGCTTACTGCCTCACGCAACGCTTGGTAAATCGCTTGGTGGTCGTGGCCATCAATCTCCAATACCTTCCAACCATCAGAGAGATAGTTCCCTTTAATATTTTGAGGCATAACCTCTTCCAGTCGGCCACTAATCTGAAGGTGGTTATAATCAATTATGGCTGTCAGGTTGGAAAGGTTGTATTTTCTGGCAAAGCGCCGAGCCTCTGCCACCTGACCCTTAGCCTGTTCGCCGTCACTCATTACCACAAAGACCTGATAATCTTTTTTCAAAATCCGGCTGGCGACCGCAAACCCACAACCGGCTGAAAGCCCCTGCCCAAGGTTGCCAGTTGACCACTCAATACCTGGTAAATTCCTTTCCACGTGTCCCTCAAAAGGCGTACCTATCAGACGGAAGCCACTGAGAGCCGCCTCAATGGGGAAGAAGCCCAACCTTCCCAGAACCGAATAGACGCCAGGAGAGGTGTGACCATGGCTGATGATAATCCGGTCACGATCAGGATGGTCAGGGTCTTTGGGGTCCACCCTTGCATACTTATAAAGAACCAGATAGATATCCAGCGAAGAGATTGAACCACCCGGATGTCCGCAGGCTGCCAGCGTCGTCATCGTAAGGATATCGCCCTTGCATATCCTTGATAGGCGAGCAAGTTCCTCTCTTTCTTTATCGGAAAGCGCCTCGTTCGGAAACCTTTGTGTCAACACTTTTAACCTCGTCTTTTCTTCAAACGAAACCAACCCAAAAAATAAGAAAGAGTGGGGAATTTTTATTTTAACCCGCTCTCTTTTACCCGTCAAATTTGTAATCTTATGGAAGACCTTTTGGTACCAACAAGAGTCTTCGCAGAGAAGAGAGGAGAATCATCAAAAGGACCTATTTTTACAGCGATGTGGATTGGTAATACTCTTTGCGTTTCAGGAAGGTAGCGGCTGCCTCATCAAGGAGGGTAGTACATTTGGGATGGCGCTGGAAAATAGAGCCGGTAACCGAACTGGTAATTGGACCTTCAATCACCCTGGAAGCGGCCATCGCTCTGGCAGAGCCGATTGCCACCAGCAGAACCTCCTTTGCCTCCATCATCGTGGCCACCCCCAGAGTGAGGCTGTATTTGGGACATTCCCGACTGGCAAACCTTCCGTTATGAGAGGCCTCATCCGGGCTAAGGGTCTTAACCCGGCACCGGCTACCCAGAGAAGAAGTTGGTTCGTTTCGACCCACCTCGCCCCGCAACCCCAACAAGATAGTTTGAAGGTCTATGCCACCGGCCCCTTTTATTTTCCGTTCATATTCGGCACATTCGGCAACCGGATCCTTGGCAGTGCCGTTCAACAGGAAGACATTTTCGGTCGTTACATCAAGACTGGAAAAGAAAGTACTCCAGAGCAGATAAGCGTTGCTTAAGGGGTGGTCAAAACCAAAACCGAGGAACTCATCGTTAGAAAAGAAACGGGCCTTGCGAAAACTGATTTGGCCTTTGCGATATCTTTCTACCAGCTCCTGATAACAGGGCATCAGACAAAGGGAGGGCGAAAGTCCAAGGACAAGGTCTGGTTTCTCTTTTATCCTTTCCGAAATAAGGTCCGCTACCTTGTGGCAGACTGCCTTTGTGTCAGGCAGAATGAGAACCTTCACCCTGGCCCCTTTCAGAAAGGGGCTCGCCTTTTAGACAAAACCCCCTTCAAAACGCCGCGCCTGTTCTTCGGCGTAGCGATAATAGTCTTTGCGTTGCAGGCTACTGGCCGCCTCTTCGTCAAGGACCGCAATCACTTTCGGATGGATCTGCATTATGGAGGCAGTAACAAGGCTGGTTACCGGACCCTCTATCGCTTTAGCGACAATGTCACTCTTTTCGGTACCGCTGGCGAGAAAGAGAAGTTCCTTTGCTTCCAGAATGGTGCCAACCCCCATCGTGATGGCAAAGCGCGGGACATCTTCCAGTCGAGGAAAGAACCGAGCATTGTCCTTAATGGTTTGCTCGTCAAGGGTTTTAACCCTAGTTCGGGAAGCAAGGGAAGAGCCTGGTTCGTTAAAACCGATGTGGCCATCCCGGCCGATGCCCACCACCTGAAGGTCAATTCCCCCTGCCTTCTCTATCTGTTCTTCGTACCACTGGCAGTACTTTTCCGGGTCCTTGGCTAAGCCATCAGGAATATAGATATTCTCCTTTCGCACATCTATATGGTTAAACAGGTTTTCAAACATAAAGTAATGGTAACTGGCGGGGTCATCCGGTTTTAAGCCTATGTATTCGTCAAGATTGAAAGTGCGCACTTCAGCGAAAGAGAGTTTCTCCTCTTTGTGTATTCGGACCAGTTCCCGATATAACCCCAAAGGAGTGCTGCCGGTTGCCAGTCCAAGGACAAGGTCTGGTTTCTCTTTCAGGCGGTTGACCACAATCCGGGCCGCCTCTTTACTCATCTCTTCGTAATCTTTAGTGATAATCACCCGCATTTTTAATCCTTCCTCCTTTCCTTTTTCTTCCTTTTTCTTCCTTTTTCTTCTCTTCCAAACCTCCCTCCTTACCATCAGCACCCGGGGCAGGAGGCGGTGGGCCCAAAAGTTGCTTTCTGCCAAGGGAAATACGCTTCTTTTCCGGGTCCACCTCCAAAATCATTACTTCAATTTTGTCTCCCTTCTTCAGAACCTCAGAGGGGTGTTTCACCTTTTGCCAGTCAAGGTCCTTCAGGTGGAGGAGGCCCTCAATCCCCTTCTCAATTTCCACAAAAGCACCATAATTGGTAATATTGTAAACCTTTCCTTTCACTACCGTGTTGACCGGATACTTCAAGGCAATAGTCTCCCAGGGGTTTGGTTCCAGGGCCTTCATACTGAAGGAAACTTTCTGTTTTTCTGGCTCCAGGCCAATGACCTGCACCTCCACGGTATCACCCATTGCCAGGATTTCGGAAGGGGTTTTAATCTTTGATGTCCAGGAGAGTTCCGAGATGTGAAGCAAACCCTCTATCCCGTCCTCTAACTTTATGAAGGCTCCATAATCGGTAATATTAACCACTTTACCCTGGACGCGGCTCCCAACCGGATATCTCTTTTCAATGCCTTCCCACGGGTTAGGCGTTGTCTGTTTGATTCCCAGGGCCACCTCCCCTTTTTCCGTATTTATCCTCAAAATCTTTACGTTAACCTCATCTCCTACCGCCACCACCTGGGAAGGATGGGTTATTCGGCTCCAGGAGAGGTCATTGATATGGACCAGTCCTGTAATATCGCCGAGGTCTACAAAGACACCATAGTCCACGATATTACGCACCACACCTTTAACAACCTTTCCCACCTCCATCTTCTCCAGGGCGGATTTTTTCTTCAAAAGATCTTCTTCCTCAAGGATTTCTCTTCGGGAAACGACGATGTTGTTTCTCATTCGGTCCAGTTTTATGACCTTAAACTCAAATACCTGGTTTATCAGTGCTTTCTGGTCTGATATCGGCTTTAGGTCTGCTTGGCTTGCCGGAAGAAACGCTATAATCCCGATATCCACTCGGAACCCACCTTTTACTGGAGCCAGGATCTTACCCTTAATTCTTGCCCCTTCCCGGAAGGCGTTCTCTATCCGGTCCCAGTTTAAGACCAGGTCCGCTTTTTCCTTGGAGAGCGACACAAAACCGTTTTCGGTCAGGTCTAAACTTTCCAGCATAACCTTAACTTCCTGCCCGGGCTCCAGGGATTCAAACTCCTTAAACTCGCTCCGTGAAATCACCCCTTCCGTTTTGTAACCGATATCCACCAGCACCTCGTTGTTTTTCATCTCCAGGATACGTCCGGTGATGATATTCCCGGGTTTAAAAACGGTTACTTTTTGCAATAAGGTTTCCGAAAGCTCCTCAGCCATTATTCTTTTGTTACCATCCTTTCAATCTTTCTTTTACCTCCTCAATAGTTTCTTGGGGAGTGGAGGTTCCCGATACCAGACCTACTCTCTGGCCAGGTCGGTACCACTCATTCTTTATCTGGTCGGCTCCAGAGATCAGATATGTCTGTGGCTTGATGCGGCGCATCATCCGGTAAAGGTTGGTCGTATTAGCACTTTTACGCGAACCAATCACCAGAAGAATGTCCACCCTTTTGGCGATTTCCGCTGCCTCTGCCCGGCGCCTTTCGGTTACCCGGCAGACGGTATTAAAGATGCGCGCTTCCGGGGGAGCGGTCTCTTCCAAAAGGGAGCGGAGCGCCTGATAGTAACCCTCCCTGGTGTTCGTTGTCTGGCTTACTATGGCCAGCCGCCTTGTGGATAAAAGCTTCTTCTTTTCTTCGTCCTCAAACCTAACCAACCTTTCCCCAACCGGGTAAATCAGACTTCCCTCACCAGCAAAACCAGCCAGGGCTTTTACCTCCGGGTGCTCGGGTTTGCCAATGATTATCACGGTATATCCTTCCCTCTTCAAGACCATGACCAAGTCCTGGACCTTGCGCACAAAGGGGCAGGTGGCGTCAACAACCTTACGCTGATGGCGCAGAAGATCCTTTTTCATTTCCGGGTGTATTCCATGGCTACGAATAATCACCGGCCTTTTGACATCTTCGCCGGAGAACTCGGTTATGGTCGTCAGCCCAGCGCGGCACAATCTTTTAATCACCCGCTCGTTGTGGATGATTGGTCCAAACGAAACGCACTGCCCATACTCTTTTAGTGCTTTTTCGCACAGCGAAACAGCCCGTTTTACACCGAAACAGAAGCCAATTTCCTTAGCCGTAATAACCATTCCAGAATCCAGGAAGTTTTTATTAAGAAGGCTTACCGGCTCCCGCTTTTAATTCGGCAATAGCCGCCATTACTTGTTGGGCAAAACCTTTATAATTTTGACCGGAGAAGGTCAACGGCTTTCCGTAAATTACCTTTATCGCTGCCGGCCGGAAAAACCTCGCCCGGTAGGGAAGAGCCTTCTCTGTTCCTTCCAGATAGACCGGAATGACTGGCGCTCCTGAACCCTCAGCAAGAAGGCTCACGCCGGGGCTGCCGGGCAAAAAAGGTTGCGAAGTAGTGTTCCTTGTGCCCTCTGGAAAGAGCACCAGAGGGTTCCCTTTTTTTAACGACCTCATTGCCCCAATCAGTCCCACCGCGCCCCTTTCCTGCCGCAGGGGGATGACTCCTACGCTCTTAAATATAAGAGAAGCGAAAGGGTTTCTGTAAAAGACCGTTTTAGACAGAAACGTGCACCGCCTCGGAACCCTTAAAGCCACCAGGGGAGGGTCAAGATAACTCCGATGGTTGGCTGCTAATATCACTCCTCCCCGGTGGGGAATATTTTCCAATCCTTTTACCTTAAACCGAAAGAAGATGCGGACGAAAACCTCCCCGAAGATCTTCAGGAAGCAATAGAGCATCCCTTTTTATTTTACAATCCCTTTTGTTTCTTTGTCAATTTTTCGTAGCGCTTCGTTTAGTTGGAGAGGAGACCTTAACGCCTTCCGTACTTATTGACCAGGTCAAAGTAATGGAGGGCGTTCTCTATTGGGACATTGGGAGGGATGTGGTTGCCGACCGCCATAACAAATCCGGGGCACCTTTTCGCTGTCTCTATACACCTTTTCACTTCCTTTTCTATCTCTTCCTTTGTGCCAAAAGTAAGGATACGGCAGTCTGCGTTTCCAATGATGATATGGGTCTTTCCATACCGCTGGACTATCAGCTCCAGACTGGTTAAGGGCTCAAAGATGAAGCCGTCGGCTCCAGCAGCGGCAATGTCATCAATAAACTGGGTAAAGTTGCCGTCAGAACAGAAGAGAACCTTTATTCCCTTTTCCTTTAAGGGCTGCCATAATTTCTGGTACCTGGGGAAGAGATACCTGCGGTACCACTCCGGGTTAAAGATAGCGCCGCTGGTCCAGACCATATCGTCGTGTGAGATAAAGACCTTAATGGTAGTCTCTGCCCAGGCCTTAATGTTGGCCAGAGTGAGATTGAAAAACCCTTCCAGAACCCAAGAGCCGAACCTCTCCGGGTCGGTCGCCACCCCCAAGAGAAACATCTCCCAGCCGAAGGCCTGAATGCACCCGGAGATGAGGGTATTGTAATATCCACCGGAATTGATTAGGTCCGGGAAGAGACGGCAGCGCTCATCAAAAATGGCCTGAAAATAGCGCCGCCGTTCTTCCGGGTCAGGTAATCCATACTCTTCAGCCGCGTCAAACGAGAGGACCTCTTCCGGGGTTTGGAAAGGGCAGACTATGGTATCGCGAAAGTCCTTGCCGCCTTCCGCATACGTTGCGTGCCCCATATCGGTGGTTCGGCCAAGTTCTTGCCAGGGTTGTGGTCCATCATTGGAATACCATAGAAAGTCGTAATTTGCCCATCGGTAAAAGGTCTCCCAAGCCTTGTTTTGCTGGTCAGGGTCTGGGCTGTTGGGGTCAAGGCCAGTAACCTTTCTGACCAGTGTGGTATGGTCGCAGTATTCTGTCCTCCCTATCCGGGGAGCCATCTCCAGGTTCAGTATCTGCAGGCCTATTTCGTAGCTCATTTTTTGGGGTTCAGAAGAGGCCAACGACATTGCCTGCCTGGTCAATATCCACCTTTGTCCCAGCCGGTTCGCTGGGCAAGCCCGGCATGGTCCGCATCTCTCCGCATAAAGGATAGAGAAACCCAGCACCAGCCGCCAGCCGGATATCTCTGATGGGCAGAGAGAATCCGGTTGGTCTTCCTTTTAATTTGGGGTCATGGGAGAGAGAAAGGTGAGTCTTTGCCATACAGATGGGAAGGTTTGCGTAGCCCAAATTGGTGTAATGGTTTATCTTCTCCTCAGCCAACGGTGAATATTCTACCCTTTCCGCGCCGTAGATTTTGGTAGCGATGGTCTCTATCTTTTCTTTAATGGAGGCCTCCAAGGGGTAAAGGAATCTGAATTGGGAAGGTTTGGCAGAGGCAGCGACCACCGCTTCTGCTAATCGCCGGCCACCCTCGCCACCCTTTGCCCACACATTACTCTCCACCGCATCGTCAGCACCAGCGGCAAGGGCCGCCTGGTGGATGGCAGCGATTTCGGAGTCAAAATCGGTTGGGAAGCGGTTAATCGCAACTACCACTGGTATTCCAAAGAGGCGCACATTTTCAATATGTTTTGTAAGGTTTGCAGCCCCCTCCAGCACAGCATTTGGGTCTTCCTTGAGCAGTTTTTCGGGTAAGGGCCTTCCCGGGACAACCCGAAACCTGCCGCTGTGCATCTTTAAAGCCCTCACCGAGCAGACAATTACTACCGCATCCGGAGTAAGGCCGCTCACCCGGCACTTGATATTAAAGAACTTCTCAGCGCCACAATCAGCACCAAATCCACTCTCCGTCACAAGGTACTCCGCCAGATGGATACCTATCAGGTCAGCGATGACGGAACTGTTACCGTGAGCGATATTAGCAAAAGGGCCAGCATGGACGAAGCAGGGTGTATGTTCCAGCGTCTGCATCAGGGTGGGCTTTATGGCGTCTTTCAGCAAGACCGCCATAGCGCCAGCGGCTTTCAGGTCATCAGCGGTCACTGGGTTACCATCTTTGGTTGCCGCTACCACAATCTTTCCCAGGCGCTTGCGCAGGTCAAAGAGATCGGTAGTCAGCGCCAGAATAGCCATTACTTCTGAGGCAACGGTGATGTCAAAAGACGACTCACGGGGCACACCATCTTCCTTTCCGCCCAGGCCGATGATTACCTTTCGCAGAGCGCGGTCGCTTACATCCACTACTCTGGGCCAGGTGATAGAATAAGGATTGATATTAAGTGGGTTTTTGTGATAAAGGGAGTTGTCTAAGAAAGCGGCCAAAAGGTTATGTGCTAACCCCACCGCGTGGACATCGCCGGTAAGGTGGAGGTTAAAATCTTCCATCGGAATTACCTGAGCATAACCACCCCCAGCGGCCCCACCTTTTATGCCAAAGACCGGGCCTAAAGAGGGCTGGCGCAGACAAGTAATTACCCTTTTCCCAATCTTGGCCAGCGCCTGGGAAAGGCCAATAGTCGTGACCGTTTTCCCTTCGCCCAATGGTGTAGGCGTGATCGCAGTTACATCAACATACTTACCCTTTGGCCGGTTCTGGATACGATCTCTGATTTTAAGGTCAACCTTGGCTTTAAATTTGCCGTAAAACTCCAGTTCATCGGGTAGAATACCCAACCTCTCGGCGATCTCCGCAATCGGTCTTATTTCTGCTCTCTGGGCGATCTCTAAATCAGAAAGCATAAAGCCTCCTTAACTTTTAGAGTGGAATACCCTGATAATCGCATCTCTTTAACTTTCCATCCAGTTGGAGTTTGAGAACGGTGTCATGCCTGTCCAAAGGCTTTTTCGGCAACCCTTTGAGGAAGACCCTGCCGTCAGACAACTGCTCCACCTGTATCTTTTTACCAGTGGCCAGGATTTGAGCAGAGAGAACCTTATTTCTAATGCCCACCACTGTTGCCGTTTCACCAGGCCAGCGGAATACATGGAGATAGAGATGGTTGCCTTTTAAGGTAAAAGTACCGATGATGGTCCTTGGCCCATCAGAAGGCATCCTTTCCGAACCATAGATGGACTGGCCATTAACCTTCATCCATCGGCCAATCTCCCTCAACCGGTCCACCTCTTCCTTTCTTACCGATCCATCCGGTTTGGGTCCGATATTCAGCAGGTAGTTTCCGGCCCCAGAAGCAGCGGTTACCAGATACTGGATTAACTGGGTTGGCGATTTCATGTTGGGGTTGTATTTGACATAACCCCAACCTTGAGGGTCTCCCATGGTCATGCAGGACTCCCAGCACCTTCCTGGTGCTGAAGGGTTTACCGCTTGTTCTGGTGTATCCACATCTTCCACGATACCGGAACGGTTGTTGATGATAATCTCCGGCTGAAGGGAGCGCACCATCGCATTCAGTTCTTTGGAGCGCCAGAGTTTCGCCAGTTGAGGAGACGCACCCTTTCCCTCCTCCATACTCCTGGCTATAGGAACTCCGGGTATCCATTCTCCATCGTAAAATAGGTAGTCAATCTTACCGTAGTTGGTCATCAACTCTCTGACCTGGTCATGCGCCTGCTTTACCATCGCCTCAAAACTTTCTGGGTATCTCTTCCGGTCAAAGTATCCGGGAAAACGCCAGTCCAGAAGAGAATAGTAGAAGCCAACCCGCAACCCTTCTTTCCGACAGGCCTTTACATATTCGGCTACAAAGTCCCTTTTGGCTGCGGTCTTTACCGAAGTAAAGTCGGAGACCTTGCTGTCAAAGAGACAGAAACCGTCGTGGTGCCGGGTGGTGAAGACCAGATACTTCATTCCCGCCTCTTTAGCAAGCGATACCCATACCTTGGCATCAAAATTTTTGGGGCAAAACCGTTGGGCCAGTGCTGCGTATTCTTTTGCCGGGATGCGTTCATGCCACATTACCCACTCCCCCCGGCCTAGAAGGGAATAGAGCCCCCAATGGATGAACATGCCAAAGCGCGCCTGGTGGAACCACTCCGTTCTTTTCTGGTAAGTCAATCTATTCCTCATAAATTTTCCTTCTCAATTTTTGGCTAAAGCCCAGAGGCGTCCAGTACTAAAGAGAGATATTTTTCCCAGCCGATGGGCATGATGTGAACCCCGCGGCACATCCCCTTCAGGTTTTTTATTATTTCGGCTGCAATAGCGATACTTTCCGAAACCCTTCCTTCTTTGGGTGTATCAGCCATCCGTTTGATATAATGTTCCGGGACGGTGACCCCTGAGACATGTTCATTCATATACTTTGCCATGCCCGCACTCTTAAGAAGCACGATACCAGCCAGCACCGGTACCCGATACTCTTCTATACGGCGGATAAACCTTTCAAATTTATCCAGTTCGTAGACCGCCTGCGTCTGAAAGAATTCAGCTCCTGCCGAAACCTTCTTCTCGAACTTAATCAGTTCTGGTTCTATTGGGTCCTTGCCTGGATTGACCACTGCGCCCAGGCAGAAGGAGGGAAAGGGCTCGGCCAGTTTATTTCCGGCGCTATCTAAGCCACTTTCTAATCTCCGAGCAACCTGCAGCAACTGGACAGAATCAAGGTCAAAGACCGGTTTAGCACCGTGGTCGTCGCCTAACATCGGGTGGTCGCCAGTAAGTACCAGCACATTCTCTATCCCAAAGGTCGCAGCAGAGAGCAGGTCTGATTGGAGCGCCAATCGGTTCCGGTCCCGACAGGTCATCTGCAAAATCGGTTCTACCCCTGCCTCTTTCAGTTTTATACACAAAGCCAGTGAGCCCAGCCGCATGACCGCACTCTGTAGGTCTGTCACGTTGACTCCAGCTACCCGCTGGGCAATGCTCCTTCCAATCTCCACCAGTGGTTGGGTCTCTATCCCTTTTTCAGGACCAAACTCCACCGTAACTAAAAATTGGTCAGTCTTCAGTTTTTCCTTGAATTTCATCGTTTCTCTCCGGTTGGTCAGATGGCTGCCGCTTTCGTTTTCAGCGGCTTTACTTTCTTTGACCAGTCTTTAGCCGGCTGCATCTTCTTCATCAGGTCCAGCCGGTCCAATTCCTTCAGCCGGTTGTAAATTAAAAGCCACCCACAGGGTCGGTCACTATCTACCTCACATTTGCCCTCTTTACTTGTGCCGCCGCAAGGTCCGTTAAGTAGCCCTTTAGCACACAGAGTATGGGGGCACAGCCCCCCTAAAAGGTCAAGGAGACACTCACCGCAGAGGCTGCACTTTTCCTCAAAGGTATTGACAAGGCCGGCGGGTGTAAGTTCCGTTTTCCATTCCGGGCCAAGAAAGAGGGTATCACAGCCAGGCACTGTCCATTTCTTGGTAATCTCTGTCAGAACCTGGTTCCCCAGTCCGCAGCAGAGAACTAAAATTGCCTCTGCTTCCTCTACCGCCTTCTGTTTTTCACGAAGGTCTTTCTTTACCTTCGGGAGGATACAGCCCCGCTCCGGCAGGAGATAGCCAGTAACCTCCTTACCGTTTTCTGTCAGGAACTTTATCATCTCCTTTATCTCTGGCTCACCGCCGGTCCGGCAGGTAGCAGCACACGCCTGACATCCGGAAATAAGGACCTTTTTAACACCCTCCAACTTTTTCAGGATATCCTTCCGGGACTTCTGAACCGTAATAACCATGGGGGCCTCCTCAAGAACTATGTTTAGAAAGTTGGGCAGCCAGCACCGTATTTTTTACCAGGATCGCTACCGTTAAGGGGCCGACACCTCCTGGTACCGGCGTAATCCAGGCTGCTCTCTTCTCAGCCTCTTCAAACTCCACATCACCCACAATTCGGTCACCGACCCGGTTGATACCCACATCTATTACAATAGCACCCTCCTTAACCCATTCACCCTTAATTAAGCCGGCTTTGCCCACCGCTACCACCAACAGTTCCCCTTTCTTTACAAACTCAGGAAGCGTTCCACGTTGACCGGTGGCGATATGGCAGACAGTGGTCGTGACAAATTCGGAGAGAAGAAGGAGAGCAACCGGTTTGCCCACAATCTCCGAGTGGCCCACCACTACCGCCTCTTTTCCGTATAGCCTTTCTCCAGTAGCGCGGAGCAATTCCATTACACCGGCAGCGGTACAGGGAACAAAACGGGGTTTTGCCAGGACCAAGAGCCCCAGATTTGTCGGAGTTACCCCTTCCACATCCTTTTGGGGTGCAATCAAAGCTTGGGCTGACCGGCTTTCTATGTGAGCGGGCAAGGGCATCTGAAGGATGATACCACTTACCGAAGAGTCCTGGTTTAACCTTCCAATTTCACCTGCGAGGTCTGCCTGGCTAATATTCTCCGGTAGGTTCCGAAGTTGATACTCCACACCTAAAGAGGCACAGATCTTCTGTTGGCTCTTAAGATAGACTGCACTGGCTTGATTTTCGCCCACCTGGATGGCTACCAGTTTGGGAACTACCCCTTCCTTCTTTAACTCTTCTACTTTTATCCTCGTCTCCTCTTTAATCTTTTCCGCTATCGGTTTTCCTTCCAGAAGTTTTGCCATTTTTCACCCCAGTCTTTCCCGACATTCATTCCAGAGATTCTCCGCCTGCCTTCCGATCGACCTCTTTTTGACCTCCAATCCCTTTTTTAATTCCTCTTTTTCTGGTAAGGGAACTTCTCCGGAGAGGTTTATCAAGACGTTTACTTGGGCAGCATCAAAGGCTGCCCGGGCAAAACCCACCGCACAAGCCACATCGCTTAAAAGGTAGGGATTCCCTCTTTTTAAGAGCGGGTCAGCCATCTTCAGAATCTCTTCGGAAAGGGCTGCGATTCGCATCAGAAGTTTGTTACCAGCCCTGGTTGCCGCTATCATTCTGCCAATCCTTTGCGGGTCTCCTTTCTCCATCGCTGCTGCCCGACGGTATTCTAAATAGACAACACTATCCTGTTCAATCATCTTTTGGGCTTCTTCTCGAATAGATTCGCTACGCTGTAAAATCTCCCTCGCTTCCGAGTCAAAAGAGGCGTATCGTTTTTTACCGATAGTAAAATGGGCGACCATAGAAAGAAGAGCAGCGGATAAAGAAAGAGAGAGAGCCGCAGCGCTTCCACCGCCAGGCACCGGCTCTCCGGAGGCAAGTCGCTCTAAGTATTCTTTCAGGCTTCCTTTAAGATAATTAGGGTTCTCCACACTTTATCAAAAGAAACATTACGTATCTTTTCCGAAACAATCTCCAATGATGGGGTGGTAATAACTGCTTACTAATTTGTGAATTAGATTACAAAGGGGAATTATAAACCCTCGTTGGATATTCTGTCAACCTGGCAGTTCTACCATCATGCCATCACTGGCAGCCAGAACTTCTTTACCAAATTCTTGTGAGAGGGAGGCAGCGACCTCCCAGGGCTTGAGGGCCAGCATCGTGCGGCCAAAGTGGGTAAGGATGGTCTTTTTTGCTTCTGTCTCTTTGAGAATCGCTCGCACTTCTGGCAGGGAAAGATGATAAACCTCTGGCCTTCTCTCTGCCAGCACGACGTTTATCACCAGAATCTCCCCCCGAAAATATTCGGCAATTTCAGCAAAGTAGCCGGTATCGGTTATGAAAGAGACCGTAGTTTTTCCTATCTTAAAGTTGAAACCGTAGGTCTCTACCGGATGGAGCATCTTTTTAGCCGCCGTGAAGATTATCTCGCCTACTTGGTAACTTCCTCCCTCCTGCAGTATCTCCAGCCGTTGGGGAAATCCACGAAGGTAATTGAGGATAACCGGGTCCTGGGAAAGAGCATCAGAGGGTGCAAATACTGCCCCTCGTCTGCTATGGCCTCCAGAGGTCATCGCTTCAATCATTACATTGATATCAGTGGAATGGTCAAGGTGTTTATGAGAAAGGATAATACCGGTCAATTTTGTGGGGTCAAGTTTCGGCCGACTGGAGAGTGCCCGCACCAGGGCACCCGGGCCAGGGTCTATAATAATCTGTTCGTTTGCGGCGGAAATCCATATCCCGCCAGAGGCGCGTATCTGCTGGAGCATTACAAAGCGCGCTCCGGAAGTTCCCAGAAATTTGATAAAAGCCATTTAGAGAAAAAAGGAAGTTCCGATTCCCAACCAATCCTCGCTTTCCTGGTAGAACTGGCCTTCCGGGCTATGGCCAGAGAAGTATTCTATAAATATCCGGAGCCTTTGCTGGTGATGAGCATCATGATATTCAAGACCCGCTTGGGTAGCAAGGTCTACATCCCAGTCAAATTCCTTTCTGGTTACCAGATCCTGGGAGAGATAGAAGGACCAGTCCCTTTTGATGGGTTTGGTAAACTCCCAGCCCACCTGGCCAGTCCACCCAGGAATGAAGGGTGTGGAGTGCCAGAAATAGCCCAAACCAGCATAGATACGATATGGCCCGGCGTTCTTAGAGATAAGAAATTCCGCCTTTTCCCGACTGAAATGATTGGACTTCCGTCCCGTCTTATCCTGGTAGTTATCTCCCAGGTGAGAACTCTGGTGGTAAACCTGGAACCTTCCGGAGAGGTTGCCTTTTCGGAAAGAGAGCGGGAGACAGATGCGGAAATCGCTATTTTTAAGTTCCCTGGGCTCGGTGGAGAGTTGAAAAGTGGAAAATACCCCACCCTCCAGGCTTAACTGATAAGAGATACCCTCCTTCTGCCAGCCGAGGATGGGAAGCCGGCCAGCAACGTTTGCCTCACTAAACTCCTCGCCAGAGTGTTGGAAATAACGAAAGGTGATGGCCGGTTCTCTTAAGGCTGCCCGTGGTGGTTCAAATATCCGCTCCCCGGGAAACCAGGCAATCTCTGTGGCTCCAACCAGAGAATGGCTGTTAAAGATATACCCGGCAACCATCATGCTCCAGACAAGGACCCGTTTGTCCTTTTTTGGTTCTTTCCCCAAGGTTACCTCCAGAAAAAATTCTTTACCAACAAAATTTTGAATATTATAGCATAACTTGCTTTTGATGTTATTCTTCTGGTAAAATTTTAAAATTATGGGAAATAACAACCTGAAAATCTGGGAACTGAAACCAGAACAGGTCCGAAATCAGTGCCCCCCAGAATCCTGTCCTGGTGAGCATACAGGTGAGATTCCAGCCCTGGAGGGGATTATTGGTCAGCACCGCGCTGCCCGGGCGCTGGAGTTTGGACTCAAGATTGAAAAGCCGGGTTTTAACATCTATGTCTCTGGACTTCCAGGAACCGGTCGGGAGACTTCGGTTGATGCCGCAATTGCCGAACTGGCAAAGAAACAACCCGTTCCACCCGATTGGTGTTATGTTTACAACTTTGAGGACCCAGACAGACCCTGTGCCCTTCGTTTTCCACCAGGACGGGGCAGAGAGTTTCAGAAAGACATTGAAACCCTGATTGAAGAGCTGAAACTGGCAGTCCCCCGGGCTTTTGAAGGTAAGGAATACGAAAACCAGCGCAATCAGATTACGCAGTCATTCCAGGAGCAGCGCCAGCAGGTCTATTCGGAACTGGAGAAGAAAGCAGAAGCAGAGGGATTTCTCTTGAAGCAGACCGCTACTGGGCTGGCCCTAATTCCAGTGATGGAAGGCAAACCCCTTACCGATTCCGAATACGAAAAGTTGGGACCTGCGGAAAAAGAGTTCTTTCGCAAAAAACAGGAAAAACTTTACAGTGAGGTTTCAGAGGCGATGCGGCAGGTGCGGCAACTGGAAAAAGAGGTGCGGGAAAGGGTAAGGGAACTGGACCGCGCCACAGGAACTTTTACGGTAAAACATTATTTTGATGAACTCTACCAGAAGTATAAGGACCTTCCAGAGGTAGTGGCTCATCTGGAAAGGGTTCAGAAGGAGGTGGTGGAGAACATCCACGACTTTTTGGAAAAAGAAGAGAAGGAGATTTTGCCGGGGATAAAAATACCGATGCCCCGCGACCCATTCCTTTCCTATCGCGTTAATCTTCTGGTAGACAATAGTCAGACCAAAGGTGCCCCGGTAGTGAAGGAAGGCAACCCCACCTACTTTAATCTTATCGGCCGCCAGGAGTACCGTCCCCAGTTCGGTTCTTTTGTAACCGATTTTACAATGATAAAGGCTGGCGCCCTCCACCGCGCCAATGGCGGTTATCTCGTTTTGCAGGCATCTGAACTTTTTACTAAATACTTCTCTTGGCAGGCGCTGAAACGCTGTCTTAAAAACGGAACCATTCAGATAGAGGACCTTGCGGAGGAGTTCCACCTGATAAGCACGCCGGCAATGAAACCGGAGCCGATTCCCCTGTCGGTAAAGGTAGTAATTATTGGCAACCCATATATCTACCAGTTACTGTATGCTTGGGACGAGGACTTTCCCAAACTTTTTAAGGTGAAGGCCGATTTTGACCATCGAATGAACCGGGATAAAGAAGGGATTAACCAGTACGCCGCTTTCATCAGCCGTCACTGCAAAGAAAAGAACCTTTTGCCCTTCCACCGGTCCGCGATAGCCAAAGTGGTGGAATACGGGAGCCGCCTGGTGGAGGACCAGGAGAGACTGAGCACCCGCTTCATAGAGATTGCTGATATCGTCCAGGAGGCTGATTACTGGGCAAGAGAGAGCGGGAAGAATATGGTTATGGCTCCTGATGTTCTGCGTGCGATTGAAGAGAAGGTTTACCGTAGCAACCGCATAGAAGAGCGCATTCGGGAGATGATTAAAGAAGGCCAGATCTTGCTTGATGACCGAGGCACAGTAGTCGGTCAGGTTAATGGCTTGGCAGTGGTCTGGCTGGGTGATTATCTGTTTGGACGGCCGACACGGATCACAGCACGAACATTTGTCGGAAAAGAAGGAATTCTGGATATAGAACGAGAAACAAAGTTGGGCGGACCCATCCATACCAAAGGTGTCTTAATCTTGAGCGGTTTTCTTGGAGAGCGTTACGCCCATACCGAACCGTTGACACTCTCTGCCTCCATCTGTTTTGAGCAATCATATGAAGAAGTAGAAGGGGATAGTGCCAGCAGTACCGAGTTGTATGCGTTACTTTCCAGCCTTTCTGGCCTTCCGATAAAACAGGGGATCGCGGTTACCGGTTCGGTCAACCAGAAGGGTGAGATTCAACCCATTGGCGGTGTTAATGAAAAGATAGAGGGTTTTTATGAGGTCTGTAAGGTAAGGGGATTGAATGGGGAGCAGGGCGTGATTATCCCGAAGGCTAACATTAAAAACCTGATGCTTAAGGAAGAGGTGGTAGAAGCCATCTCCGCTGGTAAATTTCATATCTGGGCGGTCAGCAATGTGGATGAGGGGATTGAGATCCTCACTGGGGTACCTGCAGGCAAACCCAAAAGCCCGGATGGAACCTTTCCGCGGAATACCGTAAATTGGTTAGTGGCGCAGAGACTGGCAAAACTAAATGCCTACTATACGGAGAGCCAGAAGCCCAAAAAGCGCCGGAAGAGGAAGAGAAAGGTCGAAGAGAAGAAAGGCGGGAAGGAGTAAAATTATATTAAAATTATATGAAGATAGGCGTGATAGGAGCAGGCCACGTAGGGCTTGTGACCGCTGCTGGCTTTGCCCATTTAGGCCATTCGGTGATAGCGGTTGATGAAGACCAAACGAAGATAGAGACCTTGCTTTCCGGGAAAACCCCCTTCTTTGAACCCGGACTTGCCGACCTTGTCTGTGAGGGAACCGAAAAGAAAAGGCTAACTTTTTCTACACTGATCAGTGATGCGGTTACTTTCGCAGAAGTTCTTTTTATCTGCGTGGGAACGCCCCAAAGAGAGAGTGGAGAGCCTGACCTTTCCGCGGTGGAGAAGGTGACCTCAGAGATTGCCCGCAGTCTTTCTGATTACCGACTGATTGTGGAGAAGAGCACAGTTCCGGTAATGACCGGCGAGTGGGTCAAATATACCCTGAAGGTTCTTTCCGACAAAGAGGTATCCTTTGACCTGGCTGCCAATCCGGAGTTTTTACGAGAAGGGAGTGCGGTTTATGACTTTTTTCATCCCGACCGGATTGTAGTTGGCGTGGAGACTGAGCGTGCCCGCAAGATTATGGAAGAGATTTACCACGATATTCCTGCCCCCATCCTCTTTACCGATATTAAGAGTGCGGAGTTGATTAAGCACGCCAGCAACTCCTTCTTGGCGTTAAAAATATCTTATGCCAACGCCTTAAGCCAACTGTGCGAACGGGTGGGTGCGGATGTAAATCTTGTCGTGGAAGGGGTGGGTCTGGACAGCCGAATAGGAAAAGCGCATCTTTTCCCAGGCATCGGTTATGGCGGAAGTTGTTTTCCCAAAGATGTGGCAGCCTTTCTCCATCTGGCGCGTAGTGTGGGTTACGATTTCAAAATACTTAAAGCCGCTGCCGAAACTAATGAGGAGCAGAAGAGGTTCAGTCTGGAGAAGATTAGAAAAGGCGTCTGGAACCTGAAAGGGAAGACAATGGCTGTTCTTGGCCTTGCCTTCAAGCCAGATACCGATGATATTCGGGAAAGCCCCAGTGTAGAGATAGTGAAGATGCTTCTGGCGGAAGGTTGTTTCATCCGCGCTTATGACCCGGCAGCCGCCCAAAATGCAAAAGATGCTCTTCCGGAAATCACAATTTGTGCTGACCCTTACCAAGCCGCGAAAGGTGCTTCTGCCCTTCTGGTCCTTACCGACTGGCCCCAGTTTGCCAAACTTGACTTTGAGCGAATTAAAGACATACTTTTGATGCCCGTGATCTTTGACGGCCGCAATTTTCTACCAAAAGAACACCTGCGTTCCTTAGGCTTTACTTATCTTGCTCTCGGCCGGACTTAAATTAAATAATCAACAAGAAGAAAGATGGGAAGGATAAAGATTAAACGAACAAATAGTGACTTTGAGCGAGAACCACTTTTGGCCCCCTTTGGCTTTAAGGGCGGGTATATGAGAGAGTCATGGCAGACTGTGGTTTTGATGGAGAGTGAAAACGGTTATACCGGAGTCGGTCTGGGTACGCAGAATGTACTCTGGTCAGACGCTACCGTCTTTGCCAATCACTCGGAAGCGGCCGGAAACAGTCTGATGTATCTGCTGACCGCGTACAGTCTCAAGATAGTTAAGGAAATTCCTTTTGAAACACCGGTAGAACTGTTGGAAGAACTTCTGCCAGCCACCTATGAGTATGGGTGTAAAATCATTGGGAACGAGAAGTTGCGCTTAACCTTTGCCCTTAATGCTCTGGTAGCGGTGGATAACGCCGCCTGGCAGGTTTATACCAAAGAAAACGGCAGGGAAAGGTTTGAGGAAATGATTCCAGAAGAAGCACGGCCCGCACTCTCTTTCCGGCACGAAAAACTTGCCTGTATCCCGTTGATGAGTTACGGCGTGCCCATTTCTGACATTGTAAAGACCTTAGAAGAAGGGTTCTTCTTCTTAAAGATAAAGATTGGTTCTGACCCGGATAAAGATGGAGACTACGAGAAGATGCTGCGCTGGGATAAAGAAAGGCTCACCGCCATTCACCGGATAGCCCAAGATCGGCAAATCCCGTATACTGACAAAGGCTGGATCCCCTATTACCTTGATGCTAACGGCCGTTATGATAGTAAAGAACGTCTTTTAAGACTTCTGGACCACGCAGCCAAAATCGGAGCCCTGGAGCGGATTATGATTGTGGAAGAGCCGTTTCCAGAAGAGTACCGGGTGGATGTGAGCGACATCCCGGTGCGTCTGGCAGCAGATGAAAGCGCCCATTCGGACAAAGATGCTCTGGAGCGTATCCAGATGGGTTATAAAGCGATTGCCCTCAAGCCCATTGCCAAGACGATGAGTATGAGTTTAAAGATAGCCACTCTTGCCCACCAACACCACATCCCTTGCTTCTGCGCTGACCTTACGGTAAACCCCATCCTTGTGGACTGGAATAAGAATGTAGCCTGCCGACTGGCTCCTCTACCCGGGATGAAGATAGGGGTGTTGGAGTCAAATGGGCACCAGAACTATCGCCATTGGGAGAGAATGAAATCGTACCATCCGCGTTATGGTGCGGCCTGGATAGAGCCTATCAGAGGAATTTTTAATTTGGGAGAAGAGTTCTATGCCTGTAGTGGTGGCATCTTTGAACCCAGCCCCCACTATCTGGAACTGGTAAAATAGATGCTATTTTTTGATAAAGATGGGTTGAGACCAGGCACACCTTCCCTTGGAATCGGTGATCTTTATTCTGATGTAGCCATCTTCCTTTTTCGGGTAATAATAGGCCTGCCACCCTTGGGTTTCCTTTAGAACTTTACCTTCCCGGCCGATAAACCTTATCCGATAACTCTCTCCTTCTTCTGGTTTAACCTTCACCCCAACATACCGGGAAGAGAGAGAAAGGCTGTGCAGGGTAACACCGGTGCTGGCGTAAAAATCGCCCTTTTCCATCGCTTCTATAATTGCCTGAGTGGAAAGTTCTTTTGCCCTTACCCAGATCCAGCCCTTGCCAGGTGTGGCACCTACTGGAGAAGAATAGTTATGGGCGTCATCGGCTGCTACACCATAAATTAATTGTCCGCTATCAAGAAGCGCCTCCCATATCTTTTCGGTACTCTTATGGGTGGCATCTCCATCATTGTAGACATCCGGGTGGCCATTATATAACTCAAAAAATTTTCCGTTTTTAACCTCTTTCATCATTCGGTCGTCAAAGGCAAACCCAAAGTTGGGGTGATTGATAATGGGAAGGCCCCCCTGTTTCCACACCGCATCTACCGCAGATTGTAAAAGCGCAAGACACCTTTGGAAACGAAGCGACTCATTTATCTTTTCTTGAGAAAACCCTTTTTCTTCCAGGCTGATAGCCAGTGAAGAAATCTCCTCTTCGGTCAAGGCGCCGATGTTTCCCGGGATCACCTTTTTCAGGCCTATTCCGTTGACGTGGATTGGCGGAATACCCGGGCTGCCACTACTTATCTCTTCGCCAGGGATTACCAGCATCCTTCTTTCTTTTTCTCTG
Source organism: uncultured bacterium (assembly GCA_964587375.1). GTDB lineage: Bacteria > Ratteibacteria > UBA8468 > MWAK01 > MWAK01 > CAZPLE01. Next base: position 31,759 of record CAZPLE010000097.1, read on the forward strand.
CCGACCATAAAATCAGTAAAGAGCGTCAGTATATTGTGGTCAGTGATGACTAAAAAGTCATATCCATGGTCATAATACCACCGGATGGCTTCCAGCGGCGGAACATTCCCATCGCTGTAATTGGTATGCGCGTGCGTATTCCCCTTGAACCACCGTGCCCTTTGCCTGCAATAAGAGTCAGTTTTCATCATAGTTAGAAAGAGAAAGACCAATCCCCACAAAATAACAGCCTTTTTCATATATTCCTCCCAGCGATCAGAAGACAGAAAGGGTGATGCCATAACGCTCTGCCAGTCGGAAGACCCTTTCTTTTTCCAGAACCAACGTCTTTGGGGAGATAGCCAGTGCCCGGCCAGATATTCGGGCAAGGTTAGTAATGGTGGCTGGTCCGATAACCGGAAGGTCAAAGCGTAAATCCTGATTTGGCCGGCTGACCTTTACAACCACAATCCCTTGGGAAAACCTTGCTGCCCGGCGCATCGTCAGGTCTGTCCCCTCAATTGCCTCTACGGCGAGCACAATCCCGTTTTTGACGGCAACCGTAAGGCCCACATCAAGACTGGCAAGTGTTTCGGCGACTTTTCGGCCCAGGGCAATATCGGATTTTTCCTCTTCCGAAAGCGGTGGGCCCACAGAAAAACCGCTGGCCAAAAGCAGGTCCTCCAGGAGATAGGTTGAGGGCAAAAAATGGATGCCGTTGTGCTCAAAATACTCTATTATCGCCTTCAACACTGTGGCGGTCTGTTTATCCGAAATTTCTTTCAGGATTTGTGCCAGTTGCGGATCAAGGTAATCGGTATAGTGAGGATGGAGCAGACGTCGGTGTTTTACCTGACCCAGCATAATCGCTTCCCTTACGCCGTTTTCCTCAAAGAACTTTAAACCCCAGTTCAACCTTCCGGGCGGTAAGGTAAGCGCCTTTTCTGAAAGGTCAGCAACTTTCAGGAGAGATTCGTTTTTAATCGCCAGGGTGAAGACCTTATACCCTTTCCTTTTTGCCCTTTCCAGAAAAAGCACCGGCAAGGAACCGTTTCCCGCAACCAACCCTATCTTTTCCATCACTTCTTTTTTAAGGCTATTCCCCGACGGGAACTGGTTATGAATTCCAGAAGATGGGCTATTTCCGGAGTATTGGGGAGCTCTCTCTTTATCCTCTCTACTGCCTGAGTGAGATTTAAGGAACTTCGCAGAAGGATACGGAACGCCCTTTCCAAGGTTTTGATTACTTCCGGCGGGAAGTTATTTCTCTTCAAACCGATGCGGTTGAGCCAGTAAGTCCGCGCCGGATGGCCATCAACCATACTATAGGGTAGAATATCCTGGGTTACCTTGGAACAACCTCCTACAATAGCAAAACACCCCACGCGACAGAACTGGTGGACTGCCGAAAGCCCCCCCAAGATCGCATCGCTTTCTACCGTGACGTGACCAGCAAGGGTAGCGTTATTAGCCAGCACCGTGCGGTCGCCCACCCAGCAGTTATGGGCGATATGGCTATATGCCATAATGAGATTGTGAGAGCCAATTTTAGTCTCTTCTTCTTCCCCAGTAGCCGGGTTGATCGTTACGTATTCACGTATGGTATTGGAGTCTCCGATGCGTACGGAGGATTTCTGGCCCCGGTATTTAAGGTCTTGGGGAGGGCTGCCGATGACTGCGCCGGTAAAGATGCGACAGTCACTGCCGATGGAAACATTTCCAGTGATTACGGCATAAGGGCCAATCTCTGTGCGGTCACCAATGGTAACTTGGCCGTCAATGATGGCACCAGGTCCGATGATAACGTCTTTTCCTAAAGAAACGTTTGGCCCGACCAATGCCCCAGGATGAATCTTCATTTTCAGGGGAAAGCACTGTGGTAGATAATGGTTTATTTTATATCAAAACAGTACCAGGTGCAACCTTATGACCCAGTAAGAATTCAGCAATAGGCATGCGCTTCTTGCCGGCAACCTGTAATTCTTTAATAACCAGAAGACCATTTCCACACGCCACCGTAATTCCATCTTCATCGGCCTTCAATATAGTTCCTGGCGGTATCTTATCTTCTTCCTTTGCCTCCACCGCCTGTGCCTTCCAGATGATGAAGCGTCTATGCTCATCTCTGTTCCCACCCTCTTGGGATGGCTTGGCAGGAAAAAAACTGTAAGCGTGGGGCCATTTAACGAAGGCCCGAACCTTTGCTTCTATCTCCAAAGCATCCTTTTTCCAATCTATCCGGCCTTCTTCCTTGGTTATTTTTGGAGCATAGGTGGCAGAGGCTTCATCCTGGGGGGTGAAGATCACCTCCCCTTTTGTCAGGCGTTCCAGAAGATTTGGAAGGACCTCCGCTGATAACTCAGCCAGACGCTGGCTTAAGGAGAGAGCATCTTCGCCAGGAAGAATGGTTATTTTCTTTTGGAATATTATCGGGCCGGCATCCATACGTTCGTTGATCTTAAAGATAGAAATGCCAGTCTCCTCTTCCCTATTTAAGATAGCGCGTTCTATAGGCGCTGCCCCCCTCCCTTTGGGTAAAAGGGAGGGATGGATGTTGAGCACGCAGTATTTGGGAATCTCCAGCACCTTTGTTTTGAGCATCTGACCGAAAGCGGCCACCACGATCACCTCCGGTTGATGGGTAATCATTATCGCGGTTGTCTCTGGTGAGTTGATATTGTTGGTCTCAATGACCGGCAGGTATAACTGGCGAGCAAGCCTTTTTACCGGGGTGGATATTATCCCCAATCCCCGGCCAGCAGGTTTGTCCGGGGCAGTGACCACAAGAAGGATCTGTGGCGCCAACCTTTTTAGTGTTGGCAACCCTAAATAACCACTGCCCACGAATATCAGGCGCATCTTATGCTCCTTTTTAACAATAAAAATAATTGTATGTTTTTTTCTTTTTTAAGTCAAAATCCACACTCTTTAAAGGTTCGAAAAAGATTAAATTCGGTTATAATATTTAGTATGACCCTCAAAACAAAAAATGACACCATCTGCGCCATCTCAAGTCCACCGGGCAGAAGCGGGATAGGTATTATCCGGGTTTCAGGACCCCAGACCTACCAGATACTTTCCCGTCTTTTCCGGGATAAAAAGGGAAAAAGGATTGACGTAAACAGGCTTCCTTCCCATACGGTCAAATACGGTTTCATCGTGGAGGGGGATACCATCCGGGATGAAGTTCTGTTGACGGTGATGCGCAAGCCTAAGAGTTACACCCGAGAAGATATGGCGGAAATCGGTTGCCACGGCGGCTTTGCGTCATTAAAGGCTGTTTTAAGAGCTCTGATAAACTGCAACTGTCGGCTGGCAGAACCAGGCGAATTTACCAAGAGGGCTTTCCTTTCCGGGCGCATAGATTTGGTGCAGGCAGAAGCGGTTCTTGCGCTTGTGAACAGCCGGACGGAAAAGGGGCTTTCCGCGGCTCTTGACCAGATTCAAGGGAAGCCTTCCGGGAAGATGGACCAACTGGAGAGCCTTATCATTGACCTTTTGGCGGAAATTGACGCTGAAATTGAATTTCCAGAAGAGCTGATCCACTTTAAAGAAGAGCACAAGAGTAACTACCGAGAAAAGTTAGCGGAGATTTTGCAGAAAGCGGAAAGTATCCTGCAGGCGGCAGAGGCCGGAAAGGTTCTCAACGAAGGTCTGAAACTGGCGATCTTAGGCAGGCCCAACGTAGGCAAGAGCAGTCTGCTTAATGCCTTGCTGTCAGAGGAAAGGGCGATCGTTACGGAAATACCCGGGACCACCCGGGACGAAATTTCCGAATGGATAAATGTGGCCGGTTTCCCATTAAAGGTGATTGATACCGCTGGCATCCGGGAGCCAAAGGATAAGATAGAGGAGGCAGGGGTAAGACGGAGTCGTGCCTGGATAAAGGCAGCAGACCTCATTCTTCTGGTCGTTGACCGCAGTGAACCCCTTCAGCCTGATGATGAGAGACTGTTGAGCCAGGTAAATCCGGACAAGACCATTCTGGTGATAAACAAAGAGGATTTACCGGATAGATTAACCAAAGAAGAGAAAAGCGCCGTCCTTTTAAAACCCTTTACCCAAATCACCGTCTCCTGCTTGAAGGGATGGGGGATTAGAGAATTGGAGAGAATGATTGGTGATTTTATCCGGGAGGGAAGGGTATCGGTCAGCAACGAAAACCCAGTCTTTCTTGCTTTAGAACAGGAGATTTCCCTCAAAGAAGCTATAAAGAGTTTGCGTCAGGCGGAAAGAGCATTTTCCGAAAACCTCCCCTTAGAATTTATCGCTGCTGACCTAAAAAGGGCAGCCGGTAAACTTGGCGAAGTCTCTGGCCACCAGGTTAGTGAAGAAGTTCTGAACCAAATCTTTTCCCGTTTCTGTTTGGGCAAGTAAAATTATTCCCACTCTATGGTTGCCGGCGGTTTGGAACTGATATCGTAAACCACCCGATTTACCCCTTTTACCTCATTGATGATTCGGTTAGCAATCTTGCCTAAAAGCGGGTGGGGGATGGGAGTAGCATCAGCGGTCATTCCGTCCACACTACAGACAGCGCGTAAGGCAATCACATTTTCGTAGGTTCGGGCATCACCCATTACGCCCACCGTTTTGACCGGTAGAAGCACCGCAAAGGCTTGCCAGATGCGGTCGTACCAGCCGGCGGACTTTATCTCCGAGATAAAAATATTATCTGCCTGGCGCAGAATTTCCAGTCTCGCTGCGGTTACTTCACCTAAAACCCTCACCGCCAGTCCTGGTCCTGGAAATGGGTGTCTACCGGTAATCTCCGGCGGAAGACCCAGCTCTTTTCCTAAAAGGCGCACCTCGTCTTTGAAGAGGTATTTGAAGGGTTCTATCAACTCTAATTCCATCTTCTCCGGGAGCCCGGCCACATTGTGGTGACTCTTTATTCGGGATGAAGGACCTCCAAAGAC
>CAZPLE010000098.1:0-2973 GCA_964587375.1 uncultured bacterium
ACTATCAGAAAGTAGTAAAACAGGTTTTTGTGTGGTCGCAAACAAAGTAATATTGGAAAGGGGGTGAGAAGAGGGAGAAAGAAGAAGTAAAGGGTCTTTGAGAAGAAAAGTTTTGTGTGAAGGGAGGCAAAGATGTCAAAGATAAAGAGGTTAGGGTTTACGTTAATTGAACTGCTGGTGGTCATCGCCATCATCGCCATTCTGGCCGCGATGTTGCTACCAGCCCTTTCCCAGGCAAGGGAGAAAGCCAGGCAGGCATCCTGTATGAGCAGCCTGAAGCAGATTGGCCTGGCGATCTTTATGTACACCAACGACTACGAAGACTGGTTCCCAATCAACTTCGGCCAGGGCTTAGGACCCAATGACCCCTATGGTCCCAGCCCGGGTTACCAGTATTCCGAAGACTGGTGCTACAGCCTTAGGCCCTACGTTGACACCAGCGTGAGCCGTAAGGGTTGCCCCACCAATAAGGTGCGGCCAAATAGCGTGAGAACCTATGGCTATAACTCTCCGATGCTGGGTGCACCTCCAGGAGATGTCCAAGCAGCTCCAACCGCTTACCACCACATCAAGATTACCCAGGTTCGGCGGCCAGGCCAGGTGGTAATGGTGATGGATGGTAACTACCATCCTACGGAAACAGGCTGGAGATGCTACTCCGGTGTTATTTACTGGGACACCAACTGGTACAAAACCACTGGGACTCTTTACGGACATGGTTCTGGCACCGCTGCTGACCAGGCAGAGACCGGCTGGGTAAATGTTCTGTGGGTTGATGGCCATGTCTCCACCCTGACCAAGAAGGATTTTCTCGACCACCTGTGGCTCTACCTTGGAGATGGTGTCTTCCAGTAAGATGGTAGGTTAGGAAGGCATTTTGATGGGGGCTGGAAACAGCCCCCACCTCTTTTAGTTTAAGGGAGGTCAAATGGTAAGAAAGGCTATCCTCTTTTTCCTTGTGGGGCTGATCCTTCCCTGGTGCGTGGTCAACGGAGGAGAGAAGGTCTGGCTGGAAGAGGAATTCTTGAGCTTTGATACCTCTCTTTGGAAGGTAGACCGGCCAGACTCCTTTCAGGCCGAAAACGGTCTCTTAAATATCGGCCGGGTTATCGATACCTCAGGCGCTGATGTCTACTCTTCACCCAGTGCCAGGCTCACCTCTTTTGACTATTACCGCTACGGAACCCTGGAAACGAAGGTAAGGTTTGTCACCAGAGATTTCCGTAACCGCTATTATTATTTCGGATTCTTTAACCGCGAGGTATGGGGCCAGAGCCACTGCTTGATTGTCAACAACGAAGATACCCTCCTCTTTCGGTCTAAAAGGAAAGAGGGTGCGCCAGCCACTGTCGCTTCTTTTCCCGGGGTTGTTCCCGGTCGCTGGTATCAGGTGAAGATTGTCTGGAGACCGGAAAAGGTTGAGTGCCTGGTAGATGGAAAGAGTATTGGCTCCTTAACCGATAAGGCCGCTATCCCTGATGACTTTCTCCCGGCGATCTTTGACATCTATGCCAGTGACGGTGGCCAGATCGGCCTCCAGGTGGATTACCTAAAGATATCTGGCGGAGAAAGAATCTTCTCCTCCAGGCCAACAACCCAAGTGGTTCTCCCCAAAAACAGCGATCTCTATCCTGTACCATTGCCTCTGGCAAGGAGAAGATCAACTGTCCGGTTCTCAAAGACGCAGGCAGGAGAAGAGGCTCTTCTGGAAAATACCTATTATGCGGTCTCCCTCCCTTTGAGTAAAGGGATTACCATTTCCAGTCTCTGGAACAGAGCCGCCGGAGTAAACTGTCTCCATTCTTCGGAGAGCAGGCTATTTATCTTAAAAGCAAACGGAAAGACCTTAGCATCCTCTGACTTTCTCTTAAGGAAAAAAGAGGTGCGCAAACCTTTGGGCAGCCGCAGAGAACTCTACCTTTTACTGGAGTCTTTTCAACCCAAGATGGAGGTTGGTCTTACCGTAACGACTGATGAAACACCTAATATTCGGTTGGGTATGGAGATTAAGAATACCGGCTCGGAAAGGTTGACCGTAATGCCTTTCTTTCCCCTTCTGGAAAACCTGCAGATAGGACCCATTGAGGATAATCTCTATTTCTATCCGCACCAGGCTGGCTGGGCAGGAGGCGCTCCTTTTGATTTGCGCGAAGAGTACGGGATGCATGTCTGGATGCAGGTGATGTCGTTATTCAATCCGAAACAGGCAGGGGGCGTCAGTACCTGGGTGGAGGACAATACTGGTGAGCTGAAGGTATTTACGTTACGAAAAGTGGAGAAGGACAATTATAAGCCGATCTCCTTCAATTCGGTTTATCTAAAGCAACTTGACCCGCAGGAGTTGTTGAGTGGTCTTTCTGCTGGAATCACGATGGCAGTGACCCAGATGGAGAAGGAGTTAGCCCCTGGCCAGAGACTAGCTTTACCAACGGTGGTGGTGGCGCTCCATCCTGGAGATTGGCGGTATGCCTTAGAGCAGTATCGGAGATGGGCACGAACCTGGTACAGACATATCAATAGTCCGGAGTGGCTCAACCGTTACTTTAATAACATCTCTGTCCATGACCGGCTTGGAAATTATGGTTTTGAAAAAGGGTTTTACTCTGAACCAGAAAGGCGTTACATTGCCAGTCAATCTCTCAGGCCTGACCGCGAAGACCACCTGATGGAATGGTCTCTGTGGTGGAACTACTGCCGGGACCCAAACGTTCCCTGGAGCCATGCCCTCAAAAAGGGCTGGATGGGTGACTACTATTACCCGGAGGACAGGGGCGGCTTAAAAGCCATAAAGGAAGAGATTGAGAGATGTCAGGAGAAGGGTTCCAGGGTGCGCCTCTATATGGAGATTACCCAGTTATGGAAGGATACCGACATCGGCAAAGCCCACGGCAAAGAATGGGCAAGGATGGATGCTCCTGGGGTCTATAACCGCGACTACTGTGTGGAACCGGATGACGGCTGGATTGTCTGCCC
>CAZPLE010000099.1:0-8694 GCA_964587375.1 uncultured bacterium
GGACTTCGTAAGTATCCTTAAAGAGAATCCTCAGAGATTCGCGCGGTCCTATTTCATCGTCAATCACCAAAATTTTATTCTTCATCTTTCTCCTTTCCTTAAAAGTTATATTGAAGATTGAGCGTAGTTATAGCGTTGAAAGATTTATAAGCTCCGTCAAACAATCCTCCCTCCGAAATATTTCTCTCTTCCGGAAAAGAGAGTTCCTGGGATAGAGCGAGCGAAAATCTTTCCTTTTTCCACTCCAGTCCAAGGCAGAAGATGTGGGTATCCGTATCCGGAAGGCTTGGTTCAAAGGTTCTGTCAGGAACAGGAGTTGGCAGAAAGAGATAACCTGCCCATAATCTCCATTGGGAAGAGGTCCGCAACTCCATTCCCAGACGGTAACTTATTGTGTCGTTCCAGTCTTTCACAATCTTTTGATCAGCCATTCCAACCAGGGTCACCGGAATGGTATCAACCGCTGACCAACCAACCCACTCTACGTCAAACTCCACCTTCCATCTCTTATTTGGACGGTAGGCATATCCCAGACTGAGAAGATGAGGAAAGTCAAGTTTCAGCACTGCTGGGACAGTGATGGCCGGTCCCCCAAGAGGGTCTGGCACATCAACCATTTTCAATTCCCCTCGGTGCTTTACTGAAATACCACTGCGGAAAGAACCACCTATGCTCTGTTTTTCTGAGGGTTTGTAAAGAACGCCCACATTATAACCCCACTGATTTCCATCCACGTCAATCTGGTGGTTACCGTCAGGGAATGGTCCGTAGAGGGAATAATCATCCAGCGCCTCAAGGATGATATTGGAATAATAGTAGTTAAGGCCTATCCCCACAGAAAGAGCATTGCTCACTCGGTAAGCCAAAGAGGGATTTATGTCAATAAATTTCATTTCGGAACGAGTAGCGTAATACCGAAAAGGACTATCTTTTGACCATTCTGTTGCCTGACCGTAAGGTGTGGTTATTCCCAGCCCGAAACGCCAGTCCTCTCTCTTAAAATCGGTAACAAAATAGAGGTTGGGCAGAAGATGGGTCTCCTCTTTAATTTTGTAGGTTTCTCCGGTGCCAGTTAGATACTTGGTTGAAGGGTTAATTATTGTCGGGCTAAAGAGAAAGTTTGTTCCGGAGATTTGGGTAAGTCCGGCAGGATTGTGTGTGAGAGCAGTAGGGTCATCTGCTTGAGCCACAAAAGCACCAGCCTGTCCAGAAGCGCTCGCGCCTTGCGCCGGGTTCTGGAACCCCCCAGCAAATACACTCTCTTTAGGAAGGGATAGAACCAGTCCTACCATTCCTAAAACCACAAGAAAAAGTCTCTTTTTCATGCTCCCTCCTGTAAGGTTGAAATGGACAATTTTGTCCTGTTAACCTTCCGGTGCAATTTTATTGCCAGCCGTTTTATACCCCTCTCCTGGGTAAATATTTGGACAAAATTTGACAAGCCAAAAGATTTAATATAACATTTTTGTGCAGCGACATGCTCTTGGTTGCACAAAAATGTGCAGAACGCTAAAAAATGCGGTCTCTATTGATTACAATAGCAGGATGTCCAAGAACACCTTCTGACTTTATCCCTGACAATGGCCTGGCTTTGCTCGCCAGTATAATACTTGACGCTGGCCATCAGGTAAAGATACTTGATTACAATACGACAGAAACCCTAAGGCGCCTCTTTCCAGAGAAATTCCAGCATAAACTGAAAAAGATTGCCCAAAAGATCTTTTTGCAGTCTGGTAAACCAGGACCATTCACTATTGTAGAACTCTCCCTTCTGGAAAAGAGGTTATCCGCCTATCAACAGAAGGTTTTTTATGAAATTGGTTCTGAAATAGCAGATCTTGTAGAGAAAGAAAGGATAGACTTGGTAGGCTTAAAACTCTGGAATGGCGACGGATTTACCGCCTCTTTAGCCATAGCAAACGTGTTGAAGAAAAGACACCCTAGGCTGGCGGTCTTTGCTGGTGGTCCCCACGTAGATACCTTTAGAGAAAATATCTACAAAGTCACCTCCAACTTTGATGGACTGGCTTTTGGAGAAGGCGAAGAGACGATTCTTGGTTTAATTGACGTAGTTTTAGGAAAGAAGAGCCTTCACCGGGTTCCAAACCTCATCTTTAAAGAGGATGGGAGAGTAATCACCACCCCTCAAAAACGGGTGACTGACCTCAATAGCCTTCCTTTTGCCAATTACGACCCGGATGTTTATCCAGCAATGAACAATAATGGTCGGTTGAACTTTCTCGTGATAGATGAAAGCAGGGGATGTAATTTTCAGTGTTATTTCTGTCCGCATCCAGTTAAGAGTGGCCGTTTAAGGACTAAAAAGGCAAGCCGGGTTGTAGAAGAGATGGCGCATTATCAAAGAAGATACGGAACGCGCCTTTTCCGTTATGGGGGCTCCAATACGCCTCCAGACCTGATGGAGGAAGTGGCAAGAGAAATCCTCGCAAAGGGGTTAAAGGTTGAATACACCGGCTCCACGGATCTAAGAAGAGAAGATTTTGATTTTCCACTTCTGAAAAGATCAGGATGTTTTGGGCTCTTCTTTGGAGTGGAATCTGCCGATGCAAAGATTTTGAAAGAGAAGATGAATAAAAAAGCCTCTCCGGAATTAATGAGGGAAATTTTGAAGAAAGCCAAAAAAGAAGGCGTTTTCTCGGTGGTCAGTTTTATCTTTCCTGCCCCCGGTCAGACAGAAGAAAACAGACAGAAAAATCTTGAATTTTTACTTCAAACAACCCCAAATTCTATGGTGGTTCAATTTCCTGGTCTTTTTCCTGAAACAGAATGGTTTAAAAATTCAGAACTTTTTGGTTTTGAAATTTATGATAAAGACACTTACGCTCAAAAGATGATGGATTACAAAATTCGTTTATTTTTCCCTCCTCGTTTTTGGGACCCGCTTCCTTATAAGGTTAACGGTAAGGATTTTCGGCAGTTTTCAAAAGAGACCGAAGATTTTATGTGGCAGGTAGAAAAAGGATTAAAGATCGATGTGTCTGTATCAGATGACTTAGCGCTGATGGCAAAATATCTTCATACTTCACCAAAAGACTTCAGAGACCAAGCACGCCTTGACTTTTTTACTGGGAACGCTGAAGGTCTTCAAAAAATGATTGAAACGATAAATTTAAATTCCAAGATTATGTAAATGAAACGTCCTTTCATAAAAATATGAACCGAAGAGCCGTCATCACCGGGATAGGGATTATTTCTCCTAATGGAATCGGTAAAAAAGCCTTCTGGGATGCCCTGAGGAACGGCAGGCCCGGAATAAAAAAGGTCAGTTCCTTTGATGCTTCTGGTTTTCCCTGCCAGATAGCCGGCGAGGTGAGCGACTTTAACCCGCTTGATTATATGGAGAAGAAAGAAGCCAAGAGGATGGTAAGGATTAGTCAGTTTGCAGTGGCTGCAGCCCGAATGGCCATAGCGGACGCCGGATTTAAAAACGGGCTGCCTTCCTCTGGTCGCTGTTGCATCACGTTAGGTGTAACCACCGGAACCGCAATTGACCAGTTTGAAAAGGAGTACCGTGCCTTTCTGAAAGAAGGTCCTGAAGCAGTCAGCCCTTTTGGGGTTGCCATCGCTTCTCCAAACGCGGGTGTGAGTGAAATAGCCAATAGTCTGAATGTGCCCACCATTCAGAAGAATTTTTCTAATGACTGTACTTCAGGGGTGGATGCCCTTGGTTTTACCGCAGAAAAGATAAAAAACGGTGAGATCTCTTTAGCCATTTGCGGAGGTGTAGAATGTCCGATTACACCCCTTCTTCTTGCCCTATTTTGCCGTTCCGGATTGGTGCCAGCCTGGAAGGGCAAGCCTGAAGAAGCCAGCCGGCCCTTTGACCTCAAACGTTGTGGCGGAATCTTGTCTGAGGGAGCCGCAGTCTTCATTATGGAGGAAATGGAGGCAGCAAAACGGAGAGGAGCCAAGATATACGGAGAGATTGTTGGCCACGGGAGTAGCGGCGTTCAAGGTTACGTTTCTTATAAGGGTCTGGAAGAGATTGCCCGGATGCGCGACCAGTGTGGTAGCAACTCCTTTAAGGGGAATGGGGTGGTGGATGCCATGGAGCAGGCGATCCTTGACGCCCGGGTTTCACCAGAAGTGGTAGATTACATCTCTGCCCACGCTCCTTCTGACCCGCATATTGACGCGGTAGAGTCCCAGGCGATAAAAGACTATTTTGGCGAGAGAGCCTACCGCATTCCCATCAGTTCTATTAAGTCTATGATAGGCAGTTCTATGACTGCCGCCGGAGTGCTTCAGGTGGCTTCGGTCCTCTTTGCTTTTGAAGAAGATTTAATCCCGCCAACCATTAACTACCAGTATCCTGATCCGGACTGCGACCTTGACTATGTTCCCAATTCCGCCCGATTTAACCAGATTGAATTTGCACTGGTTAATTCTCACGGATTGGGCGGTGGAAATTCATCGCTTTTGCTGAAAAACGTAAAAAATGTATAAATTTGAATTGTTACTTTTTACTAACTCTATCATCGCTATTATTTTCTGTATTGGTCTTGGTTTTTTTGTGTTTTTAAGGAAAAAGAACGCAAAGAATTTCATCTACCTGATTTTTAATTTGAATCTTTCCCTGTGGGCTGTAGCAATGATAAGAAGTGTCCAGTTTTTTCATAATCCTGCAGTTGCGGTCTTTTACATCCGTCTTGCCAATGCAATCGCCATTTTCCTTCCAGCCAATTTTTTTAATTTTGCAATATCCGTTGGAGAAGAACTTGAAAAAAGAAAAAAGATAGTTTTAGTTTATTACATTACCGCAGTATTACTAGCTGCTACTGCCTTTACCCCTAACTATATAAAAAAGTTTTTTTATGAATCACCCACAAGCACAATTCCCCAAGTAACTTACGGAATAGCATTTTTATTTGTGGGAATCTTTGTAATGTGGGTTTTAGGACATGCTATTTTTTATCTTTTTCAGAGGCAGAAAAAGAGCTTTGGATTAAAAAAGACAGAGATTGAATATATACTTTCCAGTGTCTTTGTCGCCACCATTTTTACGTTTGTTACCGTTTTTCTTTCTCCTTATTTTGGAATGAGTTACCTTAGCCCTCTCGGCCCATTTTCCGGAGTGATCATAAGTGGCATTATTGCATACGGAATAGCAAAACATAATATTTTGGAGGTTTCTTTTATTCTCCAGCGCACTACTGTCTATGCCATTTTGGTTGTCCTCCTAAGTGTCCTCTATGCCTTTATCGTCTTTGTCTTCAACTGGGTTGTTCGGGGAAAACTTACTCCTATCTCTCCTCTCTTTCCCAGCATGGCGGCAGCCATCATGATTGCCTTTGCTTTTTCCCCTTTGAAAGAGATGATAAAGGCTGGCCTTGACAAACTTTTTTATAAAGGAAAGGAACAACCGGCAAAGGTGCTAAGCGAACTAAGCGAAGTCCTATCTACTTCTGCGAATATTTCCCAATCACTGAAGATCTCTCTCCAGAAGATTGCTTCTCTGTTGAATGTTTCCCACGCTTTGATTGTGTTGAGGAACAGCCAGGAAAGTGACCGATTTTCAATTGGTGCTTCTTTTGGAGAAGAGATAAAGAGTAAATGTCGCGTTGAAGAATTGAACAAGGAAAACCCGCTGGTAAAAGAACTGAAGAAAGGAAAGATTCTCATCAGAGAAGCGTTAGAAAGACTCCCCTCTTTTCACGACATTCCAGCGGCAGTTTCTGCTATGGAGAAGATCTCTGCGGAGGTAGCCGTGCCTTTTATATTGAAGAACGAACTGATGGGATTTCTCCTTCTTTCCCGTAAAGAAGACCGAAGTATATTTTCCACTCAGGAAGTAGAATTTCTACACGCCATTTCGGGTCAGATTGGGATGGTGATAAATAACGCGGAATTATTTCAACAACTCCAACGGGCAGAAAGGCTGGCCGCCGCAGGGGTACTTGCTGCCGGCATGGCTCATGAGATTAGAAATCCCCTGGTTTCCATAAAGACCTTTGTGCAACTTCTGCCCGAAAAATTTAAGGACGCAGAATTCCGCCAGACTTTTTCTCAGATTGCCTCTCAGGAGGTTGACCGAATAAACCGTCTTCTGGAAAATCTGATGAGTTTTGCGAAACCAAAACCTCTTAATCTGAAGAAGGTGGACCTGGTGGAGGTGATAGACAAAACACTCTTTCTTTTATCTAATGACTTAGCGGCTAAAGATATCACTCTGGTGAAGGAATATAATAAAAACGGGTCCATTTTTATTGAAGGGGATGAAGCCCAATTACGCCAGGTCTTTTCCAACCTTTTTCTCAACGGCCTTCAGGCAATGGATAATGGCGGAAGACTTTCGGTCTCAATTAGGCTTGACATTCCGGGTAAGCGCTGTTCGGTTTCTATCAGCGATACCGGTCCGGGGATTGCTCCGGAAAATCTTAGTCGTATCTTTGATCCTTTCTTCAGCACCAAGACCGGCGGAACAGGTCTGGGTCTGGCTATTGCTCATAATATAATTAGGGAGCATAGGGGTGACATAAAGGTGCAGAGCATTCAGGATATGGGTTCAACCTTTACAGTGGAACTGCCTTTTTTAACCATTGAGGAGGAAAAGTGAATTTAGCCGCTCTCTTTTCTGATAACCGAAGGCTGAAAGAAGAGATAGAACTTCTTTTTTCTGATTCACTTACCCTGATTGATTATACGGAAAATCCGGACTCACTTCTCCAGTTGGGCGGTCAAACCATCAATCTGGCTTTTCTTGATGTGCCCTTAAAAGGCAGAGACGCCTTTGAGCTGTTGCGGTGGTTAAGAAAGAGAATGCCGAACTTACCCGTGATAGTCTTTCTTCCGGAAAGTGCTCCACGTCTGAGTGGTGAAGCCTTAGAATACGGGGCTTACGACATTATGGTTAAACCAGTGGACAACACAAGGTTAAGGATAAGCGTGGATCACGCCCTGGAAAAAGACAGCCTGGTAAGAGAAAGGCACTATCTGAAAGAACGCATCTTTAACTTTAAACTTTCAGAGAGGCGTCTTGAACCCCCATCCGTTGGGCAGAGAAACAATTTTTACAGCGAGGCGATGCGCCGGTTTTCAGAAGTTCTCCTTAAGTTCTTTGAGGGTAAGGAGTTTATTAACGCGCTGGTAAGAACCATGGGTGAAATCTTTGGTTCCACACGAACAGCGCTTTTTCTTTTCCAGGACGGAAAGTACCGGGTCTGCGCTTCTTCTGGCTGGGATGAAGCCTGGACAAAGAAAGTTTCATTTTTAACTGGTGAGGGCTTGGCTGGATGGCTGGAGAAGAAACTGCAAATCATCAATCTGGAACAAGACCCTATTCTTTCCGGGCAGGATGGACGGGTAAGGCAGGAGATGGAACTGGCATGCGCCAGAGTTTGCGTGCCGATATTTTTCCAGGGAAGGATGAACGGGTTTTTGACCCTGGGCAACCGGATTTCGGGAAGAAAGTTCAGCAGTGAAGACATAGACTTCCTTTCCCTGCTCGCCAGCTACCTTGGCCTGATCATAGAGAATTTTTCCCTTTATCACCAAGCCTTCCTGAAGAAGAAGGAACAGGAGATGGTACTCCAGAATTTAGCCGCTGGAGTAGTGGCTGTTAATCCGGAAGGGATAATAACCACTTTCAACCAGAAAGCAGGTGAAATACTTGGGTTTTCTTCCGAGAGACCGGTGGGTAAGAAGATTGGAATAGTGGGTTCCCAGCTGGCTGACCTTGTATGGCGGGCATTGAAGAATCACCAGTTGGTTCATAGCGAAAGAATAGTCTATCCCTTAAACAAAAAACCTCTGGGAGTTAGCACCAGCCTTATCCAGGACGAAGAAGGTCAACCAGCGGGTGCGGTGCTGATCTTTACTGACCTGACCACTTTGGAAGAATTGGAGCGGAAGGTTTCTTATCTGGAAAAGTTAAAATTCTGGTACCAACTGGCAAGCAGTATGGCGCACCAGATAAAGAACCCTCTGGTTGCGATAAAGACCTTCATCCAACTCTTTCCGGAGAAATACCAGGACAGAGAGTTTCATGACAATTTTTACAAAATTGCTCTGGAGGAGGTGGAACGCCTCAACCGAATTGTCTCTGACCTTTTTGAATTTGCAGAACCGGCGGAAATAAATCCTACATTGGTTCCTCTGAATGAATTGATAGAAAGCACCCTCCATAATTTTTTAGAGAAGACCGGGAGAAAGGTTGAGGTGACCAAAGAGTTGAAGGCCAATCTTACCGTGAGCGTTGACCGGCAAAAGATGGAAAAGGCATTTACCTGTATTCTTATCAACGCTGGAGAAGCGATGAAGCACAACCCCAAACTCCATATCCAAACCGAAATGGTGGAGGAAGCAGGGTCCCCTTATGTCCGAATAGACTTTCAGGACAACGGCGGAGGGATACCACCGGAAAAACTGTCGGAAATTTTTTCGCCTTTTTATACCACCAAGACCAAAGGGATGGGGTTGGGACTTCCCATTGCCCAGCGCATCATTGAAGACCATAAAGGCAAGATAAGGGTGGAGAGCACACCCCGAAAAGGGACGGTATGTCGCGTTTTTCTTCCATTAAAATAGAAAGGTAACCAGATGGAAAAGATTCTTATTGTTGATGACGAAAAGAATGTCTGCGAATCTCTGCGGATGCTTCTGAAAGATGACTACGACCTCTACATAGCCCATAGTGGCCGGGAAGCGCTCAAACTCCTGGAAGAAGAGCCGAAC
>CAZPLE010000100.1:0-9115 GCA_964587375.1 uncultured bacterium
GCCTTATCCTGGATGCC
This sequence comes from uncultured bacterium, assembly GCA_964587375.1. GTDB lineage: Bacteria > Ratteibacteria > UBA8468 > MWAK01 > MWAK01 > CAZPLE01. The sequence continues at coordinate 18 of CAZPLE010000100.1, forward strand.
ATTTTGGCTGGTTATCTGATTTACTTCCGGGAGAATTCTTACCCAGCAGTCACCATCTTAAGTCTCCTTATTTTAGTCTTCCTGCTGGTCATCGGACAACAGCTCCCGATAACCCTACCCGCGCCAGAAAAGAGCTGGATTATCATTCTTCTCATCTATTCTTTTGTCGCTTCCATTCTACCAGTCAATATCCTTTTACAACCCAGAGATTACCTCTCTGCCTACCTGCTCTTTTTTGGTCTAATTGTGGGGCTTTTGGGCCTATGTTTGGTCCACCCAACCATCCAAGCACCCGCTTATGTCGCCTTTAAAACCCAGCCGGGGATTTTGTGGCCAATGCTCTTTGTAACGGTCGCCTGCGGTGCCATCTCTGGATTTCATAGTCTGGTCTCAAGCGGAACGACCAGCAAGCAACTGCCAAGCCAGGTTGATGCTCGGCGCATCGGCTACGGTGCTATGGCGGCTGAGGGAATACTGGCTATCGTAGCGGTCCTGTCGGTGGCTGCTGGACTGAAATGGAGTGGACCAGGGCTAACCTCTCCCCTCATCTTTAAGGAGAAAGGGTGGATTCCTACCTTTGCCGCCGGCTATCAGGAGATAACCAGGCCGCTTCTGGCTGACAAAGGCAACTTTGTGGCTATCTTGATGCTCAATGGTTTCGTCCTTACCACCCTTGACACGGCAACCAGAATTACCCGTTACATTGGCCAGGAACTGTTTGGAGACAGCCTGCGCCTTAGACCTTTTAGGAACAAATATCTGGCAACCTTTATCCCTCTGGTCTTTGCTGCTTATCTTGCCCTCGGCAACTGGAAGGCAATCTGGCCGGTATTCGGTGCGGCCAACCAGTTAATCGCGGCTCTGGTGCTGCTCCTGACCAGTTGCTACCTCTTGCTGCGCCAAAAGCAGGCCAATTATACCATCATTCCCGCATTCTTTATGCTCCTTACTACGATATCCGCACTTCTGTGGCAGGCAATCGGCTCATATCAGACTGGCAAATATCTGCTGGCTAATATCGCAGTGGCCTTGTGCTGCCTTGCTTTTTACGTTGCTTTTCAAACAACCCGCTTTATCCGGCTGAAGAAAGGCCGTCAGCCTTGACGTTTTTACCTTTTTTGGCTAAAATAAATAGTTTGGCTGGTTTCTGTTTTGGGAGGAAGTCTATGCCAACCTACGAATACGAATGCGAAAGATGCCAGAAGAGGTTTGAGGTCTTCCAGAAGATGACCGAAGAACCGCTCACAGACTGCCCCGACTGTAAGGGAAAGGTGCGACGGCTGGTGGGCACCGGTGCAGGGATTATCTACCGGGGACCGGGTTTCTATACCACTGAGTACCGGAGCGAATCTTACAAAAAACGAGAACGAGAAGAGAAAGAGGTAACTGAAAAACCAAGCCCTCGGAAAGAGAAAGAGGGATGCCAATGTACAAAATAACCCTGGTCCCAGGAGACGGAATAGGGCCAGAAGTAACCGCCATTGCCAGGGAAATAGTGGACCTATTGGGTGTTCCGATAGAGTGGGAGGTGGTCCCAGCCGGCGAGCAAGCTATAGACCTTTATGGAACACCACTACCCGATATCCTTTTGGAGTCCATTGCCCGAAACAAAATCTGCTTAAAAGGGCCTATTACCACTCCGGTCGGAGGCGGCTACCGCAGTATCAATGTAACCTTACGCCAATATTTTCACCTCTATGCTAATCTGCGGCCGATAAAACTCTATCCCGGCGCACCCAGCCGTTGTTCAAAGGTAGATATAATAATTGTTCGTGAAAATACCGAAGACTTATACTGCGGCATAGAGTTCCAGGAAGGACGAGAGGAAACCCGAGAATTAATAAATTTTGTCAAGGAAAAGACCGGCAGGGAGATTCCTTTTGATTCTGGCATCAGCTTAAAGCCAAACTCCATAGCCGCTTCCGAACGTATCGCCCGCTTTGCTTTTGCCTACGCAGCCAAGAATGGAAGGAAAAAGGTGACCGCGGTTCACAAAGCAAATATCTTAAAATATTCCGATGGACTCTTCCTTGAGGCCTGCCGCAAAGTGGCGCAAGAATTCCCACAAATTGCCTTTGAGGACCGGATTGTGGATAATATGTGTATGCAACTTGTCCAGAAGCCGGAGCTCTACGATGTTTTAGTTCTGCCTAACCTTTACGGAGACATAATTTCGGACCTGGCCGCTGGCCTGGTAGGTGGTCTGGGGTTGGCAGCAGGTGCCAATATTGGCGAAGAGATTGCACTCTTTGAACCGGTTCACGGTAGTGCGCCTAAGTATCGCGGGCAGAATAAAGTTAACCCCACCGCTATGCTTCTGGCAGCAAACCTGATGCTTGACTACCTTGGAGAAAAAGAGGCATCGGAAAGGCTGGAAAATGGCATTGCAGAAGTTATCAAAGAAGGTAGGGTGGTAACCTATGATTTGAAGCCTGGCACCACAGAAGGGGTTGTCGGAACAAGGGAGATGGCGGAAGCGATAAAAAGCAAACTGAAATAAAAGATAAACTCTCCAGTACCAAGAGAAGGGAATCTCTTTTTGGAGGGGGAAGGAGCCGTTTTATGGTGACGGTAGTGGTGGGTACCCAATGGGGAGACGAAGGGAAAGGAAGGGTTATTGACTATCTTGCTGCTGACCACCACCTCATCGCCCGATACCAGGGTGGTTGCAATGCAGGCCATACGGTAGTCGTCAACGGAAAAAGGTATATCTTCCACCTTGTCCCTTCTGGAATACTTTATCCCCATACCCAATGTATCTTAGGCAACGGCGTAGTAGTGGACCCAGTCTCCCTTATTTCGGAGGTAGAGGCCTTAGAGAAAGAGGGTATTTCGGTAGAGGGCAGACTCTGGATAAGCACCAACGCACACCTTACTCTGCCCAGCCACAAGGTTCTGGACCAGATTGAGGATGCCCACCGGGGAAAAGGGAAGTTGGGTACCACCGGCAGAGGTATCGGAACCACCTATACTGACAAGGCAGCCCGGATTGGTATCCGAATGATTGACTTCCTAAATTTAGAAACTTTTCGGCACAAACTGGAGATCAACCTTCAGATGAAGAACTATCTCCTTAGGGAATATTACAAGAATGAAGGTTTTCAGAGAGAAAAGATTATTGAGGAATACGAGCCTTTGGCAAAACGTCTCCAGCCAATGGTGATAGATACCGCAAGATACATTAACAAGGCCTTAAAGGAAGGAAAGAAGATTTTGTGTGAAGGTGCCCAGGGAACTTTTCTTGACATAGATTTCGGAACCTATCCTTTTGTCACTGCCAGCAGCCCTATCGCCGGTGGTGCCTGCACAGGCTTGGGGATTGGACCCACAAAGATTGACCGGGTTATCGGCGTTGCCAAAGCCTACACGACCAGAGTGGGTGAGGGTCCCTTCCCTACCGAAATAGAGGACGCTTTTGGTGAAAACCTCAGAGACCTGGGTGGAGAATATGGTGCTACTACCGGCAGACCCCGGCGCTGTGGCTGGTTTGACTCAGTCCTGGTGCGCTATGCGGGGATGGTAAATGGGCTTGACTCCCTCTTCATCACCAAGTTAGATGTGCTCAATACCCTGCCGGCAATTAAGATTGCAGTGGCTTATCAAGTAAATGGTGAGCGTCTGGAGGAATTCCCTCAGGGATTTAAAGAGTTTTGCCAGGCAAAACCCATCTACGAAGAACTCCCGGGCTGGCAGCAGGAGATTTCGGAAGCCAAAAGGTGGTCACAACTTCCGGTCAACACCCAGCGTTATCTGGAGAGAATAGAAGAACTGAGCGGAATCCCAATAAAATGGGTCTCTTTTGGACCAGGCAGGGAAAACGTGATAGAAAAGTGACCCAGAAGACGGAATGGCTTTACCCTCCTTTGTTTTTTACATCTCCGTTAGGGGAAATAGAGAAAGAGATAACTGATCCGTTCGCTTTGACCCAAAAAGATTTCTCCATTTTCTCCACTGACCGCGGCATCAAATTCATATCCATACCAGTGCCGTGGCGAAGAGACAAAGGGAATCCCTAAGTCAACCAAATCTCTATCCTCAGGATTATATCGGAAAAGATGGCAACAAGTTTCGCCGGCAACTCCGTAGAGACACCCATTCTTTCCAAAAGCCAAGCAACGAATACGGGGTTGAGCTATCACTTTTCCTAAGGAAATAATCTTTTCTTCCTGAGGATAAAATTGAAATAGCATCCCGTCGGCAAATGTCCCTCCGTAAAGAGATTGACCCTCTTTATCAAATATTAAAGAATCTATTTTATCGTACATCTCTCTTCCCCTAACGGAAGGAATTCTGCTCTTTAAAGAGATTAAGGATTCCTTTTCTATATCATACCTAAAGAGTTGCCCCCAGCGAGCCCCACCATATACATTTCTCTCAGGACCAACCACCAAAACCTCGGAGAAAATACCCTCTTTATCCACAGGACCTTTTAACTCCACTGTGCCTTTTTTTAGATAGAAAATAAAGAATGTTCCGGTCTTGGTACTCAATCCATAGATACGACCTAAGTTATTATCAATAGTTAAAGCAGATATTCCTTCGTTCTTTATCGGGACAGCCACTTTTTCTATCTTTAAAGGAGCCTCTTCGCTTGGGATACAAGAAAAGAGATAACCCTCTCCGTTTTTTAGTTCCGTTCCTCCGAAGAGAGAACCATCAGAAGAGACTACTAAAGAGTTTATTTTAGACTCTTCCTTCTCTAATACTCCTAAATGGATAGCATAATTAGGCTCTCTTTTTGAATCATAAAGTAAAAGATGTGATTTTCTCCCTGAACTAGCGATATATATTCTTCCTTCTCTGTCTTTAACCAAAGAGGTAATTGCACATTCTTCGGGTGGAAGCGAACCGGTAACTTTTTTCTTGCCAAGGGGAATAATTTTGATTTTTCCTTCGGAAACAAGATGGCTTTCTAAATAATTAGCAGGAGCGGAAAGATTTGCATAGAAAGAGGGATCGCCTGCTATTATCTCATTACCAACATCGTCATAGAAGATAATGCCGGAACCTCTGATTTTTCTCCCTCTTACCTCATGACCTATCGGAAAGGGAGGTTTGGGCCACCTTCTCTTCCTTAAATCTTCTCTGTCAATTGGCATGGGTTACCCCCAACTTCTGACTATTGGCCATTTCGGAGTAAAGTCTTTGCCTGAGCCTTTTGGCGTATAGATGTATATTCTTTCTGGTCGGTTGTTGGTATCAGCAAAGTACAAATTGCCCGCAAAATCCTTGGTTGCCTTACTAATATACTCCGAGTGATAATCTCCGTCATCAAAGGGAGCAATCTCTTCTTTTTTTAAAGTTTCTATATTCATCCTAAAGAGATACATCCGATAAGGCACCCTTCTCTTCTCATCTCTTTTGGAAGCCGCATAATATAAGTATCCATCATCTCCAAAGATGAGGCCACCCAGATGGTCCAGTTTATCTTTACCATAGCCAGGGCCTAAATCATAAATCTTGTTCTTTTTGAAATCGTACTTAAACAACCTTTCCGCAAATGGGATCCTTTCTAAATTCCATACCGTTCCATAAACACTCTTTCCATCAGGAGAAGGAACAACATCATAAACAGAACGAGCTTCTGACGGACAATCTGGGCTTTTAGGGACCCTGAGATTTAAATGGATTAGCCTATCTTGGTTGGCATCATACTTAATTATATATCCCAAATCATCTGCGGTGTAACCATTCTCTTCTGAGTCAATCCAGACCGCTTGGGCATTAATATCTCCAATTCTACCTAAATCTCTATATCTTCTCTTTTTTATGTCAAATATATAGAAATGGTCTCTTGGCCAGGTAATTCCATATATAAGCCCTCTTCTTTCTGCCAGAGCTGCCGCTCTGCTTCCTTCATTACGACTCATTACTCCAAAATCGGTTAACTCTTCAGTTTTGGGGTCAAAGGAGAAGATATGAAAACCAGAGTGCATTCTTTTGGGGTCATCCCAGGTATGCCACGGTCTCCAGATACGATGATTGATAGGAGGACCGGAAGCATGGGTAGCCGCATATAACTTTCCATCAGAAGAAGGTAAAAGACAATAGTGAATCTTACTGTAAGGCGCTCTTCCATTATCACCTGGTTCCCCTAAGGCTGAACTTACCTCTAAGAGATAATTTGTCTTTTTTTCTACCGGGTTATACTGAACAATAAATACGCTCTGGCCACCGGTCAACTCACAGCATACCCCTACATAGATATTCCCATTCCTTCCGGTGGTAATCGACCACAAAGAATCATGGATCGGAAGTTCGGAAAAGATTACAGACTTTAATCTCTTACCCTTTTCTTGATTTCTAATCATTTTCTATCCTATTGCTTTCACTCCGGCAAGCAAAAAGATGCCCAAACTTATTGCCAATATTCCTATGATTTGAAGAAGGGAGATTCGAGAATGAAAAATCAATGCCAATGCAACTTCAGACCATAGGAATCCACCGCCAATACACAATCCTACGGTAATGTTCGGATTCAGCGCTCGGTGAAGAACCATGAGGGGCCACATACCAACTGCGCCAATAATAATACCTGTTGCAAAACAGGGAACCTGTCTTACTTCAGAAATGCTGCCATACTTAATTGCAATCTGGCTGACGACCATCGTTAGCCAACTAGCAATTAAAAGAACCGTTTTCATCTTTATGGCTGGGGTTTAAATCTGGAAAATTCCCGGACACATCTGGCAGTGGCTTCTTCCACCGTCTCTTTTTTCAGAAAGATTTTTTCTATGGCTGGTTGTAAAACCTGTTGGAGGAACTCTTTATAACCGTAAAACTGGGGTGCCGCAACGGAATAGTAAATAGCGTCTATATTCTCTCCGATATTATCTGGAGGCGGTTGAAGAAAATTTTTGTCGTAAGCCACTTTTTTAAGCCCCGGTACACAATTTTTATAATTACTTAAAATCTTACTTCCTTCCGGTCCAGAATAGAACTTCAAAAATTTCCAGGCTTCCTCTTTATGTTTGCTGCCACTCCAGATACAATTGTAACCGGGGAAAAAGAGGGTACGTCTAATTTGACCATCCAGACTTCTGGGGACTGGAGCCACATCCCACTGGAAATCTCTTATCTTTGAAAATTCCACCAGAGCAAAGGTTCCACTCATTACCATAGCAACCTTTCCAGTCAAAAACAGTAGTCTGGTCCTCCCTGCCCAGTAATTCTGCGGCTGTGGGAGCAGCCCGATATTTATGAACCAGGTCCAGCCAAAATCGTAAGGTTTCAATCGCTTTCGGCTCATTCAATAAACATTTCTGATTATCCGGCGAGAAAAGGGATACGCCGTTGAGGGCTAACATAAAAGGTGCATTTTGCCAGATTATAGTACCAAACTGTATCGCCCGACCAGTTTTGTCCCGCTTGGTAAGTTTCGCTGCGGCAGCGCGGAAATCATTCAAAGTCCAGCGTTCATTAGGATATGATAAACCGGCTTTATCAAACTTGTAGGCGCCCTTGAAGTTATCCACCAAAACCATATCGGTGGCTATATCCCGGAAATACCTGTCAATAAGGACGAAAGGAAATTTCTTTCTCTTCAAATTCAAAATCTGGTGGGCGTGGAATCTTCCCCAGAAAGGAAATATTATGGCACCTTCAAAGTTGCTGTTTCCAACCATCTCTATGTTGGCGGCTTCATTTTTTATGTCTCTGCTGGAACTTAAGACGATGACCTTGAACCCGGAAACCGTGGCGACCTTCTCAATGCCAGCATACACTTCGGCAATGAAAGTATCTTCAATGTCTGGGACGATAAAAGCGATGGACTTGTAGTCGGAGTTGAAATGGTTTGTCTCCTTCTTTTTCTTCCAGAATTCTCGTGAGGCGACAAAAGTTCCTTTCCGCTTGATGCGGATGATGTAACCTTCAGCCTTCAAATCTTCGAGGGCTTTTTTGACCGTTATCTTGCTGACCTGGTATTCCCGACAGAGTAGATTATCACAAGGAAGGGGTTCTAGAGGGTTTAACTCTCCGCTTTCAATCCGGGAGCGGATGTTCTCCCTTATCTGAATGTACAGAGGTAAAGATTTGCTTTTATCTATTTTCATTTTATACTTTGTAATTTATCATAAAAAATTCTTTTTGTCAAGTTTTTAAGATACTTTAAATATATTTTAATAACCTTACCGGTTTTACCCGATACTTTGGAAATTCCCGGACGCTTTTTTCGGTGGCCTCTTTCACCGTGACCTCGCCGAGGGCGGCGCAAGGAAACCTTTGAAATGTGCGGCCACCTTTAAGCCCGGCACGCAGTTCCTGTGGGTGGAAAGCATCTCGCTGCCTTCCGGCCCGGAATAGAACTTCAGAAATTTCCAGGCTTCCTCTTTATGTTTGCTGCCACTCCAGATGGAGTTGTAACCGTTTATGACCGTCATAAACGGAGGTCACCGGTAGACCATAATGCCGAACTAAACCGCCCGGCCACTTTTGTCCCTAACGGTAAGCCTCCTGGTTGCTTCAAGATAATCCTTCATTGTCCAGGCGCCGGTCGGGTAGGCCACCTTTGCTTTGTCAAAGAGGTCTTTGTCGACAAAAGGAGTGAGGTTTTCGAGCACTCCCTTCTCCGCCGTGTAATGAGCACCATCAGTTTGCAGAAAAATTTCTTTATATCCCAAACCTCCGCCAGTAAAACAGGCCGAAATTAGTACTTCCAACCCCTTTTTGAGTAAGGCTGAAGCTGTTGCGGAAGCGTCACGAACTTAGGAAATTTCTGTTTGTCGACGAGGGCCTTGACCACCGCAGTGACGGTCGTTGAAGCCATAAGGTGCGGACAGCCGGGGAAGAAGGTGATGCCGCGGTCGATGTGCTCTTTAGTACAATCGCCGATAATCAGGGTTCGGTCCGGATCCAAGTTTTCGGGAACCTCGGTATTAAAACCGATGACAATATTTATCGGTTCTGTAAGTTTAGCCACATATCCTTCTGACGCCAGCCGGTCCAAGGCGAACCTGACGGAGTGGGTGCAGCCGCGACAACTACCATGCATATAAACATGGATATTGGGATAAATAGCCACCAGGTCGCAGCTTGATCTCCGGAACGACCTCTTTATCTTCTCGATGGGCGTCCCCTTGACGACGATGTTCTTGAGG
>CAZPLE010000101.1:0-4185 GCA_964587375.1 uncultured bacterium
GTGCGAAAAGTAGTTGGCAATTTCCGTTCCGGCTCTGACCGCGTTGCCTACCTTGCCCGAAAAGTGGATGCGGAGATAATCATTAACCTCCAAGCAGATGAACCCTTTCTGCCGCCACAGGTAATTGCCGCCGTCATAGACCCCCTTAAACTGCCAGAGATTGTAATGACTACCGCGGCCACACCTCTTGTGCGGGAATCCGAATGGAAAGACCCAAATGTAGTCAAAGTAGTAGTTGACCGTTTTGGTGATGCCCTCTATTTCACCCGTGCCTCCATCCCCTATGACCGGGACCATCAAGGCCGGTTACCGGCTTGTGGCGCTTACAAGCACTTGGGGATTTATGGATACAAAAAGGAATTTCTTCTTCAGTTTGCCTCCCTGCCTTCCAGCACACTGGAGAAAGTAGAACAACTGGAGCAACTTCGGGCCCTGGAAAATGGCGTAAAGGTTAGGGTTGTTATTACTCCTTTTGACAGTCGCTCGGTGGATATTCCAGAAGACCTTGCGAAACTAACTCAAGATTGAGAGACTGGAGTTTCAATGGTAAAATATGGTAAATTTTCTATAAATAGAAGATGACCAAATACATCTTTGTAACCGGCGGTGTCCTCTCTTCTCTGGGCAAGGGCGTAGCATCCGCTTCCATCGGAACGCTTCTGGAGGCTCGCGGCTACCGAATTACGATGCAGAAATTTGACCCTTACCTGAACGTTGACCCGGGAACTCTCACCCCCTACCAGCATGGTGAGGTCTTTGTTACCAAAGACGGCGCAGAGACAGACCTGGACTTAGGCCACTACGAAAGGTTCACCTCCCTTACCTTAAGCCGGTTTCATAATACCACCTCTGGCCAGGTCTATTTCACCGTAATTGAAAAGGAACGCCGGGGAGACTTCCTGGGTAGAACTATTCAGGTAGTTCCCCACATTACCGATGAGATAAAACGCCGCATCAAAAGGGTAGCCAGGGGAAAGGTTGAAATTGTTATTACCGAAATTGGCGGCACGGTTGGCGATATTGAAAGTTTGCCTTTCTTGGAAGCAATCCGTCAGTTCCGACAGGATGTTGGTCCGGAAAATACCTGTTATATCCACCTTACCTACGTCCCTTTTGTCCATGCTGCTGCTGAATTGAAGACCAAGCCCACCCAACACTCTGTGGAGCGTTTACGGGAAATCGGTATTCAACCGGATATAATCCTCTGCCGTACCGAGAAACCCCTAACCAGCGAGGCACGGGAAAAGATAAGTCTCTACTGCAACGTTCCGCCAGAGGGTGTGATCGAAGCACCCGATACCGATTGCATCTATGCCATTCCCCTGGTATTTCATCAGGAACGGCTGGATACTGTAATCTTAAGGTGTCTTCACCTCCGGCCACGCCGGACGAGATTGAAAAGATGGGAGAAACTGGTAGCGAAACTCAAAGACCCGAAAGAGGAAGTTGAGATAGCGATGGTGGGGAAATATGTCCGTCTCCAAGATTCCTATAAATCATTGGATGAGGCGCTTACTCATGCCGGACTGCCGTCCTGCACCTCTATAAAGATTAAAAAAGTGGATTCAGAGATGCTGGAAAAGGAGGGTGAGGTCGGTAAGTACCTGAAAGGAGTCTCTGGAATTCTGGTTCCGGGTGGCTTTGGAATTCGCGGAGTGGAAGGTATGATTGCGGCTATTCGTTACGCTCGGGAAAACCAAATTCCTTATTTTGGAATCTGTCTGGGGCTCCAGATGTCAGTGGTGGAATTTGCACGAAACGTGTGTGGCTGGAAAGATGCCCACAGCACCGAATTTGATCCCCACACTCAGCATCCAGTAATTACTATCTTAGAATCGCAGAAAGGGGTAAAGAATCTGGGTGGAACGATGCGTTTGGGTGGTTATCCTTGCATTCTAAAACCCAGCAGTATCAGTCGTCGGGCTTATGGCAAGAGCCGGGTAAATGAGAGGCACCGGCACCGTTACGAAGTCAATCCTCAATTTCTACCCGAGATAGAGAAACAGGGTCTCTTTCCGGCAGGCCTCTCTCCGGACAAAAGGCTGGTGGAGATAGTGGAACTGAGAAACCATCCTTTTTTTGTAGCCACACAGTTCCATCCCGAATTTCAGTCACGGCTCTCTTTACCCCATCCTCTTTTGAGCGCCTTTATTTCCGCCTGCGTAAAATATAAAAATGGAGCCAGGATATAGAGCCAAGTAGTCTTTCAGGAGGAACTATGGCCAGAGTAGGTGTGGTTGGAGCAGGATTTATGGGTACGATGCACTCCCAAGTATATTCTCTTTTGCCTGATGCGAAACTGGTGGGTGTGGCAGATATTCGGAAAGATAAGGCTGAAGAATTAGCGCACAGATTTAATTGTTCTGCGTACTCAGATCCAGAGGAACTTTTGAAGATACCGGAGGTTGATGCGATTGATATCTGTCTACCTACCTTTCTTCATGCCGAATGGATGATAAAAGCGGCGCAGGCCGGTAAAGACGTAATCTGCGAAAAACCCATCGCCCTTAAAATAAAAGATGCCGAGCGAATGGTTAAAACAGCAGAAAAGCACAAGGTAATATTTATGGTCGCTCAAACCATCCGGTTCTGGCCCGAATATGTCCGACTCAAAGAGATTTACGATAAGAAAGAATTGGGCCAGTTGGTCTCCCTTCATCTTACCAGACTCTCACCTCTCCCCGTCTGGGGCTGGGAGAACTGGATAATAGATGTCCGAAAGAGCGGAAGCGCTCTTTTTGATCTCCATATCCACGATGCCGATTACCTTCTTTTCCTTTTAGGAAAACCAGAGAGTGTTTACACCTGGGGACGGAAAGTAGCCGGTGGTTACTACCACGTCCTGACTTCATATCAATATCCGAAGTTGATGGTTACCGCTGAAGGTGGATGGGACTTTCCGGATACCTTTCCTTTCCGGATGTCGTTTGTGGCCAATTTTGAAAAGGGAACGGTAGAGTATAACTCCCTTTCTCCCAAACCATTCGCCATTTATACCGCCGGAAAGTCAGAATTTCCCCAACTAGAAGTGGTGGTACCACAAGGTGTGGCAGCGGGTGGCAATATCTCAACCCTGGTCGGTTATTATCAGGAACTAAAATATTTTGTAGACTGCGTTAGAGACAGGCGGGAACCGACGGTGGTAACCCCGGAGGATGCCAAAAATTCCCTTGCCCTGGTATATAAAGAACTGGAATCAGCAGAAAAAGGAAAGGAGATAATACTATGAAGAAAAGTATCAGTTATTGGTCATTTCCCTCTGATTTAACCCTCGCAGAATGTTTTGCTCTGGCTAAAAAAGCCGGCTTCCAGGCAGTAGAGGTAGCGTTACCGTCTGGCAAAAATGAGATTACCCTTGAATCCCAAAGGGGAGACCTCTTAAAGGTAAAAGAAGAGGCAGAGAAAGCCGGGATAGAATTAAGCAGTTTGGCAACCGGCCTTTTCTGGGATTTTTCCTTGACCTCCAATGACCCAGCGACCAGAGCAAAGGCAAAGGAGATCGTTGCCAAGATGCTGGAGTTTGCTTCTTACCTTGAGGTGGATACCATTCTGGTAGTGCCGGGAGCAGTGGATGTCTTCTTCAAACCGGAGAGTGAAGTGGTTGCTTACGATCTCGCCTATGAAAGAGCGCTTTCGACAATGAAGGAGTTGGCTCCAGTGGCTGAGAGGTACCGGGTTAACATCGGGATAGAAAATGTCTGGAACAAGTTCTTACTCTCACCCTTGGAAATGAGAGATTTCATTGACCGGGTGGGTAGTTCTTGGGTCGGTGCCTATTTTGATGTGGGCAATACGGTTCTGACAGGTTATCCGGAGCAGTGGATCAGAATCCTGGGAAAGAGGATAAAGAAGGTGCACCTGAAAGACTTTCGTGCTTCCGTAGGTAATGTAAGCGGCTTTGTAGACCTTCTGGAAGGAGATGTTAACTGGAAAGAGGTGATTACCGCCTTGAAAGAGATAGGATATGACGGCTATCTTACAGCAGAGATGATGCCTCTGTATAAAGCGGATAAGACCGCACTCATCTATCAGACCTCCCGAGCTCTGGATTTCATCCTCAACTTATAAAATAACCTTTGGTTGAGAAAGGAACCATTTCCAGCCGCTTGGCAATTCTTTACTATTTATAGTAAAATAAATAATTAATTTTGCCATAAATTTACCATATTATGCCAACCTTTTTGG
>CAZPLE010000102.1:0-31826 GCA_964587375.1 uncultured bacterium
GTCAGTGCCTATACATCCTCTTACGAGTTAGCAGGCACCTGTGTTTTTAGTAAACAGTCGCAGGAGCCATTTCACTGCGGCCTTTTCGTTTTAACTTTCGTCAAAACTACTCAGGCACCCCTTCTTCCGAAGTTACGGGGCCATTTTGCCGAGTTCCTTAACGAGGATTATCCCGAGCGCCTTAGCATACTCTGCCAGTCTACCTGTGTCGGTTTGCGGTACGGCTGCCGAAAAGACTCGCGAACCGAGGTTTTTCTTGGCGGCTTGACTCGACCAGTTCCCCTCACCCGTAGGTTTGGGTCCCATTCGCCATCCGGAGTTGCCCTTTTGAAAGGCAGCCTGCCGGATTTGCCTGGCAGGCCCTCCTTGGTGGCTTAGACCGCAATCCAATAAGCGGATGGTCTATCTTACCGCTTCACCCCATCGCTGATAACGCCATTTCGGCAGGGCCGGAATATTAACCGGCTCACGCATCATCTACGCCTTTCGGCCTCAACTTAGCCACCGCCTAACCCTGGGCGGATTGACCTTGCCCAGGAAACCTTAGACTTCCGGCGTCCCGAGTTTCCATCGGGATTTTCGCTACTTATGCTGACATACTCGCTTCCCATACCTCCACCTGTCCTTACGGTCAGGCTTCACAGGCATAGGGAATGCTCCCCTACCAATCCTATCCGAAAAGAGGATAGAATTCCGCGGCTTCGGTAACAGGCTTGAGCCCCGTTGAATTTTAGGCGCAGATTCACACCCTTGCGGGATTTCGGCCAGTGAGCTGTTACGCTTTCTTTAAAGGATGGCTGCTTCTAAGCCAACCTCCTGGCTGTCTGCGTGAATCTACCTCCTTTACCACTTAGCCTGTATTTGGGGACCTTAGCCGGCGGTCTGGGCTGTTCCCCTTTTGACAATGGAGCTTATCCCCCACTGTCTGACTCCTCCGGTACAGAAAAGCGGTATTCGGAGTTTGGTTGGAATAGGAAGGGTGGTGCCCCTCCGCAACCATCCAGTGGCTCTACCCCCGCTCTCTAATTCCGGAAGGCTAGCCCTAAAGCTATTTCGGGGAGAACCAGCTATCGCCGAGTTTGATTAGCCTTTCACTCCTACCCTCAACTCATCCGAGTCGTTTTCAACCGGCACCGGTTCGGACCTCCATCTTGTGTTACCAAGACTTCATCCTGGTCAAGGGTAGATCACCCGGCTTCGGGTCTACGTTACGCAACTACATCCCGCAAATGCAAGCATTTGCGGGAGCCCTTTTGGGAACGCCCAATTAGGACTCGCTTTCGCTACGGCTCCGCCGCTGGAAACGGCTTAACCTTGCTGCGCAACGTAACTCGCCAGCTCATTCTTCAATAGGCACACGGTCAGGCATTTCCCTTTCGGCCTTACGACTTAAAGGGACATAGCCCTCCCACTGTTTGTAAGTGTTTGGTTTCAGATTCTATTTCACTCCCCTCCCGGGGTTCTTTTCACCTTTCCCTCACGGTACTGGTTCACTATCGGTCGAAAGCAGATATTTAGCCTTAGCCCATGGTCGGGCCAGATTCACGCGGACTTTCCCGGATTCCGCGTTACTTGGGAAAAAAGTCCACCGAGCCATTGGCTTTTCGCCTACAGGACTATTACCTTCTCTGGTCAGACCTTCCAGTCTGTTCGGCTAAACCTCTGGTTTGTAACTCGGCGGCCGGTCTGGACACCAGCCCGACTTTCTCCCCCTACCCCCGCCAGACAACGCGTCCAGGCTATTTACGGCTGACGGGTTTAGGCTCTTCCCTTTTCGCTCGCCGCTACTGGGGGAATCACTTCGTTTTCTTTTCCTCAGGGTACTAAGATGGTTCAATTCCCCTGGTTCGCCTTCCTGCCCTATGGATTCAGGCAGGAATTTGGAGGGTTTACCTCCAAAGGTTGCCCCATTCGGAAATCCCCGGATCACAGCCTGTTTACGACTCCCCGAGGCTTATCGCAGTAAACCACGTCCTTCATCGCTCGCTTTCGCCAAGGCATCCACCAAACACCCTTTCCTGCTTGGCTACAATTCAAATTGTCAAAGAACTTTTCACCTGGAGAAGATTTCTCCTTATACTTAATTCTTGCAACCTATTATTATATAATACTCCCTATCTTTTGTCAAATGAGAGGGTATGGGGTGCAAAACTACTATCCGGAAGAAACCTTCGGCAGATGTATTGCCCTGCCCAGACAGGCTTGTGCGGCTTCTTTCACGCTCTCCGCCAGGGTGGGGTGGCCAAAGATAGAGTCTATCAGTGTCTCTACTGTACCTTCGGCTCTGGCAACAGCGCTCACGATATGGATCAGTTCGGTGGCAGATGGCCCTATTATTTGGCAGCCTACTATCCTTCCGGTCTGACTCTCCGCTATAATCTTGACAAACCCCTCTGTCTCGTTGATGCAGTATGCCTTTCCCAGGGCGGTAAACGGAAACTTCCCTACCTGGTAGTCAGTTCTCTTATCCTTTAACCGCTCTTCGGTAATTCCAAAGGTGCCCACCTCAGGCAAGGTAAAGACGCAGGAAGGAAGCAAGTTATAATCGACCGGGTGCTCTCTTCCTGCCAGCCTCTCCACCACCGAAATCCCCTGCTCGCTGGCAAGATAGGCCAATTGGCCTTTTCCAGAAATGTCGCCAATGGCGTAAATGTGCTGGATACTGGTGGCAAAATCTTCTTTGGTCTTTACAAAACCTTTCTCATCAAGCGCCACGCCAACTTCTTCCAGGCCTATCCCTTTAGTGTTGGGTTGCCGGCCGACAGCCACCAGGACCTTTTCAAACCTCTCCAGCTCTGAGAGCTCTGCTGGCCTGCCAACCGTGACCTCAATCCCCCGTTTTTTGAAGGACCGCTCCAGAGCAACGCCCATCTCCGCATCTTCCAAGGGGAGAAGATGGGACAGCATTTCGTAGATAGCAAGCCGGCAACCAAAAGAGGCAAAGATGGAGGCAAATTCACACCCGATGGCGCCCCCACCCACCACCGCAAGACTTTCCGGGAGGCTTTCCATCTCCAGGATTTCGTCGGAGGTAATGAACCGGCCGTCGCCGAACGGAAATATCTTTGGCTTTGCCGGCGAAGAACCGGTTGCCAGAATGATATTTCTTGCTTTGACCTCTTCCCCAGAGACCAGGATACCATCTGTGGAGACCAGCCTTCCTTCTCCAGAAAGGAGAAAGACACCGTTGCTTTTGAGAAGATAATTTATGCCATTGCGCAAATTTTTAACTACCCTATCCTTCCAGGCAACTATCTCCGGCATCTTAACCTGGAAACTGTCAAAGAGAAGCCCGCTACCGGCTGCTTTTCTGCTCTTTTCCAGGGTATGGGCAAGGTCAGCAAAACATTTGGTAGGGATGCAACCCCGATTGAGACAGGTGCCGCCTAAAAGGTCCTTTTCTATTAAACAGGTCTTAAAACCCAACTGGGCAGCCCGGATGGCGGCTATGTAACCGCCAGGACCAGCCCCTAAGATAGCGATGTCAAACTTTTCCATCTTGCCTCCGAAACCAGTCTATCGTTCTTTTAAGCCCCTCTTTTAGAGAAACCTTTGGCTCCCAGTCTAAAACCCTTTTTGCCTCCCTAATATCCGGACAGCGCCGGGCTGGGTCATCGTCAGGTAAGGGTTGAAAAATGATCTCGCTTTTAGAATGGCAGAGGGAGATAATCAGTTTTGCCAGCTCAATAATGGCTACCTCTTCCGGGTTACCAAGGTTAACCAAAAAGGCTTTTCTTTCTTTACCATTTTCCCGAAAGCAATCACAGACTTTTTGTGCCAAAGCAGCCAGCCCTTCCACTAAGTCGCTCACATAACAGAGGCTTCTGGTTTGGGTTCCGTCTCCATAGACCGTTACCGGAAGACCAGCCAGTGCCTGGGAAATGAAGTTGGGCACCGCCCTTCCGTCAGCCGGCCTCATCCGCGGACCGTAGGTATTGAAGATGCGGGCAATCCCTATCGGGAGCCCAAATTGGCGGTAATATGCCATCGTAATCGCCTCTGCATACCTTTTGCTTTCATCATAGACACTCCGTTTGCCTATCGGGTTGACATTGCCCCAGTAACTCTCTTTCTGCGGATGGACCTTTGGGTCTCCGTAAACCTCGCTGGTGGATGCCAGGATGAAAGGTGCTTTCTGTTGCGAGAGTGCGAAAAGAAGCAGGTTTTCTGTGCCTGCTGAGCCAGAACGTAAGGTCTGGATAGGATACCGGTAATAGTCCACCGGACTGGCTGGAGAGGCAAGATTAAAGACCAGACCAACGCCTTCAGGCAATCGGGGAAGGGGCTGGGAAATGTCAGCCCGGATAAAGGTGAAGTTTCTTTGGCTCAAAAGGTGTTCAATATTCTCTTTGCTACCTGTAATGAGGCTATCAAGGCAGATAACCTCTTCTCCGCGCTGGCAGTAATATTCGCACAGAAAACTGCCGATAAACCCTGCCCCTCCAGCAATTAAGACCTTCATAAAAACCTTTGAGAAATTTTACATTAAACTTCAGGTAAAGGTAAAGTGGCAAAGAAGAAGTTTAAGAGCCGGCAGCAGAACGGAGCATCTCTAAAAACTGTGGATTTGGTTGATAACCCAATTCTTCTGCCTTCTTTAGGTCGGAATGGGCGCGGGCATAATCGCCAGCAAGAAAATAGGCGAGACTGCGGTTATAATACGCCTCTGCGTATTGAGGAGAAAGGGCTATTGTCCGGTTAAAATCCTCAATCGCCTTGCCAACCTCACCCTTCTTGGCATAAGCGACCCCACGGTTGTAATAAGCGTCTCTATATTTCGGGTAGATGGTAAGGGCTGATGTATAGTCAGCGATTGCTTGGGTGAGGTCGGCCATAAGATAATAAGCAAAACCGCGGTTATAATATGCCTCTGCACAATAACGGTCAAGGCGCAAGGTTTCGGTCCAGTCGGAAATGGCGCCTTTCAAATCTCCGGTCTTTCCCCGAGCAAATCCGCGACTGAAGTAGAAATCGGCCCGGTAAGGCTTTAATGCTATCGCCCGGTTGTAATCGTTAATTGCTTTCTGGTATTCTCCAAGGTAATAGTAGGTATTCGCTCGGCTACAGTAAGCTTCCGCATATTCGGGATTTATCTGGAGTGCCCGACTATACTCTGCCAACGCCCGGTCAAACTCTCCGGCAGCATCATAAGCCAGTCCAAGATTGGTATGTGCCCTTGGCTTAAAAGGGGACTTTTTTACCGCATCCTCCCAGAGGGTAATCTCATTTCTCCATACCTTATTCCTCTGGTAAGTAGCGCCAGCATAGCCAGTGGTCAGCAGAGAAAGAATGACAAGCAGAGTCAGGCTGGATTTCCGGCGCAAAAGATAGGAAAGAAGACCCACCAGAAAGAGAGCATAGCCGAAGAGAGGAAGGTAGAGACGGTGTTCAAAGATTACATCCCGTATCGGTATAAAACTTGACTCCGGCAGAAGACTCAAAAAGAAAAAGAAGATGGCAAAGGAGAAGAGAGGATGGTTTTTCCGCAGTTTAAACCCTGTGGTTAAGAGAGCCATCAATAGAGCCAAACTGAGCAAAACCGGAGGTGTCCAGAGCGTTCGGAAGACAGGGTAATCATAATCAAGATTCTGATTAATCGGCAAAAAGAGCAGGCGCAGATAGGTCACTACTACTCGGAATTGGGTCAAAAGATAATGGAATGGGAGGATACCTACCGGACCCTCACAACTCCGGCGCATCTCTTTGAAACTGACAGAACCGGTTACCGCCATAGTGAAGGGAATAACCAAAACCAGAACCAGAAATGGTGCCAGAGACTTTTTTGCACTCTTTCTTTCTGACGGAAAAAGGAAGGTTTCGGAAAAGAGAAGGAGAAAAGGCAAAATAATGGCAGACTCCTTGGAGAAGATAGCCAACAGTCCGGTTACCAGGGAGGCGGTGTAACAAATTTTAGTGGTCCTTCCAGGAGGGGAAAGCCTCCACCTCAGATAAAGGCAAAGGGAGGCGAGACAAAACATTCCGGCAAGGGAGGTTGCCCTTTGGACAATATAGGTTACCGCCTGGGTCTGAACCGGGTGAATAAGAAAGATAAGGCCGGTAAAAAAGGCGATGATTGGCGCAGGCTTAGTAAATCGCTCTTCTTTCAAGATTGGCGCGGAGAAGACCAGTAAAACTAACCACCAGACCAGGAAACCGCAGGTAAGATGGACAATTAAATTTACCAGGTGATAGCCAAAAGGGTTCAACTGACCAAAAAGATAATTGAGAGCAAAGGAGAGATAGGTTACAAAACGGGTGGGCCAGAAGTCCCAGATCTGGCGAAGGTTGGTTATATTTCTGATGTTAAAGTTGTAAACGATTGAGGGTCGGTCATCCAGATGGAAGGAACTCTGAAATGTATTGGAGTAAGTCAAGAAGGTTAAGAGAACGTATACCAACGCCACAAAGACCCGGGATTTAGAGAGCTTTTGGCCGGCGATTCTTCTCTTTGCCATCAATTACGATTAAAGCGTGGAAATCCTGGTATAAAGCATAATCCTTTCTGATACTTTTTGCAAACAGCCTCTGAAGCGCCGAATAGGAGAAATCCTGGCTCAATTTAAGTCTTTTCACCAGTCTCCTGGTATATTCATCGATCACAAAGACCGGTTTTTCCAGCGCATAGAGAAGGATACTATCTGCGGTCTCCGGACCAACCCCTTTTAAAGAAAGGAGTCTCTCCCGTATTTGGCAAGTTGGTATCTCTGCTGCTTTCTCTACTCCGCCACAATCGGTAATAAAGAACCGAGCCAGCCTTTGCAGGCGTTCTGCCTTTTGCCGGTAAAAGCCAGCGGGTTTAATCAGAGCAGCAAGTTGCCGGGTGCTGATCTCTAAAATTGGGGAAAGTTGGGTGATCTTCTTTTCGGAAAGGTTTGCCACCGCCTGTTGGACATTCTTCCAGTTGGCGCGTTGAGTAAGGATAGACTCTATGATTACCAGTTCCTTTTCGGCAAGCGATTTTGGCCGCTTGCACCACAAACTCCACTGTCCGGCAGGTTCTCCGTATCTCTCTTTAAGTTGAGCATAAAGCGCCTCAATACTATTCATCGGTGGTTTTCGGTTAGGTAAGAGCAAGACAACCCACCTTTTCTTGCGTGGGCGGTACAGGATTCGAACCTGTGACCTCTACCGTGTGAAGGTAGCGCTCTCACCAACTGAGCCAACCGCCCATTGACCACCCAAAATTATAATTCTTATCAGGTTGCAGGGTCAACTTACCTTTGTAATTAAACATTTGCGCTTCGCTCTTTGTCTAAATATAAATGGTTAGTATAAGATATAGAACCGCAATGAAAAAGCATGGGTTTACCCTGGTGGAACTTTTGGTGGCAATTGCCATTATTACCGTTCTTGCTGGTTTGGTTCTGCCGGCACTATCACGGGCAAGGGAAAGCGGCAGACGTACCGTCTGTCTCAATAACCTGAGACAACTCTTTCTGGCATTAGAGATGTATGTCCAAGATTATGGTGGTTGTTACCCGATAGCCGCTTCCCTCCCTTCCCTCCATCTTAATGAAGACCCCAGAATATGCGACCTTCTTGTTCCCTACTTAAAGTTGCCGGAAGTATTTCGGTGTCCTTCCGATAATAAGGGCTATTTTCAGAGGGAGGGGTCCAGTTATGAATATAATGTTTCTTTAGGCGGAAGGATGGCAGGGAGCGGACGGAGGGCTTCCAACACCTGGGTCTTTTACGATTATGAGGATTTTCATGGGCCTGGTGTCAGAAATTTTGTCTATCTGGATGGCCACGCAACCCACGAACCGATAGCGCAGTTAGAGGAAGAAGAATAATGGTGAAGAAGAAGGTTTTGGCAATCTCTATCTGCGGAGTGCTCCTATCGGGAATTATTGGTCTGGTCATCGCCAGGGTGGTGGAGCCTTTGCCAGATTTTACCAGGTTATCTGATGAAGAAACCATTGCGTACTTAGAGTCTGGCAAAGCGAAGAAACTGGACAGAGAGCATCTACTCCATCTGGGAGAAAGGCTGGAAAGGATACAATCAGACACTGGATTAATGAGAAGGGAGATGGAAAATGCTTCTGAGGAAGAAAGGAGGAATCTTCGGGAGAGCAGGCGGCTGGTATCAGAAGCGGTCTGGAACAAGAGGATAGATGATTTCTTTGCTTTGCCTCCGGAAAAGCAGAATGAGTTTCTGGACAGGGAGATAGCAAGGATGGAAGAGAGGGTAACACAGTTTGGCGAAAGAAGACCTTCACCAGTTTCCGAAACGGATCTTTCCTCCCGGGGCAGACAGAGAGACCCAAGTGCCAGGCTTCAGTGGAGAAGAAATATGCTCTCCCGCACCACTCCGGAGGAGCGGGCAAAGAGAAGAGAATATTTTCGCCGGCTAATGGAAAGACGAGCCCAGATTCGGAGGCGTTTTCGCCGGCCTTAACCTTATCTTAACCTAACCTTTTCTAATCACCGAAAGAACCTCTTCTGGTTCTTCTACTAAGGCAACCAGTTGCAGGTCCTGGGGGTCAATGTAGCCTTTGGCCACCAGAGTCTTTTCCAGCCAGTCCAGAAAGCCTTTCCAATACTCTTTTCCTACCAAAACCAGGGGAACCTTTGGACCCCGGCCGGTCTGAATCAGACAAAGGGTCTCCAGAAGTTCGTCATTGGTCCCAAACCCTCCGGGAAAGAAGACAAAGCCAGAAGCATACTTTTCAAACATATACTTCCGCACAAAGAAGTATCGGAAAGAGAGAAGGGTCTTTACGTAGGGGTTCGGCTTCTGTTCTCTGGGCAGTTCAATATTAAGCCCGATGGAGAGACCGCCGGCTTCCGCCGCTCCCTTATTGGCTGCTTCCATTATGCCCGGACCTGCTCCGGTAATGACCGCATAACCGGATTTAACCAATAGCCGTCCAGTCTCTTCTGCTTTCCGGTAGTAGGGGTCTGCCGGACCTACGCGCGAAGAGCCAAAGATGCTAATCGCCTTGCCCACATTTGCCAGGGCTTCAAAGCCGTCAACAAATTCGGACATAATCCGAAAGACCCGCCAGGTATCCTGAGAAAGTTGGGAAATCTTTTCCATCGCGTTCTTATTTTATCATATTTGACCATCAAGGGGCTATCAGCATAAAATAAGGAAGGTTACGTTGGGAAAATTAAATGCTGAGCATAAAGTTTATCAGGGAAAATAAGGTTCTGGTGGAAGAAGCGGTCCGGAAAAAGGGCGTGGAAGTTGACGTGGCTGCTATCCTTGCATTGGACGATGAACGGCGTAAGTTACTTGTGGAAAGCGAACAGTTACGTCGGAAAAGGAACGAAACCAGCGAACAGATCAGTCAACTTAAGAAAGAGGGTAAAGAGGTTGAGAAACTCATTGTCCAGATGCGCGAGGTTTCAGACCAAATTAAGCACCTGGAAGGCATTTTGAGAGAGAAGGAATTGGCATTAGAAAATCTACTCAGTTTTGTTCCCAATATCCCGGCTCCGGATGTACCGGAAGGTAAAGGGCCAGAAGAGAATGTTGAGATTAGAACCTGGGGTGAAAAACCCGTTTTTGATTTCCAACCGCTACCCCATTATGAACTGGCAGAACGGTTGGGGTTGATTGATTTTAAAGCCGCCAGCCGGATGGCCGGTAGTTTCTTTGTCCTTTACACTGGGTTTGGTGCCCGGCTGGAAAGAGCCTTAATTAACTTTATGCTTGACCGCCAGCGCCAGAATGGCTACAAAGAGGTCTTCCCTCCCTTTTTAGTGAACCGCCGCAGTATGTTCAATACCGGACAACTGCCCAAACTGGAAGAGGACCTTTACCGGATAGAGAGTGAAGACCTTTTCCTGATCCCCACAGCAGAGGTGCCGGTCACCAATATCCATCAAGGAGAAATTCTTCCGGAAGAGGAACTGCCAATATATTATACCGCCTATACGCCCTGCTTTCGGCTGGAGGCAGGAGCCTATGGCAAAGAGACCAGAGGACTCCTGCGCGTCCATCAGTTTGACAAGGTGGAGTTGGTAAAGTTCTGCAAACCGGAAGAGTCTTATGCCGAACTGGAGAAGTTGGTGGCTAATGCGGAGAGTATTCTGCAGGACCTAAAACTCCATTACCGGGTAATGTTGCTCTGCACCGGGGAACTCTCCTTTGCGGGAGCCAAGTGTTATGACCTGGAAGCCTGGGCACCAGCACAGGATAAATACTTAGAAGTCTCTTCGTGCAGTAACTTTGAGGACTTCCAGGCAAGACGGGCTAATATCCGGTACAAAACCAAAAAGGGGGAGATAAGGTTTGTCCACACCCTAAACGGTTCCGGAATAGCACTGGCAAGAACCCTGGCTTGCATCCTGGAGACTTATCAGCAGAAGGATGGTTCGCTTGTTATTCCTGAAGTTTTAAGACCCTACCTTGATAATCTCTCTGTAATTCCGGCTCTCCCATAAAAATAAAAGAGCCTTCCCAAGTGGCTATTTCAGAAGTGCAGAGATCTCTGCCAGGACTCTTTGGGGAGTTATCTTCTCCCAGCAGATAAAATTGTTCGGACAATCGGTCTTCCCACAGGGGCTGCAGGGAAGACCGGAAGAGACAATGCGGTAGGGTGTTTGATAAGGTCCGTAGCGGCGCCAGTCTCCCGGTCCAAAGAGCACCACCACCGGACACTTTACTGCGCTGGCCAGATGGAGAGTGCCGGTATCGTTGGAAACCAGAAGTGCGGCTCTGAAGAGGAGTGCAGCCAATTGCCCAAGAGAGGTCTGGCCAGCCAGATTAAAGACCGAAAGTTTTTTTTGGGGAGGCAGAAAGGAATAAATTTTTGCGGCGATTCCCACCTCGTCTTTGTCGCCCACAATCACTACCGGCAAATGGTAATCTTGCCAGAGAAGGCTGATCAACTTTGCGAAATTGTCCGGTTTCCACCGTTTCTTTTCCCACCGTCCGCCTGGATTTACAACCACAAACCTCTTTTTGGTAAGGCCCAGATGGATAAGTCTCTCTTCCACCCAGAGAAGGTCTGCTTCCCTTAACGGGAAAAAGAATGACCTCTCCGCTGGAAGAGGAAGGTAATGGGCGAGGAGACGTAGCCATCGGTCCGTTTCGTGCTCGTCTTTGTTGCGACCCAAGGCAAGAAAGTAGAATGTAACTCGGTAGCGCGCCTGACTCTTTATGCCAAAGAGGGAGTTGCGAAAATCGAAGACTATCCGATAAGGTTCCTGGCGAATCTTTGCCAGAAATCTTCTCTTCTTTTCCCGGCAAGCTCCTTTGTCGTAGTAAAAAATTTTGCGGAAGTAGGGATGGCCGTCAAAGTATCCTGAAGCCCTCTTATCGGTAATCACATCGATGGAGGCAGACGGAAAGTTCTCTCTGATGGTGCGGTAAGCCGGAGAGAGAATAAGGTTGTCGCCCAGGCAACTGGGTGCTACTATCAAAATCTTCTCGCGGTGGACAACTTCGTAAACTTTTCTGGCAGCCCTTTCCGTCTCCGCCAGCACTCTCCAGTTTGACTGCCCAAGTGCGGAGATTATGTTCTCCCGGTCAATATCTTCCAGTGTCCAGAGTTTTATATAACCTTGGTCGGCAAGGTTCTTGAGGGCAACGTCAAAGACCAGCAGCTTCCTTTTTCGTTCTACTCTCAGGACGATAGCAGGCTTTCCGGAACTGGCGGCTTCGGAGACCATATTAATGCTGTCTTCGGTCGTCAACACAAGGTCGCCTTTGGCTAAAAACTCCGCAACCGGGTTGGCAAAGGTTTTCCAGTAGAGAAGGAGGCTAAACCTTTTTCGGTCATAACCTAAGATTCTCTGGAAGATCTCTTCCACATTCTTTGGTGTCCTGCGGCTGGTGGTCAGACAAACCTTAGCGTGTAAAGCCTGGGAAACTTCATCCAGTGCCAGAGAAAGTTGCCTTGCCCATCTTTCGGAAATACGGTAGTTTTTATCGTTTCCACCTATCAAAACTGCCAGGGTAATATTCTCTTCCTTCTCATCACCATTGGCCGCGCCAGAGGGAAAAGGCAGGGGCGCCTGAAAGTCCTTCCGGAATGGAGGCAGGTTCCGGAGGAGATCTTTAGTCTTTCTTCGGGGAAGAGGTCTGATCCGGTTGGTAGCACCTTTGATGAGCAAAAGGTTATGGGCCTTTTTTACTCCTGGGTGGCGCAAAAGGTCGTGCTCCGGCAATATCAGAAGGTCAAAGAGTCTTGTCTTCAAAAGATCTGGATAGAGAATCTGGATGCTTCTGGCAAGGAGGTAACGGCTTAAGAGCAGGTTTACCGGAGCAAGTTTGGCGCCGGCGGAGAGGACGGCAGCTGGTTTCGGAAATCGGGGTTCAAACTTGATCTGTGCCAGATATCTTACGAAAAGACGAATCTTGAAAAGGGGAAGTAAGGGAGCAAGATTAGCCACCATTAAAAGGATGGCTTGCCTCCACCAAGAAGAAGGAGGCACCCTTATTACCTCAATCTCTGCTTCTGGAATTCTTTCTGCAACGCCTACCGCCTGGTTAAGGTTACCCCGGTTGCCGTCATCAAGAATTACAACCTTCATCAAAAAATTTTACTTAAACGGCTGACGCCAGAGCCTTGTTCAAGCCAGAACTTATCTCCTCAATTTGACGGTCTTCCATCCTGACCTTGATCTCTAAAGCGATAGTGCGACCAAGGTAGTTTTCGGTTACTGGGTAGTCTCCGCCGACCAGTTCTCGGTTAACCTGGTAATGCCAGTAATTGAGGGTGGCAGGGGTAATTCCTAACCGGATAAGGTTTTCCTTTACCTTATCCGCAGTCTTGCCATCCGGAGCAAAGATGGCCAGGAAGGTAGCAGCATCTTCCGGGTCGTGGTGGTTTCGGAAGGTAAAACCAGGCGGGAGTTTCAACGAACTTTTGATGCGGCAGCGGTTATTCTTAAGGGACTCCAGCATTCCGGGAAGTTTTTCTAATTGTGCCAGCCCGAAGGCAGCCAGTATCTCAGAGAGCCGAAAGTTGAACCCTTCTCCTTCTTTTGGTTCTTTACCACGTGGCAGGGAAAGGTTATGGACATGGCCATGGTCGTGGTAACGGTCGGCTCTAAGATAAAGGTTGGGGTCATTGGTGACCACCATACCGCCCTCACTACAGGTTAAAAGTTTTACCGAGTCAAAACTGAAGGCGGAGATATCACCTAACGTTCCCACAAATTTACCCTTATATTTGGCACCAAGCCCCTGGCAGGCATCTTCCAGGACAAAGAGGTTATACCTTCGGGCAATCCCAAGGATTTCCGTCATCGCCGCTGCAGAGCCCATCATATGGACCGGGATAATTCCGACCGTCCTGGGTGTAATGCGCCTCTCAATATCCGCGGGGTCAATGTTAAGGGAAGTGTCAATTTCCGCCATCACTGGCCTTGCGCCCGCCTCTATCACCGCTTCCAGGGTGGCCACAAAGGTGTAGGCAGGGACAATAACCTCTGCCTCCTTTTTGATGCCCAGAGCCGCTAATGCTGTCCTTAAGGCTGCAGTTCCAGAAGAGACGGCGAGACTGTAACCGGCACCAAGATATTCTCTAAATGCCTTTTCTAAACGATGCACATATGATTGGCTGACCTCTTTTTCATTAAAACCGTAACGGAAAATTTTTCTCTTACGAATTACATCCAGAACCAGTTCTTCTTCCCGGTTATTCACCGTTTCTATTCCGCCCATAAAGTCACCTCTTATAAAATATATTTCAATGCGCCCAAAAGGTCCGGTGCGATATGGTCAGGCGCAACCTCCCATTTTGCGGCCTCTTCTGCCAAAATGGTCTTACCGGAGAGGACTAAAATGGTAATTAACCCCGCATTCTTGCCCGCGATGATGTCTGTCTCAGAATCTCCCACAAAATAAGCCACACTTCTTTGAAGATTAAGGTTCAAATCCCTAATGGCTCTTTCAATCAGTCCGGTTCTGGGTTTGCGGCAGTGACAGTTCTCCTCTGCAGTGTGGGGACAGTAATAGGAGGCGGTAATCTTGCCACCGGCGCGGGCAATCTCTGCCTTCATCTTGGAGTCAATCTCCTGGAGGGTCTGGTGGGAATAGATACCTTTATTTACCCCGGACTGATTAGAGATGATAATCACGGCTGCCCCTGCCTGGTGAAGGTTTTTCAGCGCCTCTTTTGCTCCGGGCAGAAACTGGAAACTTTCCCAGTCTTTGGTGTAGTCGTTGGCGTAATAGCGACAGATTACTCCGTCACGGTCCAGGAATATAATCAACGCTTTGTCCACTGGAAACCACGGCGGGCGCCTCTGCGACCATACTTTTTGCGCTCTTTCATTCGGGGGTCCCGGGTCAATAGGCCTTCTTCGCGCAACTGCGTCCGGAGGCTACCATCCACCTTGACCAGCGCCCGGCTGATTGCCAGACGAACCGCTTCCGCCTGACCGGATTTGCCACCACCGGAAACTATTGTTCTCACATCATACTTATCAATACAATTGCTTCTGATAAGTGGCCTCTTTATATCTTCCTGGACAAATTTGTCTGGAAAGTATTCTTCTACCGGACGGCGATTGATGGTAATTTTGCCGCTTCCTTCAAAGAGACGTGCTACCGCTTTGCTGGTCTTGCGACCGCCACTGGCTACTGCCAAAGGATTTTCCATAAGTATTATAAAATTTACTACAATTCTTTTTAAAAGTCAAAAATGGTATAATTTGTCTTCATGGGGTTGAAAGAAGGGTGTGGCGTCTTTGGTCTCTTCGGGAGTCCGGAAGCGGCAAGTTTAACCTTTCTGGGGCTTTATGCCCTGCAACACCGAGGCCAGGAGAGTGCTGGAATTGTCACCTCAAACGGAAAGGAGATTAAGTCTTATTTGGGGATGGGAGAGGTCTCTACCGTATTCTCTCCGCAGATTTTGAAACACCTTACCGGCCACCTCGCCATTGGCCATACCCGCTATTCTACTACCGGCGGGTCAAACATCAAGAACGCCCAACCATTTTTAGCCCACTATTACGAGGGGTTGCTTGCCGTCGGACACAATGGGAATTTTACCAATACCCGTTCCCTCCGAAAGAGATTAGAGCGCCAGGGTGCGCTCTTCCACTCCACTACGGACAGTGAACTGGTCAGCCATCTTATCAGCCACAGCCGCACCAGAACTTTTCCGGAGAACTTCATTGAGGCACTGGCGCAGATTGAGGGCGCTTACTCTCTGGTTCTTCTTACCAAAGATAAGGTGATCGCTGCCCGGGACCCTTGGGGTTTCAGACCGTTATGTATAGGAAAGATTAATAATGGCTTTGTAATTGCTTCGGAAACAGCGGCTCTGGACATTGTGGGGGCAGAATATCTCCGCGACGTGGAACCCGGCGAGATAATAGTGATAAACGAAAAAGGGCTCCAGTCTCTCCAGCCTCTTCCGGAAAGGAAGCATGCCTTCTGCATATTTGAGTATATCTATTTTGCCCGACCGGACAGCACCATTTTTGGACACAGCGTCTATCTGACGCGAAAAAGGCTGGGTCAGCATCTTGCCCGGGAGGCGCCTGCAAAAGGAGATTTTGTAATGCCGGTGCCTGACAGCGGTAACTATGCAGCCTTGGGTTTCAGTGAGGCATCTGGTCTTCCTTTTGAGATGGGATACGTCCGTAACCACTACGTAGGCCGAACCTTTATTCAGCCGGTGCAGAAGGTGAGAGACTTAAGCGTTAAGATCAAACTTAATCCGGTCCGGCCGCTAATCTCCGGAAGGCGAGTGGTGCTGGTAGAAGACTCCATCGTGAGAGGCACCACCAGCCAGGGAAGGATAAGAACCTTGCGGAACTTTGGAGCCAAAGAGGTCCATATGCGCGTCAGTTGTCCACCACACAAATTTCCCTGTTTTTACGGAATAGACTTTCCCACCCCAGAAGAACTGATAGCCAACCGGTATCACCGAAAAGAAGAGGTTTGTAAATACCTTAACCTTGACAGTCTGGAATACCTCAGTTGTCAGGGGATGCTGTCCGCTATGCCCCTTCCGGCTGAGGAGTTTTGCACCGCCTGTTTTACCGGTTCTTATCCGGTAATTCCGGAAGAGGGTCTCACCAAAGAAGTCCTGGAAAGATGAAGAAAGAAGGCATCACCATCTTTTATCCGATGTACAACGAAGAGGCATACCTGGTCAGGGCTATTGAAGCCGCCCGGGAGGTGGGTGAGGCGATGGTAAGGGATCAGGAAATATCCGACTATGAAATTCTGATTGTTGATGACGCCTCAACCGACCTTTCCGGCAAAATGGCAGACGAGATTGCTGCCAGAGACCCCCGGGTTCGGGTAATTCACCACCAAAAGAATAGGGCGCTGGGCGGAACCCTTAAGACCGGCTTTGCCAATGCCAGAATGGATGTCATCCTTTACTCGGACATTGACCTTCCTTTTGATATGATGGAACTTAAAAAGGCCTATCGCCTGATGCGCTATTATGACGCAGATATCGTCTCTGCCTTCAGATTTGACCGTACCGGAGAGGGCTTACGGCGGTTACTCTACTCAAATATCTACAATACCTTCATTAAACTCTTCTTCCGGTTAAGGGTGAAGGATGTGAACTTTTCTTTTAAACTGGTTCGAAAAGAGGTCTTTAAATATATCACTCTGGAATCCGAAGGAAGTTTTATCGATGCTGAATTATTGATCAAAGCCAGCCGATACGGGTTCAAAATTATCCAGTTTGGCACCGATTATTTCCCGCGGAGTCGCGGAGTCTCCCGCCTTTCCAGTTGGCCGGTGATTGTTGAAATTCTGAAAGAGATGATTCTGATCTCCCGCCAGATAAGAGCCATCAAGTCGGTGGTGGAAAGGAGATGAACAAGTTTCTTGTGGTCAATGCGGACGACTTTGCCTTATGTGAAAATATCACCAGAGGCATAATCCAGGCGTACAACGAGGGTATCGTAACCGCCACTTCGGTTGTCGCTAACGGTGCTTACCTGAAAGAGGGAATCAGGCTTTTGAAAGAGACGGGAATTGATGCCGGTATTCATCTCACCCTGGTTGGAGGCGAAAAGTCACTGACCGGTCCGATAAAGGGAATCACCGATGACCACGGTAGTTTTCAAAAGAGTTACCGAAAGGTTCTTGTCAACCTTATCACCGGACGATTTGACCGCAGGGCCTTAAAGAAAGAACTGGTTGCTCAGTTATCTCTCCTTAAAGACCACGGGATTCAACCCAGTCATCTGGACAGCCATCAGCATCTCCATCTGGTCCCTTCGGTTCGGGAGATAGTGATTGTGCTGGCAAAATACTTCGGGATAAGGTGGGTCCGACTAACCAGTTCCCGCGGTGTTGGAATAGAGATTTTGGGGTTAAACTACTTAAGCCACTTGGCAAAAATGAGGCTGAAAGAAGAAAAGATCTTTTTTGTGGACCAGTTTCTCGGATTTCTGGAAAGAGGGAGGATAGACGAAAGAATCCTGCTCTTTTTGCTCCGGCGGGTCCAAAAAGGGGTGACAGAGTTAATGGTCCATCCGGGCTATGATGCTTCTGGTAGTTACCCCTGGGGTTACCGCTGGACTGAGGAACTTTCAAGCCTCATCTCGCCAGAGATCAAAAGATGGGTGAGGGACTTGGGGATAAAACTGGTCAGTTTCCGCCAACTTCAATGAAGGGAAGAAAAGGGATTTTTCCTGCTGTTATCCTGATTCTGCTCTTCTTTCTCTTCCGGGTCTTTTACCTGGCTACCACCGATTATAACCTGGCTGATGACGAAGCCTACTTCTGGGATTGGTCGCGGCACCCGGCAGCAAGTTATTATGACCAGGGACCGATGGTCGCCTGGCTCATCCGGCTCTTTACCTCTCTTTTGCCTCTTTCTGAGTTCTCTGTGAGGCTGGCTGCTCCTATCTGTGCTGCCTTGACCGCTATCCTCCTTTTTCTTTTGACTCTGGAGGTTACTGGTTCCGCTTCTGCGGGCATAATCGTGCTCTTGCTCTTTCACCTTACCCCTATCGGTGCTGCCGGTGGTATCATCATGACCTATTACTCCCCGCAAATACTCTTTATGTCCCTGGTGGCTTTCTTCCTGTGGCGGATCATTCGGGACGAAAAGGCCAGGTGGTGGTATCCCCTGGGTATTGCGCTGGGCCTGGGGTTTCTCTCGCACCATATGTTTCTCTTCTTCACCGCTGAAGTCTTTCTCTTTTTGCTCCTTTCGGAGAAAAACAAGAGATGGCTAAAGAGAAAAGAGCCTTATCTGGCAATACTCCTTATGCTGGTGACCGCCTCTCCTCTTCTTATCTGGAATTTTAACCACAATTTTGTGACCTTCCGGCACGCCCTGGGGATGATCTCCGCGCCCACAAAGGTGACAGAGCCATGCAGGGAATTCCTTCAGTACCTTGTGGGTCAAGCAGGTGTTTACACCCCTTTCTTTTTCCTGGCGGTCCTCTATTCCCTGGGAGTGAGCGGCTGGCGGGGAATAAAGAGTAAGGGAGAAGAGAGCGAAAAATGGCTCTTTTTGTTCTGCCTCTCTGCTCCGGTGATTATCTTTGTGGGGCTCTTGAGCCTGGGTGGACGCACAGAAGCCAATTGGCCAGCTTCTGGGTACCTTACCGGTTCCCTCGCTACGGTCTGGATATGGGAAGAGAAGTACCGCAGGGGAGGAAATCTAACCAGAATTCTGATAAAGATTTGCCTCTCTTTAACCTTATGCCTTGGACTGTTATCTTCTGCGGTCGCTTATTATCCTTCGCTCTCTCACCACCTGGGAATAAAGATAGACCCGAAGAACGACCCGGCAAATCGACTCTACGGCTGGAAAGAACTGGGAAATAAAGTCTCAGAGATATGGGAAGAGATGGGAGAGAAAACCTTTGTGGCTGCTTCTGGTTACGGACAGGCTGCGGAGTTGGCTTTTTACGTAAAAGGCCATCCAGAAGTTTACGAAATACCGACTGGCAGACGCTTTTCTCAGTATGACTTTTGGAATAAAGAGATGGAGGTAATCGGCAAAGACGCGGTCCTTGCCGATTACCGGCCAGCTAGCCAGGCGATAGAAAACCTCTTTGAAAGAGTAGAACTGGCTGAAAAACTTGTCATCCGCGACCGGGACAGCGGGCTTGTCCGTCGGGAGTTTTACATCTACC
This sequence comes from uncultured bacterium, assembly GCA_964587375.1. GTDB lineage: Bacteria > Ratteibacteria > UBA8468 > MWAK01 > MWAK01 > CAZPLE01. Next base: position 19,030 of record CAZPLE010000102.1, read on the forward strand.
GCTGTTACGGCTACAAAGGTACCAAAGAAGCACTCTCAAAATACTAAACTTTTAAGCCCGATAATAGCCTCGCCACTCATTAACCTTGAGACGAAAAAGGTCTAACAGCATTCGGAAACTATCTTTCACCGGATGGACACTGCTTGCCGGCGAATTTCTCCAGCGGATAGGAACCTCCTTAACTGAGATCCCGAATCTACCTGCCAGATAGAGAATCTCCACATCAAAACTGAACCGCTCTATCCGTTGCAGGCGGAAGAGCAATTTTGCGGCCTGGCGACGGAAGAGTTTAAAACCGCACTGCGTATCGTGGTAGGGAAGGTTCACCAGAAAACGAACAAGATAATTGAAGCATACACCCATCTTCCGGCGGTAAAATGGCTGTTCCTGTTCAATGATGGCCCCTGGCCCCCGGGAACCGATCGCAATCTCATAGCCCTTATCCAGCCACGGAAGGAGTTTCTCTATTTCCTCAATGGGAGTGGAGAGGTCGCTGTCGGTAAAGAGAACCAGTTCCCCTCTGGCGGAAAGCACCCCTTTCTTCACCGAACTGCCCTTGCCGAGATTTTTTTCATTCCGCAAAAGGATGAGCCGGTCCTCGCTGGTGGCCGAAAAAAAGTCCTTTTTTACTTCCAAAATGACCTGGCTGGTCCGGTCGCTACTTCCGTCATCAACTACGATAACCTCCCATTGGTAAGGTTGCCCGGCGAGATAATTAAGAATTTTTTTTAGCGTAAGTCCGATTCTCGCCTCCTCGTTAAAGGCGGGAATTACGACAGAGAGATCCATCTTTTTCTCGGTAAAATAATCAGGCATAGCCGTATCTGGAAACAAACCATTTTTTCACGCTCTGAACCATCAAAAGATAGCCCAAAAGGATCATTGTCAGGATGGCAAAATAGCCTGGGGGTGGCACTACAAACCCAAAATACTTAGCCAGCGGGGAAAAGGGAATAAGGATCCCGGCGGCTACAATAAGAAAGGAAACCAGAGCCAGCAAGAGGCTTGGCCGGCTTTCCAAAAACGGGACCTTTTCGGTTCTAATAACATGGACCACCAGCGTCTGGGTACAGAGTGACTCCAGAAACCAGCCGGTATGAAAGAGGGGTTGGGAAGCACGGAAGAGATGAAGAAGAATATAGAAGGTTGCGAAATCAAACAGGGAACTGAGCGGCCCAAAAAAGACCATAAACCTTTTGATGGACTTTACGTTCCAGGGTCTGGGATGATTGAGATACTCCTGGTCCACCCGGTCAGTCGGTATGGCTGCCTGGGAGAGGTCATAAAGAAAATTATTAAGGAGAATCTGAATTGGCAGCATAGGCAAGAAGGGTAAAAGAAGGCTGGCACCAGTCATACTCAACATATTACCAAAATTGGAACTGGAACCCATCTTGATGTATTTGACGATATTTCCGAAAGTCCGCCGGCCCTCAATCACACCGTCTTCCAGAATCAAAAGACTTTTCTTCAGCAGAATGAGATCGGCTGATTCTTTGGCAATATCCACTGAGTTATTAACCGAGATGCCCACATCAGAGGCTTTTAGAGCGGGAGCATCATTTATGCCGTCGCCCAGGTAGCCTACGGTGTGACCACTGGTTCGCAAGACAGTGATTACCCGCTCCTTCTGTTCCGGGGAAAGCCGGGCAAAGATGGTGGTGTTCTCCACCACCTCTTTCATTTGGTCATCAGAAAGGTTGTTAAGGAAGTCGCCGGTTACCAGGTGGGTAGTATCCAGACCCACATCCTGGCATATCTTTTTGGTAACCAGTTCATTGTCACCGGTGAGAACCTTTACCTCTATGCCCAGCCTCTGGAAAGCGTCAACTGCCTCTTTGGCCGTTGGTTTTGGCGGATCAAGGAAGGCTACATAACCCTTCAAAATTAATTCATTCTCATCCTCTCGAAAGTAACTCTCTTTTTTAGGAACATCTTTGTAAGCGACCGCCAAAACCCGGTATCCCTCAGCACTTAAACTGTGATACTCCTCTTTCAGGTCAGAGAGAATCAGCTCTTCCATCTCCAGAATCTCGCCATCCAGTTCATACTGGGTGCAGCGCTTAAAAACTTCTTCGGGAGCGCCCTTGGAAATAATCCGATGGTGCCCGTCCATCTCCACCACCACCGACATAATCCGGCGGGAAAAATCAAAGGGAATTTCATCCACCTTCTTAAATTTCTTCACCGGCATTTTGGTGTATCGCAGCACCGCTCTGTCCAAAAGGTTTTTCAGTCCCGTCTGGTAGAAACTATTCACATAGGCAAGCCTCAAAACGTCGTCGTCCTCACGCCTTATCACATCGCAGTGCTTCTCCAGGACAACTTTATCCAGGGTGAGGGTGCCTGTCTTATCAGTGCACAACACATCCATTGCCCCCAAGTTCTGAATGGAATTGAGCCGTTTGATAATTACCCCTTTTCTGGCCATCACGATGGCGCCCTTGGAAAGGTTGATCGCTACCAGCATCGGGAGCATCTGAGGAGTAAGTCCAACGGCGACCGCCAGCGAAAAGAGCAAAGCCTCAATCACTTCACCCTTAAAAAAGGCATTGACCCCAAAGATTACCAGCACCAGCACCAGCATAGCGTGAATCATCAGCCAGGTGAATTCCCGGATACCCTTTTCAAAACTGGTCTCCGTTCTGGTGGTAGCGACCCGACGGGAAAGTTCACCAAATCTGGTGGCTAACCCTGTCTTTATCACCACGCCCAGCCCGGTTCCACTGACCACGCTGGAACCCATAAACGCTATATTCTTATATTCCGAAAGTGAACTGTTGTGTGGTATTACTGACGCAGAAGTCTTCTCTATCGGAAATGCTTCACCGGTCAGAGAAGCCTGATTTAAAAACAGGTCTTTACAGGAGATGATACGCAGGTCTGCGGGTATCATATCGCCTGCGGAGAGGTCTACAATATCTCCGGGGACAATCTCTCTATTCTTTATCTCTCGGGGCCGGCCATTGCGAAAGACGGTGGCGGTAGTCCGAACCATCTCGCTCAACTTTTCCGCTTCCCTTCCGGCCCGGTGTTCTTGAAAGAAAGAGAGGAGAACGCTCATTATCGCCATAAACAGAACCAAAAGAGCACTTATCTTTTCGTCAAAAAACCAGGAGGAGATGGCGATGATTATCAAGACAATAACGAGCGGATTGGCGAACTTGGAGATTAATTCCCAAAACACGGTTCTTTTCTTCTTTCGCGCCGGTTCATTATACCCGTATTCCTCAAGACGTCTTTTGGCCTCCTGTTCGGAAAGGCCTCTTTCGGACGTCTTCAGCATATCCAATACCTCCTGGACCGTGGCGGTCGTAAAGGGAAGGTCCGCTGGCAGGGATTGCTTACCGATGGCCGCGGAAGGACCACGGAAATTACGGTTCTTTATTCGGTTATTACTTTTTGGGGAAGCCATTTTGTTCAAAACCTCTTAGAATTTAGAAAAAGTTTTTTTATGGTATCATAGTAATCTAAAATCGGTAAAGCCTTTTCCTCCTCAAGAGACCGAGAAGAAAATGATAATGCCGAAAGAGATTAAGGAAATCCGTTCGCTCAAAAAGGGTCTTCAGGTTATGCGCCGTGAATGGCAGAGAGAACTAACCACTTTTCAGGGAAAGAGCCGTGACCTTGCTTTGGCCCTTGCGGTTGGTGTTTTTATAGGCTTTACGCCCACCATCGGTTTCCAGACAATTCTTTGCTATCTCTTTGCCCGAACCTTTAACAAGAGTTTTTTAGGGGCTTTCCTCGGTGGGTCCCTGGTTACGGGGATACCCTGGCTGATTCCTTTTGTCTATTTTCTGTGTTATAATTTTGGCGTTTATCTGTTAGGCAGTCCGGTTTACGGGCGGATTACCATAGATATTTTAAGAACCTTAAGCGCCGGTCAGATTGTGATTCTACTGGGAAAGCCTCTGCTGGTCGGTTCTTTTTCATTGGCTTTACTCGGCGGTCTTTTAACCTATCCGATAAGTTATCTCCTCATTAAAAAAGTCCGTCAGCGATTACCTGTCAGTTAAAATGGGAAGGCTAAAAAGACTGTTTTTGGTCTCGCTGGGTATCGCCTGGGAATGGTTGTTCATCCCGCTGGGGGCAATCTACGCTTCTCTCTATCTCCATAAAAGACTGCCTTACTTTTTGCTCCCTACACCGGTTGACCCATGGTTATCCACTGCCTTTATTGGACTGGGCATCTTCTGGACGGTGGGTGCTTATTTTGAACTCACTATCCGGGGGAAAGGAACCATCCTTCCTTTTTTCAACCCGACCCGGAAACTGGTAACCAGCGGCGTTTACCGATACTGCCGCAACCCGATGTATCTTGGCTACATCCTTTTATTTGTCGGCTTCTCAATCTACACCCATTCTTTAATTATTCTGATCCTGAGCCTGACAGGTATTACCCTCTTCTTCCTTTTTTACATTAAACCGCGAGAGGAGAAAGCGCTCCTTAAAAGGTTCGGCAAGGAATATCTCCAATATCACAAACAAACACCCATCTTAATTCCCCGGACCATCTTCCCGGGCAAATCTGGCGGTACAAGAAGGTTTTTTCTTTTTCATCTGGCTTTGGTTGTGTTGTCCGGTTCTTTTGGCATCTCCCAAACCCTGGCTTTAACTGTCAGCCGGCAGGAAGGTCTTATCGCCAAAACCGAAAGGGCTCTTCAATCAATACCGGAATTGCCTGAGATAAAGAAAGACCAGCGGATACTGGTCCTGGCGCCCCATCCGGACGATGAAGTCTTAGGCACCTGCGGATTAATACAGAGGGCGCTGGCGGCTGGCGCTCAGGTGAAGATAGTCTTCTTGACCAATGGTGACCACAATCAGATGGCATTCAAAATGGAGACAAAACGGATTGTCCTGCCACCTTCCACCTACATTGCCCTGGGTGAGCAGCGCCGGGAGGAATCAATAAAAGCGGCTGCGTTTCTTGGTTTGCCGCAAACCAACCTTATCTTTCTGGGCTATCCTGACTCCGGCACCCTAAAAATCTGGCAGGAACGCTGGAAAGACGCAGAACCTTTTTGCAACAGGCTTACCCGTGCTCGGGCCGTTCCCTATCGGGACAACCTTTCTTTTGGTGCAGCCTATAAGGGGGAGAGCATTCTCAATGACCTGGTTAAAATTCTTGAGGGCTACCACCCGACCACTATCTTCGTAACCGCACCATCAGACACCAACGTTGACCACCAAGCGGCTTTCTGTTTTCTTCAGGCAGCGCTTCTTCAGGCGCACTTAAAAGAACCGGAGGTGAAAGTCTGGCTCTACCTGATTCACTTTGGTGCCTGGCCCAAGCCCTACCATTTCCATCCAGAATTGCCGCTCCTGCCGCCGAAAAGACTCCTCAATAGTGAACTTGCCTGGTATAAACTTACCCTGGATCCAGAAGAGACCAGAAAAAAGTACGAAACAATTCTTCTCCTGAAAAGTATTCTGAAAGGCCGGGCTTATCTCTGGACCGCTTTTGCGCGTCGGAACGAACTCTTTGCCGCCACTGGTGTGCTTAAAGTGGAAATAGCCTCAAGCCCTGCCGGACCCGATTGGTCCAAAGAGCCTTTAATCTCAAACATCGGCATAAGTGAGGTGGAAAATAACCAGGAACCAACGGTGGGGTTGAAAGGTATATCTTACCAGGAGTCCGGTGATACCTTTTTTGTCGATATTACTCTGGCGAAAACACTCTCTCTTAAAATTAAAAATGGGATTTCCTTATATTTGTTTGGTTTCCGTAAAGATACCCTTTTTGGAGAAATGCCCAAGATTAGAATTACCCTCCAGCCGTTTTCTCACTTGAGCGTTTATGATGGAATGCGCAAGATTAAAAACCCACAGGTGAAACTGGTTCCCAGGGAAAAAGGTCTCTCATTCTTGGTGCCACTTAACCTCTTAGGCCAACCGGAGATGCTCTTTGCCTCGGCACGGGTCCATCGGGGAGAAACCTCTCTTGACGCCACCTCCTGGCATCTCTTAAAAATGGCGCAAAAGGAGACTTCTGGTAGATGAAAACCTTTTCACCAAAAAAGCGCTGGGGCTTCCTGAAAAGAATCTTATGGTTGATATTCTTGGTGGCATTGGTGGCTACCAGTGGCCTCTTTTGCTACCAGATCCAGCGGGGCAACTTTCACGTGGTAAAAGAAGATAAGGTTTACCGCTCCGGCCAACTCACTGCTCTTCAGTTGGAAGAATACGTCGGGGCATACGGTATCCGAAGCGTCTTAAACCTCAGAGGCAAGAACGAAAGTGCCGATTGGTGGCAGGAAGAAGTTTCCGTCTGTCGCAACTTAGGTTTGTACCACTACGACTTACCTTTGAGTTCCAAAAGGGAACCGACGCAAGAGGAGATAATTCAACTTCTGAATATCCTGAGGGAGGCACCAAAACCACTATTGATTCACTGCGAGGGAGGGGCTGACCGAACGGGTTTTGCCTCCGCACTCTATCTCTATTTCTTTGAAGATTACCCTTATCAGAAAGCAAAGAGGCAACTCTCCTTTCTTTATGGCCACGCCCCATTTTTCCGACGGTGGACAAGGTCTATGGACACTGCCCTGGAGCGATTCTGTCTCACTTACCAATGAGCAAAAACTTATGAAAAAAAGAATTGGGGTAAAGATTCTTCTGCCGCTTCTTCTTCTTCTCTGTTCTGCTTCCTTTGTGCTCTCCGCAGCCGACCTCTTTCCCTTACGGCAGATTTCGGAATTCCATCTCCCTGGTGGCTTAACCCTTCTCTGCGAGGAAATTCCGGAAAGTTATCTGGTCAACTTTTCTTTGTTGATAAAGGCCGGCTCTGCTACCGAGGGGGCTCTTGGAGGTAGCGGTGCTACCCATCTTCTGGAACATCTCATCTTCAAAGGCAAAGAGGCGGAAAGGCTGTCCGCTGCGGTGGAGAATAATGGTGGCTATACCAACGCTTATACCACCCACGACTACACACTCTTTTCAGCCACGGTTCCTTCGGAAAACTGGTCTGTGGTATTGGAAAGCTTTTTCTGTTCAGTCTTTCAACCCAACTTCACCAGCGAAGATTTTCAGAAAGAGCAGGAGGTGGTATTAAGAGAGATGGTCCGCAACGAAGACCAACCTCGCTATCTTGCTCACCGGAATTTATGGGAGACCGCTTTTCTCTGCCATCCATATCGCTTTCCGGTAGGAGGGTATCCGGAAACAATCTCAGAACTCACCTACGAAAAGATAACCGATTACCACCACAATTCCTACACGCCGGAGAACACCATTCTGGTGGCAGCTGGACCTGTTGCGGCCCGAGAGGTTAAAAGGGCCTGTGAGGAATTGGCTGCAAATATAAAGAGAAAAAAACCTTGCCTTTCCGTGGCGCCGGAAGAACCTCCTCAGGTAACCTACCGGGAAAGAAAAGAGGAGTTTTCCACCGACTCAACTTACCTTTGTTTGGGCTACCATATACCGAATTTGACCCACAAAGATACGCCAGCCCTGGATGTATTGGCATCTCTGCTGGGTGAAGGTCGGACCTCACGGCTTTACACAACTCTGGTAGAAAAGGGGCTGGCTTACTCCCTGGATACCAGTGCCTACACCCCAAAATCTCCTGGGCTGTTTGTCATCTCTGTGGTCTGCAACCCAAAAAATACCGATGCGGTTCTTCAAGAGATACGGAAGGAAGTAGCCAGACTAAAAAAGGGGGTCTCCGAAAGGGAAATCTCCCGAGCAAAGATGCGTCTGAAGAGCCGCCTCCTCTTTGAACTGGAGACCGTTGAAGGAAGAGCAGCCGACCTTGTCCTCAACCATTACTTTACCGGAAACCCACTCTATTCCCGAACCTATCTCGCCCGGGTGAAAAGGGTCAATGCCAGAGCAGTCAAAGGGGTCGCCCGAACCTACTTGAGAGAGCAGAACCTGACTGTATCCATAGTGGAACCGATAAAAAAGGACTTCTCGGCACCACCTCAAAAGGGAAAGGAAAGGGAAACCAAAAAGAAAGAGACAAAAATTTTCCCATTGAGCAACGGCATCCCTTTGTTGGTCAGAGAAGACCACAGCCTTCCAATAATCTCCCTTTCCGTCTTTTTCCAGGGCGGCCAACTCTTTGAAACGGAAGAGACCGCCGGCCTCTTTTCCTTCATTGCTGACCTTCTGGTATCCGGTAAGGAGATCGCCCAACTGGTGGCTTCCTGGGGCGGAGAGCTCTCTTCTTACAGCGGGAACAATAGTTTCGGCCTGTCCCTAAAACTCCCTTCCCAGTTTTGGAGGGAGGGGCTTGTTTTGCTGGCGAAAGTCCTTAAGGAACCATCTTTCCCGGAAGAAGAGATTGAAAGGTTTCGGAATCAGGCAGAGGGAGCAATCATCTATCGCGAGGAGGAGCCTGCTTTGAAGGCAGAAGAGATTTTGCGCCGCAAAATCTTTGCCAACCACCCTTATGGTCTGCCTCCAGGAGGAACAAAGGAAAGTATCGTGAGCGTAAGCCGGCAGGATATTGTGCGCACCTACCGGGCATTTGCTGGCAGTAATAATATGGTAATCACCGTCTTTGGAGATATCCCGGACGCGCAAGGCCTGCGCAGAGATTCCGAACGGCTCTTCGGAGATTTCCAACCGGTTAAGATCACCTTCCCTGAAGAACCTACCTGGAACTTTCAGCCAGAGACGACCAGGCAGAAGATAGAGAAGAGAGAGGCAGGGGTGATGATTGGGTTTCCAGGCATTTCAGTCAAAGACCGACAGCGGGCTGCTCTGGAAGTGGTAGCGGCTATCTTCAATGGTCAGGAAGGGCTACTTTTCCAGCAACTGAGGGAAGAAGAACCCTTAGTTTACGAAAGCAGTTTTAGATACTTTTTAGGGCTCCAGCCGGGAATGGTCTACTTTTTTGCCCGATGCCGGCCGGAAAAGGTTGAGCGGGTGAGAGAAGTGATTGAAGAAACCATCAGAAGGTTGAGCGAAAAGGAACTAAACCCCTCCCAATTAGAGCGGATAAAGAAAAGGCTTTTAGGTCAAAAAAAGATTGCTGGGCAGACCTTAACCAGCCAGTCTCAAGAGGCTGGCCTTTTCCAACTATATGGCCTTGGCTTTGATTATGAGGAGACCTTGAATAAGGAGATAGCAGACTTAAGACCAACCCAGATAATGGAGTTTGCCCGGAAATATTTTGACCCCGAAAAGAAGGTTACGGTAATACTGAGTCCAGAATGAAGGCAGAAGAGGTCTGGCAGCTGGTGGCACAGGTCCCACAAGGAAGGGTGACCACTTACGGAGCGATTGCCAAGGCCTTAGGGAATCCGGCTGCTGCAAGGCCGGTGGGCCAGATTTTAAAACGCAACCCCTTCCCAGAAAAAGTTCCCTGCCACCGGGTAGTCCGTTCCGATGGTTCCCTGGGTGGTTACCAGGGAAACAGGCCAGATAAGATCAGAAGGAAGGTTCTGTTATTGCGGTCAGAAGGGGTTAAGGTAGTTATTAAAAAGGGGGATTGGAAGGTAAAAACCCTTGCTGATTTCTTCTTTGCCGATTTCTGGTGAGGAATAATCCGGGTAATTATTAAGGGCACTGGTGCCTTATCCTTTCGCCCAGAAGAAGTAGGTTGCGCAGTGACTCTTTATTTCTGGCAGAAAGCCAATTGGCGTAAAAATTCTTGTTCTGGATTATCTGGGCAATAGCCGAAAGCGCCCGTAGGTGAAAGTTTCGCTCATCAATGCTTCCCACCATTAAAAAGATTGCCTGCACCGGTGGCTCTTTCTCATTAAAGACCACTCCGGGCCGGCAGCGAATCGGCACTATCTCAAAGATTCCTTTGCCTTCTACTACGATATGCGGGATAGCCACACCGGTGCTGATGACGGTGGTAGTCTCCCGCTCTCTCTCCAGAAACATTTGGGCAAGTTTTGCCGGTGCCACCTTTATCCGGCGGGAAATTTTCTCTGCTGCCAGATGAAAAAGTTCCTCTAAGGTAAGAGGCTTTTCAATATCAACAATAGGGCACTGCTCAATCAGCCGGTCAAAGCGGTCACTGCGGAGGCTATCTTTTTCCCGAATAACCTCTCTCAATTCCGATTCCAGAATGCCCCGGGAAAGGTCCTTGGCGGTTAACCTTTCAATCAAATGGAGCAGGGCATGTTCCCGGCTGGCCTTTATCTTTCCGTAAAAGAAGTAGATTAAAAATCCGGAAACGATGAGCAAGAGGCTCATTAAGATTGCTTCCCAACCATTTTCAAAAATTAAAAGAGCGCACCCGGTCATCCCGATAATCTGAACCACCGGATAGAAGGGGCACTGGAAAGTCGGCCGATAACCTTGAATCTTGCTTTCCCTTAAGATAATAACGGAAAGATTGGCCAGAAAAAAGGTAAGTAAGAGAACGACTGAGGCTGCTTTGACCAGGGTCTCTAAATTTAAAAAGAGAACCGCAATCATAAATAAGCCGGTGACTAATATGGCGTTGTGAGGAGTCTGAAACCGGCTGTTTACCTGGCTTAAAAACCCTGGTAAAAGACCATCGCGGCTTAAAGCCAGAAGGTAACGGGAAGCAGCCATTATTCCGGCATTGGCGGTAGAAACAAATGCCAGGATAGCAGCGGTGCCAAGGGCTATTCTGCCCGGAAACCCCAGAAAAACAGCGGCGCCATCAGAAATGGGGGTTAAGGAGTTATCCAGGATAGAATTTTCCAGAACGCCGGTGGTCACAAAGACCATCAGGGTATAAAGAATGATGACCACCACCAGAGCAAGGAAGAGCCCGGCCGGAATAATCCGGTAGTCTCTCACCTCTTCCGCCACGCTGGAGATTTTAAGCAAACCACCGTAGGCCACAAAGACAAAGCCGGCGGTCGCAAAGACCCCGGAGATTCCCCGAGGAGCAAAGGGTATAAGACGAAACGGCTTCACCTCCGGCACTCCGCGAAAGATATAAAAGCCCATCAGCGCCAGGAGAAACCCCACCAGAAATATCTGAAAACGGCTGGCTTCTTTGACACCCAGAAGGTTAATGACCAGAAACAAGAGGCAAAGGAGGACGGCAACCAGATGGATATTGACATTGGCTACTGTGGTGGTAAAGATGGACATTCCAACTAAAGCAAAGGCACTCTTTAAGGACAACGAAAACCAGCTGAGCAGGCCGGCAACCGTGCCCATTGAAGAACCCAAACTGCGGGAAATAAAGTAGTAATCTCCACCAGCTTTGGGCATAGCGGTGACCATCTCACCAATGCTCAACATTCCAGTGGTAGCCAACAACCCTGCTAAAAAATAGGAGAAGATAACCGCCGGTCCAGCCTTAGCGTGAGCCTGTCCGGGTAGAATAAAAATACCGGAACTGACCATCGCTCCAGTTGCCAGACAGAAGATATCTAAAAGGTTAAGTTTCTTGCCTAATTTTGCCATTTTCTTCCCAATCTTGGGTTGCCGGGGTAGTTTATTATAACCAGGTTTTCTGATGAAAGCAAACGCCTGATTGAGGGTCAGAAAAGATTACATTTTAATTGACTGGCCCTTTGAAAAACGATATAATTATTCTTTGAAGAGTTGAGATTGGGGGATTAGCTCAGTTGGGAGAGCGCTTGCATGGCATGCAAGAGGTCAAGGGTTCGACTCCCTTATCCTCCACCAGATTAGATTAGTCGCTCCCCTCACCTTCGGCGAAAAAGAAGTAATCCCTTATGCCCCACGCCTCTGATCACAGCAAAAGAAAAGAATATTGAAAAGAATAACCGGTAAAAAAGAAATGAAGTTTAGGTAGCGTATAATATACAGCAAAAGGTCGATATTGTACAGTCAATTCGTATAAAAAAGAGCTAGCTGAATGGCAGGCTTAATAATAAAAAGGGAATACGATGGCTAATCAAAGGATAAATTTCAAAACTGAAAGAGAACTCCAAGAAGCAATCTTACAGGAAAAAATAAAAGGGACTTCTGATTTAGAGATCGGGCAAAAGTATGGAGTTACTTTTAGATATATTGAACGGCTAATTACTCAAACCCACGGGCTTAATATTAGTACCTTAAAAGTTTCTAAAAAAATAAAAAAACTTCATCCAAAAGATTTTAAGGAAGAAAAAACTACGGTCTGGAGTTTTAAACAGAGAGGTGATTGGGCTACTCATAGTGGAGAATACAGAGGTAATTGGTCCCCTTATATTCCAAGAAATGTAATACTCAAGTATTCAAAACCTGGTGAATTGGTTTTAGATTATTTCTGTGGTGCAGGAACGACTGCGGTAGAGTGCAAGCTTTTGGGAAGAAGATGTATGGCCATTGATATTAACGATAAAGCCATTAAACTGGCGAAAAAAAATGTAGATTTTAACATAGAATCGCCACAGCTAACTTTTGTTAATGAAGAAAGTTGTTTAGAGGTTTATGAACCGGAACTTAAAGTTGGCGATGCCAGAGATTTAACTTTCCTGCAAGATAACTCAATAGATTTAATCTGTGCTCATCCTCCTTATGCAAACATAATCCATTACACTAATTCAAAGGATGGTGATTTGTCATTTTTCGATGTAGATGATTTCTTAAAAGAAATGGGGAAAGTCGCCAGAGAAAGTTTTAGAGTACTGAAACCAGGTAGGCAATGTGCTATTTTGATAGGAGATGCACGCAGGAAAAAACATGTAATTCCTTTAGGATTCAAACTCATAAATGTTTATCTAAACGCGGGTTTCAAATTGAGAGAGATTGTTATTAAACGACAACATAATTGCAAGACCACGGGATTTTGGTATGCCAATAGCATAAAGTTTAATTTTCTTCTTTTTAGTTATGAGTATTTACCAATTTTTGAAAAACCTAAAGCAATTGCTTCTTTAAGTATAAGAGAAAGAGAGGTAGAT
>CAZPLE010000103.1:0-3445 GCA_964587375.1 uncultured bacterium
GGATGTTATCTTAGCAGAAATCATTGCCACTCAAGCAGGGATGGTGATAGAGAATGCTCAACTCTACGCGGAAAACTTGAGAGCAGAAAGAATGGCTGCTATAGGTCAGACCATTGCCAGCCTCAGCCATGAGGTCAAAAATATTCTGACTGGACTTCAGGGTGGCGCAGACTTGGTTGATATTGGGTTGCAAAAAGAGAATGAAAGGACGACCAGTAATGGCTGGGCAATAGTTAAAAGTAATGTGAGTAAAGTTTCGGAACTGGTGCTTAATATGCTCAACTATTCGCGGGAAAAAGGGCCTAACCTCCTCCCTACCAACCTTAATAACCTCATTATGGATATTGTGCGGTTATACTCTGAAAGGTTAAGGGAAAGGGGGGCCTCTTTTAAATTGGACCTTGACCCCCGGCTGGAAAATTGCCTCCTTGATCCAGCTGGGATGGAAAGGGTCATCCGAAATTTGGTCAATAACTCACTTGATGCCCTTCCGGCCCAGAACGGCTGTATAACCATTAAGACCTCCCTTTCCCCTAAGAAGGTTTTACTGGAAATTGGTGATAACGGCTGTGGAATCCCAAAAAGAGACTTGGATAATATATTCCACCTCTTTTTTACTACCAAAGGCAGCAAGGGCACAGGTCTGGGCCTGGCTGTGGTCCAGAAGATTATCAAAGAACACAAAGGTAAGATTGGGGTTAAATCGGTGGTGGGAGAAGGTACAATATTCTCTATCAACCTTCCCTACCGCACCCCCTGATGAAACAAGGAAAAAAGGTTAAAATTTTTCCATTTCGTCTCACCGGTGCAGGGCTTGGAATAGCGATTGCGCTGACTTCTTTTCTTCTCTTTTCCATTCCTGACTTAGAGGTTTTTGAAAACACACTCCTTGATTACCGCTTTCGGGTAAAAGCGAAACTGGCCCCTGGGGAGACAAATCCAAATCTAATTTTAGTCTGCATTGATGATACCTCTCTCCAAAAGATTGGCCACTGGCCCTGGCCAAGGAGTTACCATGCTCAGATGGTGGAAATTCTTCATCAGGCTGGAGCCCGAATAATTGTCTATGATACCCTTTTTACCGAGCCTTCTCGCGACCCAGAAGAGGACCTGGCATTTCTTTCTGCATTACGGAAAAGCGGCAATGTTCATCTCCCCTTTTTCTTTAAAGAAGACTCAACCAGACCCGGCCTCTTTTTAGAAACAGATAAGGTTTTGCCTCTCCTGGAATTTATTCCCGCGGCTGCGGGTATCTGGCCAATCAACGTTACTCCTGACCGGGATGGAATTATCAGAAGGATGCCGCTTTTGATTGCCTCAGAAGGTAATCTTTACCCTGCCTTAGGCTTTGGCCTGGCACTCACTTATCTGGGGTTAACTCCCAAGGACTGGAGACTGGTTGGCAACCGTCTGGAAGTAAGTACAGGCAATGGTAAAAAGATAGCGATTCCGGTGGATGGGCAAAAAAGAATGGTGATCAATTTTGCTGGAGATTTTGACCGGTTAAACGCCTATCCCTGGGAAACAGTCTTTCTTTCCTATTTCCAGACCAGGTCTGGAGAAAAACCAGATATTGACCTTAAAAAGTTTAAAGACAAAATAGTAATCGTCGGCACAACCGCCACTGCCCTGGGCGACAACCAACCTTCTCCGGTAAACCCTTATTTTCCCGGATTGGCGCTCCACACTACCGTCATCAGTAATATCCTGAACGGAGACTTTCTAGTCAGACCCAACCGACCTATTAGAGTTTTGATCCTAGTCTTCCTTGGCTTGGTGGTGGCTACAACGGTAAAGAAGGAACGTTTACTACGTGGAATATCCTTTGGCTTTTTACTCCTGGTAATATACATTGCTGTCGCTTTCCTGCTTTTCCATTACAATTTATGGTTGGACGTCGCCTCACCCACACTTACCATCTTTCTCGCCAGTCTTACGGAAGCCCTGCAGAATTTCTTTGCGGAAAGGAGAGAAAAAAACTTTATCCGTTCCACTTTTCAACGATACCTTGCCCCGGAGATTGTGGCTGAAATCCTTTCCCATTCCGAAACATTTCCTTTGGGAGGGGTCCGGAAAAAGGTAACGGTACTCTTTGCGGACTTGCGGGGGTTTACCAGACTCAGTGAGGTTCTGCCGCCGGAAGAAGTGGTAAAACTCCTCAATGAGACCTTTGAGGTGATAACCGAGGCTGTCTTTAGATATCATGGCACCCTTGACAAATTCATCGGCGACTGCGCCATGGCTCTCTTTGGAGCGCCGCTCCCGTTGCCCGAACAGGAATTGATGGCGGTCAGAGCAGGAATGGAGATAAAGGACGGCGTAGAAGAGATAGCCCAAGGCTGGCTCCCCAAATTGGGCACCAGAATTGGCATCGGCATCGGAATTAATACTGGTCAGGCTGTGATTGGAAATATTGGGAGCACTAAAAGAATGGACTATACTGCCATTGGTGATACGGTAAATCTTGCCCAGCGTCTGGAGGCGGTTGCGGAACCGGGACAGATTCTTATCAGCGAAACGACCTTTGCACCCATTAAGGAAAAGTTGATAGTCACCAGGCAACCCCCAATCGTGCTCAAAGGAAAAAGAGAGCCGGTCGTTTCTTACCAGGTGCAAGGTTTGAAGTCCATCTAAATGGTATAACGAGGTGGCCGGTTTGGATCTGGTTTTAAAATGAGAGCGATACCGTTGATCACCGTCTGGATTTTAAAAGGTTTGGGAATGTAATAGTCGGCGCCATACATATAGCCCTTCAAAAGGTCCTCATCGGATGACTGGCCGGTAAGCATAATCACCGGAATATCTCTGGTTGCCGGACTCTTTTTTATCATCTGGAGAACCTGAATGCCGTCAAGCTTGGGCATTATTATATCCAAGATTACCAGGTCAATCTTTTCCTTTTTTAGTTTCTCCAGCGCTTCTTCTCCATCGGAAGCTACCACTACGGTGTGTCCTGCTGCCTCCAGACCCCGCTGAAGAATGGTTTGGATATCAACCTCATCATCGGCTACCAGTATTTTCAAGCCCTTTGGACCCCCAGTATTCGTGCTCTTTTTGAATAATCCCATAAAACCTCCGTCTTATCCTAACATAAAATTTTTTAAGGTGTCAATCTTACGAAGTATCTCATCAAAAATCTACTCCAAATAGATACGATGCCTCACGTAAGAAATCTACACCAAAACATACCACCTCTGGTAAGATAAGCAAGACAAAGGAGGTGGCAGATGGAGCTTGCAATAACTATGCTGCCTCCCACATTGCGCAACTGGGCCAGAGAGATGGTAAGGCACCTGAAGATGAGACGAAAGAAATAGAAGATTTATGAGGAAAGGGTCATCTCCGTCTTGAAAAAGATCTGGGAAATCCTTAAACTACCCTGCGGCAAGAGGCTGGTGCCGTTTCTGTCGGAAGAGCAACACATGGCTTATGGGGAGCAGAAGAA
>CAZPLE010000104.1:0-8255 GCA_964587375.1 uncultured bacterium
TCTCCTATCCGACCTACTCCTTTTTCTATAAAAAGACCCCCCTTGGTAACAAGGGCGATCCCAGCCGAATCATATCCACGATACTCCAAGTCGGCAAGCCCTTTTAAAATTAAAGGCAAAGCTTTTCTCTTACCCGTATACCCAAAGATTCCACACATCTTGATAAACCCTAATAGCCCTTCTCTTGAAGTACCTGGAACCCGACATCTTTTAGCCGGGAAATGGTCTGAAGAAATTCCTCATTGGGAACCTCTTCACTATTGGTAACCAGAACGTATTTCTTGCCTTTGTTGATATCCAATTTGACCATCCGCATACTTCTGGTTATATAAGTGCAGTCCCTGCCGACTTTGGAACTGTCAGCCAAAACTATCACCTGACTGACCCGCTTGATTAAAAAGTCCATCTGCTGAACGGTATCCATATCATCCGCACTCAGTCCTCTGGTAGAAATACCTGGAGTTCCAACGATTGCCTTTTCCACCCGAGAAAAGGAGGCCACTACATTAACCACCGATAGGTTCTTGCGAGAAACTTCACCTCCAGTTATCCCTACAAAATTTTCAAAAAACATCTGGTGATATTCCTTTAACCAAAGGCTTACGATAAAAAGGTTGTTGGTCCAGATTTTAAGCATAAAATGCTTGCTCGATTTTCCAAGTTCCTCTCCCAAACAGGCAACCGAAGTCCCGGCACCAAGGAACAACTCATCACCTGGAAAGATCAGTTCTAAAGCCTTTTTAGCGATTCTCTTCTTTTTTTCGTGATGAAGAGTCTTCCTCTTCTCAAAAGAAAGAAATAGATCCTTCACGCTCATTGCTAAATATTTTACATTTTGTTTGACAATTTGTCAATAAAATTGCAAAAAGAAAGGCTGTAGAAGTACAACATGACTTTATTAGTGGAAACAAAGGATTGGAAAAAGAGCGCCTATTGTGGGAAGGAGGTTTTGCGTTCAGAAGGCTTTTGATAAATCTGATAGATGCTAACGCTGGCTATCCCGAAATCGAATAATTCATACCCCTCCTTAAACCGTGCCATTTCAATAAAGGAATGGGGGCCTATTCCGGTCTCTTCTTTCACGCCGGCGCGACGGTTGGGACCAAAGGCATTAACCAGGGTTGGTGCCATCTCTATTTCCAGCAAATTTTGCCCGGAAACAACCGCTCTGGAGATATCCAGCACCAAAGGCTCCCAGCGAAGGGTGCCACAGTACTTTCTGTTCACCCTTATTACTGCAGAGGCAAAAGATGCTCCATTCAGCCGCAAAAGAATAGTGGGAAAAGAGGGTCTTAAATTTAACCTGAAGTTCGCTCTCAAAATTACCCTTCCGCAGTAAAAGGGAAAACCCTCTTCAGTCAGGTTCTTGCCGGATGGTTTTTGAAAGGCGGTGATCATATAACCCGCGTCTGAATACCTCTTCAGGGAAAAATGGCCTCCAATGTAAACCTCTTCTGCCTCGGTGGGATAGTGGTTTTGCCAGTCTTTTAGCCTAAGATGCAACCCTGGTCCGGTAATGTTGTTTACCTTCTTGCCAAAAATAACCAAGGTATTAACGCCTTCTTTAATCTCTGGAAGCCAGACCTTAGTGAAATTTATATCCTTCCAGTTTCTTTTTGGACTGAACCTACTGAATTGACCCCGTTGCTTAAAAGAAGGTGTAACCGGTTTGCCGTTGAACATTATGGAATCAAGGTTCTGCGCCACTTCAATTGCAGCAAAACAGTTCCTCACCCGCACCTGGGAGTAAAAACTATAAGTTGCCTTAAAAGGTGTGCCTTCAGTCGCCGGATAAAAATAAGAATGCCAGGCACCACAGACCGGACCCTCATAAACTTTTTCGCCAGCCATCTCTAGAAGAAAATTATTTAAGAGAAGAATATTCTCCTCCAGAACTTGACAGTCAAACTTCTCAATCAGAATTTCTGGAGCTTCCTTTGAAAGGTCATAGAAATAAGCGCCGCTTCCCAAAAATAGAGGTGTTTTTGCCCTTACCTGTCTTGCTTGGTCTCCAGAGAGGAGAAGGAGGCTTCCGGCGGGAGCAAGCGTTACCTCAAAAGAGCTGCCTTCTCTTTCCAACCGATATGCCTTCCCGTTGCTTAAATCCAGCAGCGCTGTTTTATCTTTTTGCCATTCCGGCAACACAACTTTAGCCTTCACTGCTCGCTTTTCATCGGTATTGACGATGAAGTAGTGGGTTGTGTCGCCAGTTTGGCGGCTATGCACATAGACATTGGGCGCATTGCTCCCAGTTAACCCATCCAGAACCCTGATGCGCTGCGGAAAAGATCTGGAGGCGATCTCCACTGCCTCCTGGAGAGTACCAGAAAGGATGGAACCACTAAGTTCTATCCTCTTTTCTTCACCATCTACCAATGAAGGTTTTTTTACGGCAAATATCAGATGGCCGCCGTTTCTTACAAAATCCTCAAGGAGTGCCAAGGTAGTGGACCTCAAATTGAGAGAAGGAGGGACAATGACGCAGGTATAAGAGAATCTACCGACTTTGAGTGCCCTACCTTCTACTGAACCATACTTTGCCATTATCTTTTCATTACCATAATGAAAATCTAATTTCTCCTCCATTAACATTTTAGAGATTCTGGCAAATGGCTGGTCATATAAGTTTTCCGGAACATAGTCTTGTTCAGCATGAAGAGGAGAATATTCACACCAGACGCTGGAAAGAGGCTGAAGAAGGAGGATATTGACCAACCGCCTTCCTTCGTTAATCGTAAGACAGACTCTTGCCTGATAGTCAGCAAAACCTCGTTCGTCCTCCCACCAGGGCTGTTGGTAGAAGAAGTTGGGTGGAAAGTCCCTCTTTCTTTCCCCACGCATGGAATAGAGTGAAAGGTGGTGATTGATAAAATTGATGCCTAAGACTGCCAACCAGTCACCAATCCACTTCCGGTGAAAGAAACTGACCTGCTGACCGGTAGCCCCGAAGGCTTCACAGAAAGCTCGTTCCTTGCCCAGTTGGTCAACGGCTGAAGAGACCTGTTTGACGGTAACGATCTCAGAAATCGTGCGAGAAAGTTTGTCTATCCCAGGCCAGTGCATATACTCATAATGAGACATTACGTCCCCGCTCCACTGGGTCTGAAAGCGCAAACTATCCTCAGCCATAAAGTGCCCGGTCATGATCAGATTGTTGGCTGTACACCAGTCGTAATACTGTTTGGTAAAACTCCTTTTGAAAAGTTCGGTAGCGGCATCATAAAAGTCAAACCGCACCTTCCGATAGCCCTCAAGATCAAAGAAAAGAAGTGGCAATTTCTCAAGGATCTCATAACCTTTTTCTTCTCGGAAAAAGTCAGGCAAGTAATCAGACCAGGGAACTACTGGTTCCTGATAAGTGGAATAACAACAGTAACATGGTTCGTCAGTAAAGATACCCGGAATCTCTTTTCCAAAGTATTTTCCGCAGTGCTCTTTATATCTCTCGTGGGTACACCGGAGAAACTCAGCCACTGCCCCAGGGTTCATCAGGTCCACGTAACAGGTACCGTTAAACCAGGGATCACCAAGAGAAGAGACTCTTTTACAGATTTCATAATCAACCCCGCTGTGGGTTATCGTAGACAAAACGGTATCTTTTTCTTTTCGGAAACCTTTCTTTACCAACACCAGTGCCCTTGCCCGGAATGTTTCGCCTTTCTTCGGCACTTCGCCACCAGCAAAGCCTGAAGGCCATTTGTCTTCATCATATAGCCAGGCAAAGGTATCGGTCTTCTTGGCTTCCTCGGCACAAGCGGAAACAAGGGACATCCATTCCTCGGAAAGATAGCCGGTAACAAGACCAACCCTGGAGTGCATAAAATACCCACCCCAGCCTTTCTTTGCCATCTCTCTGATCTGCCGCCGCAACTCCTCTTCACTCAGTCGGTCATTCCATGCCCAAAATGGTGCCGGCCGCAGCCAGGCTGAAAGTCTCTCCTCATTACCTTTTATTCTCATTCTTCTTTTATCCGCTTATTTTCTCAAAGTAATCAACCTTTGCAGTCTTTCTATTGCCGCTGCTAACTCTGCCCTTTTTCTAAGAAGTCTTTCGGGATCACGGGTGTGTTCAGTTTGGCTGGAGGCAATCTCATCTTCTATTATCAGAAGTTTCTCAAGCGAAGCTACAGTCTCTTTATCTGCTGGATTCTTCTTGCGAAACGAGTCAAGCAATTCGCGCAAAATGCAGAAATACTCATAATCTTCTATTCCGTCGCGGACATTCTCCAACCGAATAGAACTGAGTGGGGTCATATCTGGACCCGGGTAGATTAAATAACCATCTCCATTATAGCCGTCTACTTCTTGGGTTATCCAGGGAACATCTGGCCAGCGTCTCTTTCCATTTTGGCGGATGTTTTTTCCATACCAGTTGAGGTTGTGGTAGAGAACCCCTGGAACCTGATACTTCCAATTCATCCAGAAGAAGATGCGCGCGTCCAAGGCTGGACTTTCAATGATCGCAAAGGTGGGCCAGGGGTCGGTTGGCACGCAGCAAACATACCACCAAGCCTCTGCACCCTGGGCCCTTATCTCTCTAAAAAGTTCTGGGTCGTAATGGCTGGAAAGGGGAATATAGATATCAAGGTAGCCAGACATCTTCTCAATGGTCTGCTTGTCTATGCGCAAAGTAGCAGCGCGTTTAAGGCTGGGAGCCCAGGTTTTTAGTTGAACAAGAAAATCCCTTGCACGGCGTAGGTCTTCTTCGTTCTGGGTGAAGATTTCGTCGAATGCGTATAAAAAACCCTTCTCTGACCAGTTCCTCTCCGCAAGGTACTTTGAGTAGTCCTTCAGATGTGCTTCCAGTTTCTTATTAAAGTCAGACAATTTTTCCTGCCGGGCTAACTCAGGGTATCCGACGCCAACATTGAAAAGGTTCAAACCATTTTCTACGCAGAAGTCCATATCTTGCTTCCGTGGAATGATGCCGTCTTCAAAAGGAACGACGGTAACTGGTACAAAAAGGTTCCGGTAGGAATAGTAGGCTTCATTGCTGGGATAAAGAGTCTGCACATTTAATTTGTGTCTTAGGATGAAGAGATACCACTTCTTTCGTATCTCCTCCGGAAGTTGGGTCATATACCACTGTTCAACCATACATTCCGAAAAGGTAAAGGCGGTTTTAAGATGGGGAGTTACCGGGAGTGTAAAGTCATACACTATTAATTTCAAAGGCACTTTAACCCTGGCTGAATTTACCGGAGCAATAGTAATCTCTCCTTGATATTCTCCCGGGAAAGCGTCTTTTGGTACAGAGATATTTATCCATATCGGCTGACCTTCGTTCCTCTTTACTTCTGAGAGCCTTCTGGTAGGAAAGAGCGGGTCAGGCCACCAGCCAATGCGGTTGGGTTTGATTCCATAAATGGGTGTGTCTGTTTTGACATAACCCACAACCGAAACCTCAACCTTATCACTGCTAATAGAATAGGTTTTATCTGGTTGACACAGGTCCGAAATGGAAATCTGAATATCTTTCAGGGTCTTCTCAAAGGGGATTATTACCATTTGGAACCCTTCGGTCTCATTTCTGGCAGCAGAAATAACAACTTCTTTGACCACCTTTCCTTCATAAGGCTCATCTCTAAATATCTTTTCCATAGTGGTCGCAAAACCGATTCCATATTCCGGATTGGAGATGCGGTAATAACGCTCCATCAGTGCGGCAAATTTCGTTTTTTTGGCAAGCGGAATCAGTTCTTCCGAAAGTTCCCTTTCGTAACCAGCCAGTTGAGCAGCCATTTGGTCAAACTCCTTGTCGGAAACTACAAAACCCTCTCTGGAAGAGCGCTGGCGAAGTGAGGAAATGTCTCTTTCAATTCTGGCCACTCTTTCTCTGACCTTGGCTACAAACTTTGACTTGCTCCCAGCAGAACTGACCTCTTGTTTGACCTCTTGAACCTTTTTTGCGACCTCGGAAATTCTTCTACCAAAATAGGCTTGGGGTTGAATCAGGTTCTTGGCTTCTTCTATGGTGCTGGTGAAGTAGATGTGGTCAAAGAGGGCATACTCGCCGTCCAGAGGACTGAATACTATGTCCCAAATGTCAACTTCACCAAGGTCTTTGTATAGGTCAATGGCGGCACCCCCTTCATAGGTGACCCAATCGGAAGGAAGGTCCTTTGACAGCTCTCTGTTTGGTGTCCAGTTGGGTTTTCCGGCATAATAACAGAAGAAGGTGTCTTTACCTTCAACCTTCCAGTGAAGTTGAAGAATGAGATATTGACCACCTTTTTTCTTCCACGCCATGGTTAAGTAGCGATACTGGCCCTCAGCCGGTTTTTCGCGGATTGGAATGGTAAAACCGGAGATTAAGACTTGGTTAGGGGTGATGCGAAGAGAGGCGTTACCTGTGTAAAAATCCTTGTCATCGCGGGCAAGTCCACCAGAAAAATCAGCCCATTCTTTGCCGACCCGGTGTAGAACTACAAAACGCTCATTATCTTCAAAGAGTTCCAAAATGCTTCCAAATAAAAAAGGGGTGAGCAACCCGATAGTAATGACACTCATCGCCAAAGTAGCGGCAAAAAGGCGATATCCCTTAACAGGTAAAGATAAGTTTTTCATGCCTCTCTCTCCTTTTTCTTCAAAAGTTCATTCAAACGAGCTTCTATCTTTCTCAAAACATCCGGGACGGAACTCTTGCCGAAGACGAGGTTTTCAAACTCTTCTTTCAGAACCTTTTCCTGGGTAATATAAGAAACTTTTAGATTAACGAGTAGTCGGTAGAGGCTCTTTGACGATTTGAGCGCTGTCAGCATGACCTTCCGGGCTGGTTCTGGCCGTATGGGGTCAGAAAGGAAGAGGTCCATGTCTGCGCCCTTGGTGTGGAGGGGAAGAGAATCACCGGTGGCCACCAACCGCTTGACTACCTCTGGGGTGGTCATGAATTTCATCAGTTCATAGGCTTCCTTTGGATGCTTGCTTCCTGTCCAGACGCCAAAGGAGTTGTAGATTCTGGGAGAAAGCCGCTTTACCCCTTTTTTGGAGACCGGCATCAGAGTAACGCCCCAGTTCATCCTATGCTTATGCAAACTTACCACTTCATAACTTCCGCCAAGATACATTGCTGCCTTACCCATAAAGAAGATTTCGGAGTAGCCAGAGTATTCAGCACCGGCTGCGGTGGTCATCGCATATTTGCTGGGAGCAACCTGATATTTGAATATCAGGTCAGACCAGAAGGTCAAAGCCTCCTTTGCCTGGGGACTATTGACCACGCAACGGTTACCGTCTTCACTCCACAACCTCCCGCCGTTCTGGAAGATATAGAGCATCATCTGCTGATATTCTAAGGGTGTGACGATACCGTACTGAATTACCTTACCTTTCTGGTCTCGCTTGGTCAGTCTTTGGGCAGTCCGGAGTAAGTCTGACCAGGTCCAGGTCTCGTCTGGATAGGCAAGCCTCTCCTTGTCAAATAGGTCTTTGTTGTAATAAAGAACCCCAACAGCCACGTTCTGGTGGAGAGCATATACCCGGCCATTAAAGGTGTGGTCTTCCAGAAGGCCAGGAAAGAAGGTATCAAAATAATCTTTATCTCCTTTCACCCACTCCGAGATATCTACCAGGGCTCCTTTTTCAATGTAAGTTTGAAGTTCCGCACAGAAGAAGACGTCCGGCGCAGTCCCGCTGGCCAATTGCGTGAGAATTTTGGGTTGATACTGCTGATGCACCGGTTCATACTTAACCTTTATCCCCGGGTGTAGTTGCTCAAACCTTTTTGAATCCTCTGCCCGCCATTGGTCATAACCAGCAGCTCCGTATCCGGACCAACGGAGCAGAATCTTACCGGAATTTGGTGCCTTGGAAGAACAACCAGGGAGAAGAATGGCAGGTGTTAATAGGAATAGATGAAAAAGGAAACTTACGAAGAAATTCTTCTTTTCTTTATTCACGGCGAGGTTATTTTGATATAATCAATCTCAAACCCAACCGGACCGGCATCTCCCTCAGAGACCGCATCAATGAAAGGTAGAAGGTAAGCCTGGGGAATATAGGTTGGGTCATCCGTATAACCCAGAGACTCCTCGTCTATAAAAACCTCTAACCTGTTGGGTTGCCAGCGTATTTTATATACATACCACTGGTTAACGACTGGCTTTATCAACGGCAACTGAAGGATTTTTCCAGGAAATTCTTTGCCCCTGCCTGCCTGAAAGACCAGAGTATTACCGAATACGTTAAGAGCCACAAAACCGTTACCCGGCTGACCCTGTGACCAGGCTTTGCGGTCCATCAGTCCGATATAGTAG
>CAZPLE010000105.1:0-11044 GCA_964587375.1 uncultured bacterium
CTTTGCTCATCGCTTCTTTCACCCGGGTGTTTTCCAGATTTCCGCTAAAGGCGTAGTTGAGGATATCTTTTTCCGAAATAATTCCTACCATCTTTCCTTCCGCATCTTCCACTGGCATGCCGCTTATTTTATTATCAATCAGTCTTTTGATGGCTTCCGCTAATGTTGCTTCCGGAGTGATGGTGATCACCGCCTTAGTCATTATATCCTTGGCTTTTAACATAAACACCCCCTGTTCTAATCTATCCTTCTTTTGACGGCGGATTCAGATATTTGATTATCACCTGACCCCAGACATTTTTATTGGGTACCAGTATCTCGTTTTTATCAATAGTTTTCAGTCTGGTGTTGACTATCGTTATTTCGCTAACAAAACCTTCCACGCCGCCAATCTTCACATAATCATCTTTACGAAACGGCCGGTAAAGAAGGATCATAACTCCGTTGGCAAAATCGGAAAGAATATCCCTGACCGCAAATCCAACCACCAGCCCTCCCGCACCCAATCCCACCAGAAATGGTCCGATATTGATACCGATTTTACTCAAAGCGATAATAATTCCGATGGCCATTATTCCAGCCCGAACGGTTTGAATGGAATATCGGGAGACCAGTGGGTCAATATTCGCCCGATGGAGAATCCGTTTGGCGACCTTTGAGAGAACTAAAGAAAGCACCCAGCCAACGATGACAATTATGACCCCGCCCATTATCTTTGGGAGATATTCTAAAGCCAAACTAAATATCTTTTTTTCCATTTTCCTTTATTTTTTTGACTAAGTTCTTTAATCTCTAACTCTTTTCTTTATTTTAAAGCCACAGGGTTATTAGGCAAAACAATGTTAGCGAAGTTGAATGAAACGGGCGTTCACCGAGACAATAACCGTGCTTAAAGACATAAGAACTGCCCCTATGGCTGGATTCAAAAGGAGTCCAAATTTATAAAATACACCGGCTGCTACTGGAAGAGCAAATAGGTTATAACCAGTTGCCCAGATGAGATTTTGCACCATTTTGTTATAGGTAACTTTAGCAAGGCTAATTATCTTAACAACATCAAAAGGATTGTTCTTTACCAGGATAATATCTGCGGTCTCGGCAGCCACGTCGGCTCCTGCTCCAATAGCAATACCTACGTTTGCCTGAGCAAGGGCAGGGGCATCATTTACTCCGTCGCCAACCATGGCAACCACCAGCCCCTTAGACTGAAGCTTCCTTATTATCTCAATCTTTTCCTGGGGCAAGATGCCTGCAAAATATTCATCAAGTCCAATTTCATCAGCAACCCAACTGGCTGCTTCTTTATTATCTCCAGTTACCATCATACACTTAATTCCCATTTTTCGAAGCAGAGAGATGGTCTTTTTTGATTCTGGTCTGACGATATCCGCAAGGGCAATTGCTCCCATCAGCTGACCGTCAATAAGGACAAAAACGACCGTTTTATACCCTATAAAGAAGCGAGTTTAAAACTTTCTACCTTTATGCTCTTTTCCTCCAGGTAAGATTGTCCGACAACCCTTACCGTTTTGCCATCTATTTTGCCTTCTACGCCTTTACCTGGTATGGCTTTAAAACTTTCTACAGGTAGGAATTCCTTTACCGAAGCAGTGATCCCTTGGGCAATGGGATGTTCCGAATGCCTTTCTATGGAAGCGGCATATCTAGTGAGTGTTTGGATGTCAATCTCTTCTGAAAAGAGCAGGGTATTGGTTATACCAAATCTTCCCTCAGTTAGAGTTCCTGTTTTATCAAATACCACTGCGTTTATATTCCGGGCTTTTTCAAAAGAGGTACGGTTCCTGATCAATAAACCATTGCGAGCGGCAAGGGTGGTGGAGACCGATACTACTAAAGGAACAGCAAGCCCGAGAGCATGAGGACAGGTAATTACCATAACGGTTACCGCCCTGCCAATTGCAAAGGCAAAGTCTTTTTTGAGCAGTACCAGCCAGGCGATTAGAGTAATAATCCCTACCGAAAGCGAAATAATCGTAAGCCAGAATCCAGCGCGATCTGCCAGATTCTGTGTTCTTGACTTACTTTGCTGGGCGGTTTTTACCAGTTCAATTATCCGGAAAAGAAACGACTCTTTCCCGGTCTGTTTTACTTCCATTGTGATAGAACATTCGCTATTTATGGAACCAGCCACAACCTTTGCCCCTTGTTTTTTATGGACCGGCTTTGACTCTCCGGTAAGTAGTGCTTCATCTACGAACGTCTCCCCCTCAACCACTTCTCCATCAGCCGGGATCTTCTCGCCGGGTTTGATCAGGAGTCTATCTCCTGCTGAAATTTCTCTGAGAGGGGTTTCCACTATCATGCCGTTGGGTAAGATTTTGTGAACGATAGGAGGTAGAAGTTCTGCAAGATTTTGCAATGATTTCGAGGCACTCATCACTGATTTCATTTCCACCCAATGACCCAGAAGCATCACATCAATCAACGTAGCAAGTTCCCAGAAAAAAACCTCTCCTTTTAAACCAAAAGCCACCATGCTACTGTAAAGATAAGCCACGATAATTGCCACGGCAACGAGGGTCATCATACCCGGATTACGGACCTTAATTTCCTCAAACATTCCTTTCAGAAATGGATATCCTCCATAGATAAAGACTGCGGAGGAAAAGAGGAGCAATAAAGGAATCTGCCCACTAAACTTCTTTTTTTCAATACCGATAAGCCTTTGGACTGCAGGGGAGAAAAAGAAAATGGGCATGGTGAGAACTAAAGAGATCCAGAATCTTCTTTTGAACTCTGCTGCCATATGTTGGTGATGGACAAGGTGGTTAAGGCTGAGCCAGTCAGATTTAAAAGCAGTGGGATTCTTTTTGAATTTATCCAAACACGCAGTGGAACAGAAGTAATAAACTTCTCCGTGATAGGAAAAAGAAATTTTTCCAGCGGTTACTTCCATTCCACAGACTGGGTCGTTGGCCATTATCCTTTATTTTATAAGGATAACCACAGTTTTATTGAGGCGCTCTCGACGAGATCGTCTTTTCTGCCTCCAACAGGTTATTAAATTGATAAAGACATTCCAAAGAGAGAAGGAAAGCAAGGCTTGATTCTGCTCCTTCATTCTCATTTACACCGGTTGGCGTCAATCCGTCTTTACAACCACCAGTTTTAGAATCGTAAAGAACAACGTTTAAATCGTTACTTCCTAAAAACCATTTAAACGCTAATTGAGCCTTCTCAAACCACCGCTTCTCTTTGGTAGCAAGATAGGCTTCATAACAGGCATCTATCAGGGCTGTAATCTCAATCGGCTGCTGGTCAAATTTTGCTTTTTCCCCACCACGTTTTAACCATCCATTATTTCCAATTAGAGACAGGTGTCGCCCAGAAGGATCGGTCTGAATAGAGAATAACCATTCCAGAGAACGAAGCCCTTTTTCCAATACTTCGGTTTTATTGAAACGTCTCCCAGCCATAATAACTGCCTGGGCAATTCTTGCGTTGTCGTATGTAACCTCATTTTCGAGCCAAGGCCAATCAGGGCTTTCGTTATTTTTATAGTGTGTGACAAGAAGTTCCATTATATTCTTAGTAGCGTTTTTTATTCTTACATCACCGCCAAACCGCTCCAGATATCGGTTAAAACCGATTATTATGTAAGCCCAAGCGCGGGGAGAAGTAAATTTCTCAACCACCAGAGAAGCGGACTGAAAAAGGTTGGTAGCAAAAGTTAGTACTGATTGATTGGGAGGCCTTCGAATTAAGCACCCTAAGGCCCAGAGTGCCCGACTATGAGAATCTTCAGAACCAGACTCTTCTTGAAAATGGCGGTCGTAAGCCATAAAATTTCTGAAGTAGCCAGTCTTATCGTTAAAAGCGTAGCGGAGGAAGGAAAGATAGATATTGAGGAACGGAATCACCTTTTCGTCTTTAAATAATGCCCAGTTACGTTCCAAAACGACAATTCCTCGGGCATTGTCATCTGTAGTGTAACCATGCCTTCTATCCGGAATGGTATAGGAAGCGTGCTGGAAAAGACCGGTATCATCGGTGATACTAAAAAGGTAGTCAAGTTTCACTTCTGGAAGGCCCTGTTCTTTTTGAAGTGTCGGTATCGAGTAAAAAGCTGGTAAGGACTTGTATTTTTCCACCGCTTTTTTAAATAATTGATAATAGGCCGCACCAATCTTCGGCCAGACAAAACGGCGGCCAAAGCGGTAACACCCTGTTCGAAACCGGTTGCGCTGCTCACTATCGTCTAACAATCTAATCAGTAGGGAAGACATTGTTTCTGAATCTCCAAAAGGCGAAAGGCACCCTCTTTCTTCCCCTAACATTTCACTTGCATAATAGTAAGGGGTAGAGATAATGGCTTTTCCGCAAGCAATCGCATAGGTCAAAGTTCCGGAAACTATTTGTTCCTGGGAAAGATAGGGGGTAAGATAAATATCCGCCGCCACTATGAATTGAATCAGTTCTTCTTCCGTAACAAAGTAGTTGTGAAAAACCACATTTTTCTCAAGTCCGAGATTGTGCACCATCTTTTGAAGGAAGAGTCGATATTCTTCTCCGAATTGTTTCTTTATCACCGGGTGGGTTGTGCCCAAGACAACATAAAGAACTTCTGGAAACTTCTTGATAACCCCGGAAAGTGATTTTAATGCAATTTCAATCCCTTTATTAGGAGCTAACAGACCAAAGGTCAATATCACCCACTTGTTTATAGCGTGGAATCGGTCCTTATAAATAACCGGATCTAAAAAGGGGACGTCCGGTGCTCCATGATATATTAGTTTTATTTTGAAAGGTGGGACACCATAAATGGAGGTCAAAAACTCTTTCCCTTTTTCAGACTGAACGACAACAAAGGTGGACAGTCGGCATATTTCCTTTATAATCTGTAATTGAGAAGATGTGGGATTGGAAAGAATGGTATGGAGAGTTGTTATTGATGGTTTTTTGAGGTTTTCCATTAACTGGAGCAGGTATTCCCCATCATCTCCTCCAAATATTCCAAATTCATGCTGTATAGAAACGGCGTCAACGTCTGAAAGGTTCAGGAACTCTGCTGCCCGGCGGTAATCAGCAGAATGGGGGGATCTGATTTCAAAAGAGACCTCCGGTGGATACTCATAGCGGTCACCCTGGTCAGAGAGAGCAACAACAGAAGCGTTTAAATCTTTCAGTCGACCGTTAACTTTTGCCCGCACTACCGAATCAACCAGGTTCTTAGTGAACGTGCCTATTCCGCACCTTCGGGGTGGATAAGTACCAACAAAAGCAATTTTATTCAACTCTTTCATTTCCTTATCTTACTATTCTTCAGAAAATTTTCAATTTTAAGGAATCTTACCGCAGGAATTTAAATAATCGCAAATCTCACTTATTTTTCCAACGGCAAGACAGACTGAAGTATCGGCAGCGCCATAATAGAGTCTTAATTCTCCGGTTTTGGAGTCAACAATGGCACCGGTGGGGAAGACAACACCGGGAACATTCCCAAAATTTTCATAGAAAGCCTTTGGCCCAAATAACCATTCTTCACAACGTCTAATTACTCTTTGCGGATTGTCTTTATCAAGGAGCGCGGCTCCAACGCGATAAATGCTGCCACTGGCAGTAAACCTTACACCATGATAAATAAGCAGCCATCCGTGAGGGGTCTCAATAGGCTGAGGTCCCAATCCTACCCGGTGGGTATCCCACCAGCCTGGCCTTGTGGGAAGCAAAACCTGATGATGTCCCCAGTGTTTAAGGTCTGGGGAAGAACAGAGCCAAATGTGGGCTTCACCTCTAATAATAGGCCGATGGATAAGAAAATAATGGTTGTTAAACGTTTTAGGAAAGAGCGCTGCGTCCTTGTCTTCAGGTGGCAAGAGCGGACCAAAGCGATGAAAATGTTGGAAATCTTTGGTTAGCGCCAGGGATACCAAAGGTCCACCTTGAGAAAAAGAGACATAGGTTATCGCATACTCTTTTCTATCTTCAAGATAAACAATTCTGGGGTCTTCCAGTCCGTAGATTAATTCCCCTATCTTTTCATCAGGGTAGAGGATGTTTTGAGTCTCAATCTGCCAGTTAGTCCTTCCGTCAACACTTTTAACGACCACCAGATGGGAAAACCCCTTTTTGTCTTCTACCCGCACTAAGAGAAGGGTCTTTCCGTCAAACAGTACCGCGCCCGGATTAAAAACAGAATTTACCGGATATGGCCAATTTTCAGGTTTTAAAATCGGATTGTCTTTATCACGAATAAAAAATTTGTTGTCCATAAAAGATTAAAAAGATGCAATTTATTTTCAGATATTCCCTTTCATTTTCTCCAAGATTATTGAGTAATATACCATTTTCAGAAAAAGAGTGTCAAAAATTCGATTTGACAGGCTTGGTTTTTTTTGATATAAAGAAGGTAAAGATTCAAAAAGAGTATCTCGGGAATCAAAAGAGGAGGAACGGTGAAAAGGATAATCACGATTTTAAGCCTTATTTCTTTGGTATCTGAGTCTCTCTTTGCAAAAACTCCCGGGAAAAGCGTTTCTACTAAAACGGTTAAATCTCCTTCGGTAAAGGATACACTCTATCTTAAAATTGAGAAAGATGACGCCATTTTTTTCACTGGCGGTAATATGTACATTATCCAGGCGGAAAGTATCTCTTCCGCTGGAAATATGCTCTATTTTGCTGCTAAAGATTTTACTGCCGATAAAGACCTAATCGTTAAAAAGATTGGGAAGATAGAGTTAAAGGTAGATAAGCCAGAACGGAAAGTAGTTAAAATCACGATGTATCTGGGAGATAAAGAGATTGATCCGAACTACTCTCTGGAGATTTATTCCGAAATAAGAAAAGGCATGCCCTTTCTTGCTCTCTATTCAAGATTTATTTATCTGGGCGAGGGTATTCATAAATGTGGTATCAACTGGGGGCTCAGTTCTCCCTATGTGCGGGATCCATATAAATATTATACCTTTCCCAAAGAAGGTAAGGTAATTACCTACCGGCTGGCTTCCAAATCAGAAGAGAATAAGATTGGCTACGCGAAGTGGCTTTATGTTCATAACGGTAAAGGAGTAGGCGCTGGGTTAATCTGCCCTTCCATGCTTGGAAAAGGGGATGATTTCATTTTTATCAATTCCGTACCACCAGAAAAGGACCTGGAAAAGAACGACTCCTGTGACATTTTTATGATATTTATGCCTATCTCTAAAAACTTCAAAATTCTGGAGAAGATATACAATACGGTGGCCAAAATAGAATGGACGTTTGACTAAAAAGGAGGGATTATGGGGATGTTGAGCGAAGAAGAGAAAAGAAGGATTATTGAGGAAGAAGAACTTAGAAATCAGGTTCGGAGAAAATACGAACAAAAATCATCCGGTATCGCCGCTGTCCTTTCTACGCTCTGTCCAGGATTGGGTCAGGTTTATAACGGTCAGATTGGAAAAGGGGCGACCTTCTTTCTTATCTTTATCATCGGTATCACCATCCTTTCCTTGGGAGCAACCAACCTGGTCAAAGGACCTTCTTCTTCTATGTCTTTCAACATCGCTGCTGGAGCTATAAGTAGTGAAGAACCAGTGGAAATGACAGAAGAAGGCATTGTCCTTGAGGAGATGGCTACAGAATCGACAATGAAGGTTGAATCTTCAAAAGAAGCTGGGGTCGCAGAGGGGATTTCCAAGGAACAGAAAGCGGTGATAAAAGCCCTCTTCATAACCCTTGTCGGAGCGGTGATAATGGTTGTCAGCGTATTTCTGGCGATCAGGGATGCTATCAGAACAGCCCAAAGAAAGAATCAAGAGGTCAAATTGTAAAACAAAAAATTAAGGGGATGGCTTTCCTCCATCCCCTTAATTTTTTTATTCCACCCAGCATTATTTTATCAGACCTGGAACGATTTCAGATGCTTCAAAGATTTCCACGCCTTTGGGTGGAGTAAAGACAAAGACCGAGTCTTTAACGCCGGTATTGAACTTCAGGTTTCGATAACTGATCTCCAGAATCAATTTGCCTGTTTTGTTATAGCCCCTGGTTTGATAGATAAACCCATCTTTTACTCCGACCAGGTACTCAATCTTTGCCGGCACCGGTAAATTCCAACCCGTCATACCCCCAGGGCCTTCCTCTGTCTTTTTTTCCTTTTTGAGAGTTCCTTCCAGGATGTCCATTTCCATTTCTGGAGACCTTGCGGTGCCAGTTACTTTAATGTCATAGTCAGCACCGGCAAGTTTCAAAAGACTATCGGCACTTACCACACCGTACCCGGTTGACATAAACTTCTTCTGGTATTTTTCAACCAATCCTGGAGCAGCAGTAAGGTTCATCTTGATGATTTTTTCTTCTTCCGGTGGAAGCACATGTTGCCAGATAAAATTTCCATCGCACACAGTTATTACCTTTTGAATGGTCTTCTTCCCAGGTATTGGTATACGGGTTGTAGATTTAAACTTATTGGGCGTTTTGGCAATAAAATCATTTTCCGCAGTGATCAGGTCATTCCCCACGGTTATTTTAATAACCTGAGTTCCTTTAACATCTTTAAGATTCGCCGCTCCTTTTTCTACCGCTGCTATTACATCATCCAGCGTACGGCAAAAAACTGGCCCGCCTACCGCGAAAAGACCCAGCAGCACTAAACCCGTAAGACCCCACAACAGGCCTCTTTTCATAGATATCTCACCTCCTTTCTTTTAGTTATCTTTAATACCTTGCATATTGTTTATTTTAAACACAACTCTTTAATAAAGTCAAGCCTTAATCTTCTTTTTGGAAGGGAAAGCAGAGAAATTTGACATCACAACTTTCAGATGATAAATTTACAATGGACAAAAGATTACTCTCCGTAGGTTCAGAAAGGAAGGGGTTATGAATCAAAATATTTCTCTGGTGGACCTTTTGAAAATAATGGACAAAGAAGGGGCATCAGACCTCCACCTTCAGGTAGGTTCTCCTCCCTTCTTCCGCATTAATGGCCAGATTGTTGTCCGTAAAGAGTTTCCGGTGATTGAAGAGGCAACCTTGCAAGAGATGATTCGGGAAGCGCTACCGACGAAAGATGAAGGGTTACTGGAAGAGCGAAAGAGTATCGACGCCGCTTTGGGTGTGCCGGAATTAGGAAGATTTCGTCTCAATATATTTTTGCAGCGCGGCTCTCCCGCTCTGGTGGCACGGAGGATAGCCAGTACCATCCCAGACTTTGAAAGTCTTAATCTTCCGCCTTCTACTGCACGGATAGCCGAATTTTTGAACGGCCTTGTCCTGGTTACCGGGCCAGCGGGTTGCGGAAAGTCTACCACTTTGGCGGCGACCATAAATTATATTAACAAAAAGAGAACCTGTCACATACTTTGTATTGAAGATCCGATAGAATTTCTTTACAAAAATGATAAAGCCTTAATAACCCAAAGAGAAGTAGGTGTTGATGTGGAATCGTTCCGAGAGGCTTTGAAGTATGCAGTAAGACAGGACCCCGATGTTATCCTGATCGGAGAAATTCGGGATGAAGATACAGTGAAATTTGCTCTTCGTGCTTCGGAAACTGGCCGACTGGTCCTTGGCACCATTCATAGCGCCGATGCCACCCAGACTATTGGCCGTATCCTCAACTTCTTCCCACCTTCAGAACAGCCCCAGATTCGGAAGACCCTCAGTCTGCAACTAAGGGCAGTTTTTTCTCAGATATTAGTACCCTCTTGTAAAGAAGGGGTTGGGATTGTCCCGGCTTGTGAGATTATGTTTGTTACCCCGACCATTATGCGGCTTATCGCCGAAGGTAAAGATGAAAAGATAATCAAAGCCATAAAAAGTGGTGTTAAAGACGGAATGCAGGATTTTGAACTTGCGCTTTACGATCTAATAAAGAAAGGCTTTATTACTAAAGAAACAGGAATGTGTTTTGCCGATAACCCCTCCAGTCTGGAGATGAAACTAAAAGGTATCTTTCTGACAGAGGAAGGGGCTATCCTCACCTAACAAGGAGTGCTTTGTAGGGGTTCTTCTTTTCGCTGAGAATAGAGTGCTCTATTCTTTCCTTTCTTTTTGGCAGTGTACATCAAATCGTCAACTTCTTTCATCATCTCATCAACCGTTTTTGGTGGCACCGGATAAGCGACTGTGCCGATACTGAAAGAGACGGGAAATTTTTTTTCCTTGACCATCTCTTTTAGAAATTTCTGTATTCTCTCTACCGCTGCTCGGGCTGGTTCCAATCCAGTCTCCGGCATCAAAATAACAAATTCATCCCCACCCAGTCGGGCTATAATGTCAGTTCGGCGCAGATTCTCTTTAATGGTCCTGGCAATTATTCGGAGCAGGTTGTCGCCTGCCTCGTGTCCCAAAGTGTCATTTACCGTCTTAAAATTATCCACATCCATATAAACGGTAGCAAAGGGACGTTTATATCTTCGGGCACGGTTTAACTCCATATTTGCAAATTCAAAAAAGAACCTTTTGTTCGCCACACCGGTCAGATAATCTGTTCTGGCTAACTCCTTTTCGTGCTCCAATATTCTTTTTAGTCCGGAAAGAAGGTAAACAAATGTAAGCGAAACGCTCATCTCTACAGCAACATTCCAACTTAAGATAAAATGGTTGGAATAAACGTTTAAGGAATAGGGGGTCGGAACAGTAATTATATTGGAAATAAACCAGGCAGCGGTGGTGCAAACAGCTAAGGCAATTCCTGCCCAGTGGCCTACCATCCAGACTACCAGTAGGATAGGCAATAGGTAGAGCATACGGAATGAAATCCGGGGGTCGGCAAAGTAGTCAAGGGTTCCAATTAGGATTATCAACGCCAGCGCCAGAATTAAAAGATAGGGTTTTGCCCGACTTTCCAGATATTCTATCAGGTTCATATCACACCAACCCGAGAAGTTCTTTTGCGTTCTCACTCAAAATGAGGCGCTCTCTTTCTTTACCCAGGCGTAATTCTTTGAGAAGGGAAAGGGTTTTTCCTGCATCTGTCCAAGGAGAATCGCTTCCAAAAAGAATGTATTTTTTAGGATGTTTTTTAATAATATCACCAGCCATTTGGGGCGTCAACAATTCAAGTGAAAATGATAGTTCCAGATAGATTTTTCTA
>CAZPLE010000106.1:0-6015 GCA_964587375.1 uncultured bacterium
GTATCTTGAATTCTGGAATTTAGTCTTTCTCCAGTTTGACCGCACCGGAGAAGGAAAGTTTTTGCCACTCAAACGACCCGGGGTAGACACCGGAATGGGTTTGGAACGCACGACCGCCATCTCTGAAAATGCTCCTTCTAATTTTGAAACCGACCTTTTTTGGCCGATAATTAGAAAAATAGAGGAATTATCAGGCAGGCGTTACCATCAAGAAGAACACAGTCAGGTTGCTTTTCGGGTGGTGGCTGACCATATCCGTGCTCTAACCTTTGCCATCGCAGAAAACATAACTCCTGACAGTGAAGGTCGGGGTTATGTGATAAGAAGGGTTCTTAGACGAGCAGTTCAATTTTCTCAAACCCTTACGCAAAAAAACAAATTTTCTCTTTCCGGCCTTGTTCCGGAAGTAATAAAGATAATGGAACCTGTCTACCCCTTTCTTTCCGAACGGGAAAGATTCGTGAAAGAGATTATCAATATAGAAGAAGAACGTTTTTTGAATATGCTGGAGGAAGGTACTACCAGATTCAAGAAATTTGTGGAGTTACGGGGCTCTTCTACTTCAAAGGTCCTTTCCGGAAAAGAGATTTTTGAACTTTACAGCACCTACGGCATTCCCCTGGATCTGATAAGAGAAATTGCTGCTGGAGAAAAGTTTATGCTTGACGAATCTGGTTTTGAAAAAGAGATGGAAAAACAAAAGAGCATTAGCCGAAGAGCCACCACATTGGAACTTGTCTCCGAACGAGGAGAACTGACTGGCTTGGCGCCTACTAGATTTGTAGGTTACCACACACTGACGGTTCGGACAAAACTATTGGCGGTAATGCCTATTGATGGAGAAAGTTATTCTTTGGTTTTATCAGAGACTCCCTTTTATCCGGAACGAGGAGGGCAACTGGGTGATTGTGGGACTATCTCCGGACCAGGATTCCAATTTGAAGTTCGAGAAACAAAGATTGACGCCACCGGCTTTATCCATCATCTAGGTTCCTTTGTAAAGGGAATGGCCGAGAAAATGGAAATGGTCAATGCAGAAGTGAATCAGAAGCTCAGATTCCAGACCGCTGCCAATCACACGGCAACCCACTTACTCCATTCGGCGTTGCGTAAAGTTTTAGGTCCAGAAGTTAAGCAAGCGGGGTCATTGGTTACCCCAGATTATTTACGTTTTGATTTTACCTTTACCCGCAGTTTAAGAAAGGAGCAAATTATTAAGGTTGAAGAGGAAGTTAACGCTGCTGTCCGGCAGAATTTGCCGGTGATAAAAGAGGAGAAAAGTCTTTCCGAAGCCATTTCGGAAGGTGCCATCGCGCTTTTTACCGAGAAGTACGGAGAAAAAGTTCGTGTGATTACCATTGGTGAATTGAGTAAAGAGGTATGCGGTGGAGCGCATCTTGATTTTACAGGAAGCATCGGCCTTTTTTTGATTACCAGTAGCCTTTCTGTTGCTCACGGAATAAGACGAATAGAAGCGGTAACTGGCGAGGGGGCTTACCGAATTCTAAAAAGACAAGAAGAATTACTTTCCCAGGTTGCAGAATATCTTAAAACAGAACCTTCATCCATCATTTCGGAATTGCAACGTCGTCAACAGGAATATGAAGCGTTAAAAAAGAAAAGCGAAGTTTTCAGAACTTCCTATCTGGAAGCAGAGGCCCAAAAAGCGCTTAATAATAAGAAGATTATTGCCGGTATAAACTTGCTTGTTCTTAGTGAGTCTCTTCTTTCTCCAGAAGAAGCCCGACGTCTAGTAGACAGACTAAAAGCGATCCCATCCGGAAGTGTTATTCTGGTGTTGATTCCCTCTCCAGAACGGAGTCAGGTTTTCTTGGGTGTAACCCAGGAGGCGCTCTCAAAAGGTTTTAGAGCCAACCAGATTTTGAAACGCCTCACTGAAGAGTTTGGAGGAGGGGCCGGTGGAAGAGATGACTTTGCCCAGGCAGGATTAAAAAGGGCTGCCTCCTTAGAGGAAGTAGAAAAAGTTCTAATCCAGATTTTGACTACCAAGTGAGCGGGAAACGTAAAAGTGGAACAATTAAAGGAAGAGTTGGTGCTCTTTCTTCGTTTGAAGCAGGGTGACCAATCCGCCCGAGAGAAGATTTTTAAGATGCACCAACCAATGGTTGTGAGTGTTGCTCGACGTTACCAGAATAAGTCAAAATTATCAATAGAAGAATTGATTGCCGAAGGATATGTGGGACTACTCCAAGCAATAGAAAAGTTTAACCTGGTTAAAGCCAGAAGAAGAAGGGTAAAATTCAGTTCCTATGCCTACTGGTGGGTAAGACGGTATATTCTGCGGGCAATAATAAAAGAGCAATCAATTCTTTCTGTGCCAGAGAGTGTGTCAGAACTGGTACACCAGTATAATCACTTTTCGGAACTTCTGTCGCAAGAATTGGGACGAGAACCAACCGAAGGGGAAGTTGGTAAGATTTTAACCCTTTCCCAACGTCAGATGAAACGTGTCTCCCGGCGACGTGCCCTCAAGGAAGTACCCATTGACAGTCAGATTTATTCCGGTCAAAAAGGTTATTATAACCTGGCGGAAGTCATTACAGCCCAAACAGAAGAGAATATTGAAAAGAACCTGGAAAGAGAGACTCTTCTGGAGCGTTTTTTCAAGGTTTTAAGCCCCTTGGAAAAGGAGGTGGTGAGTTACCGTTTTGGTTTGAAAAACAGGCCTCAATTGACATACCAGGAGATTGCGGAAAGGATAAGGGAGGAGGGAGGAAAAAACCTGAGTCGTCAGCGGGTCCATCAGATATTCCATGCCGCTTTGAAAAGAATTCAATCTATAATGAAAGGAAAAGAAAATGAACCAAGAGAAACTTAAAGGGCTGATCAGAAACATACCAGATTTTCCCAAGAAAGGGATTCTCTTTAGGGACATAACTCCGCTTCTAGCCGATGGGGAGGCGTTTCGTTTTGCAGTCGATGCTCTTGCTGCTGCTTGTCCATCGGAAACGGAAATAGTCGCTGGCATAGAATCACGTGGTTTTATCTTTGCTGCTGCTGTGGCCTGCATGTTAAAAACAGGTTTTGTGCCCATTCGGAAATCAGGCAAACTTCCTTATTTCACCGAAAAAGAAACTTATTCTCTGGAATATGGCACCGACTCCTTGGAAGTTCATCGTGACCCACTTTCCCATAAGAGGAGAGTGGTTCTGGTTGATGATCTTCTTGCCACCGGCGGAACAGCGGCTGCCGCTTGCCGTTTATTAACCAAAATTGGCGGCCAAGTAATCAAGACCGTTTTTTTAATAGAACTGGCGGAACTTAAAGGTAGGGAAAAGATTATCAGCTACAACCCCTTTTCCCTTTTAATTTTTTGATTAAAGCTGTTCTTTAGGTTATAATTTATAATCAGGAGGTTTAATGGAGAGAGATTACGAGTTGCTTTTTATTCTAGACCCAACTCTTTCTGAAGAAGCGGTTGAAAAGGAAATGGCAAAGGTAATGGCCATTTTCCCGAAAGAAAAAGTAACCTGTCAAAATTTGGGTAGAAAAAAGTTCGCCTATCCAATAAAGAAACAGACGCAGGGTTATTACATAGTCTGTAATTTCTCCGCTGATGTAGAAAAGAGAAATGAAGTGGAAGAGGTTATTCGTACTAATCCAGTTTTGTTGCGCTATTTACTTATCAGGGCGCTGAGACAAAAACAGAAAAAAAGAGATGATAAGAGGAATTAAAAATGGCTATCAATTTGAATAGAGTAGTTTTGGCTGGTAATCTTACCCGAGACCCGGAGATGCGGTTTACACCTGCCGGGACTGCGGTGACCAATCTCCGTCTGGCAGTTAACCGTCAGTATACCACCCGGGAGGGCGAGAGAAAGAAAGAGGTAACCTTTGTGACTATTGTCGCCTGGGGGAAACAAGCACAGAGTTGTCAGGAGTACCTTAAAAAGGGAAGTCCAGTCCTGATTGAAGGACGTCTTCAGAGCAGAGATTGGGAGACGGAAGATAATGAAAAAAGAACTACTCTGGAGGTAATAGCTGAAAGGGTTCATTTTTTAGCGAGAGGAAGAGAAGAAGAAATAATCACGGAAGAAGAAGGGAATCTGGACTATGGGACAGAAGAACAAAAAGAAGAATAAGAACCGACGTGAAGCCAAAAAAAAGCGAATTTTTTTGGTCAAAAAATGCCGATTTTGTGAGTCCGGAGTAGTAGATATTGACTATAAAGATGGAGGGCTCCTCCGGCGCTATCTTTCCAGCCGTGGCAAGATCCTGGCGGCACGGTATACAGGGGTATGTGCCAAACACCAGCGAAAATTGAGTCAAGCGATAAAACGGAGTCGTTATCTGGCTATCCTTCCTTATTTAGTAAGATAAAAGAAACTGCCAATGAAAGTAATTTTGCGTGAGAGGATTCCGAACCTTGGTGATGTAGGTGAAATCAAAGAGGTTGCGGATGGTTATGCTCGGAACTACCTTTTTCCGCGCAACCTGGCTTATCCAGTGACGAAAGGCATAGCAAAGAAGGTAATGGAGGAACAACGCTGTAGAGAACGCCGGCAAGAAAAAGAACATCGAATGAAACTGGAACTGGCACAGAGACTAAAAGATGTTTCTTTAACTTTTCCTGTTAAGGTGAGCAGTGAAGAACAACTTTATGGTTCGGTAAGTGAACGGGACATCGTAAAACTTCTCGCCGCGGAATATCAAATAGAAATAGAAGAAAAGGCTGTCCGTCTGGAAGAACCTATCAAGCGTCTAGGGGTTTACCGCATACCCATTCACTTAGGCTCCGGAATTGAGAGCGCCATAACTGTGTGGGTGGTAAAGAGCGATGGGCAACACCACTCTTGACTTGCTGGAAGAACGCGTCCCGCCTCATAATGTAGAAGCCGAGATGGCTCTATTAGGGGCTATGTTGCTTTCGGAAGAAGCGCGTTTGTTGGCCTTAGAAAAGGTTCATCCGGAATATTTTTATAAGAAGACCAACAGTATCATTTTTGAGGCCATCCGAAAATTATTTGAAGCCAATCAGCCCTGTGACTTGGTTACCCTTACCGATTACCTTAACCGCCAGGGAAGTTTAAAAGACCTTGGTGGTCCTGCCTACCTGGCCGGACTGATTGACCTTGTTCCTACCCCTTCCAATGTGGGCGAATACATCAAGATTGTAATTGACCATTTTATTCGTCGTTCCCTGATAGAAAAATGTTCTCAGATTGTTTCTAAGAGTTATCAAATGGCTGAGGATGTAGAGGATCTTCTTGATGAATCAGAACAGTCCATATTTCAAATTTCAGAGGGACTAAAACGTGGAACGGCGGTCTCCATAAAAGAATTGGTACATCAGAGTTTTGAAACATTAACCAGACTTTATCAACGCCGGGAGCACCTAACAGGTCTCCCTTCTGGTTTCGAAAAATTGGACGAAGTAACCAGCGGATTTCAAAATGCCGACTTTATTGTTCTTGCTTCCCGACCCTCAATGGGCAAGACTTCTCTGGCCTGCTCTATCGCCCGGTTTTTAGTTGTAGAAAAGAAGATTCCAGTGCTCATCTTCAGCCTGGAAATGAGTTGTGAGCAGTTGGTGCAAAGGTTAATCTGTTCGGAAGCTAGAGTCAATCTTAAAAACCTGCGTAGTGGTTTTTTGCGGGAATCGGAATGGACCCAGTTGACGATGGCTGCCGGAAAGTTGAGCGAAGCACCGCTCTTTATTGATGATACAGCCGGTCTTTCCGCACTGGAAATAAGAGCAAGAGCGCGTCGTCTGGTGGCTCGCGAAGGGATTAAAATGATCTTTATTGATTACCTTCAACTAATCCGGAGCCGTGGCCGAGCCGAAAACCGGCAACAGGAGATAAGCGAAATATCTGCTTCTCTGAAAAATCTGGCAAAAGAACTGAATATTCCGGTTATGGCCCTTTCTCAGTTATCAAGAGAGGTGGAAAAGAGAGAGGATCACCAACCCCGCCTCTCCGATTTACGGGAAAGCGGTTCTATTGAACAGGATGCGGATGTGGTACTTCTCCTGATGCGGGAAGAGTTATATAA
>CAZPLE010000107.1:0-19244 GCA_964587375.1 uncultured bacterium
AGATATAAGGATAGATGGATATATAGAACCTCTTGCCAAAAAAATAGTAGATGTATTGGCGCATGATAATTTATGGCTCAAGGAAATAGTAGTTGTCACTCAAGAAGAGACAAATTCAAATCCCCCAAATTTAACAGAGTATTTAAAAATAGTCCATCAATACCTACTCATTTATGAGGTAAGAAAATGAAGAAAATTTTTAGTCTGTTAAAAACAATTTATTACTATCTGAAATCCTCTTACAAAATATTGAAAGTTAGAAGATTACAAGAGGACGACCTTGTATATACAACCAAAACAAATGTCCAAATTGGAGTTTACCCTGGGAGAAAACCAGAATCACCTTATGATTTCATTGTGAAATTCAGGGAACCAAACAAACGAGAACGTACCCCCGCTCATGTTCACTTGATTGTGGAGATGTATGTCAAACACGCTCACAACCCTTCATTAACTCTACAGCTAAAAGAGCATATTTTAACAATGCTCCATGAGATAAACCCTATAAGCTCGTTCCCGCCAAACCTTCAGTTTTTCAGGCAGGAGCATGTTGAGCCATTTAAAGAGTTAGACAGAGTTGGAGAATTCACCGTAGAATTTTTGCTTGTTGTGACAGAACTTATGGCAATACAGGAGAAAACAAATTACCCTGAAGGTTCTTTAACTGAAAGCCTTTACAAGGACTTTGGGGTTAAAGACCGATTTTCTGTAATTCAAAAAGCAGTATTAAAGAGGTTGAGGTAATATATTGAATAGAAAGCCGCCGCATCGCCTAACAGCGAATGAAAGGGGAATCAAAGATTTTCCCAAATTGCCTTCACCAACTTCTTTTATCCGCAAAACGTTATATGTATAAATTTTAAGAATTGAGATGGCGGTGCAAAAAATTTTGAAAAAACTTTGGCGAGCCGTGAGCAAAATTACGAAGCAATTTTACCTCAATCAGCATCGGGGTTTTGTTCAAAATGGGTTCAGATTTTTTATAATGAGTTCCACCATATTGAATGAGTCGCTCCCCTCACCTTCGGCGAAAAAGAAGTAATCCCTTATGCCCCACGCCTCTGATCACAGCAAAAGAAAAGAATAACTTCTAAATAAACAATTAAGGAATTGAACAAGCCGGTAAATTATTAAATGAAGGAGGCAATTATCATGCCCTATTGTTTGATTGGATTGAAATACAATTGAAATTGATGTTTTGATTTGATTAGAATACAATTGAAATCTATGGCGAATAGAAACTTTATTTAACCATAGCAGAAAAGATCCCCTGTTGGTGCCAGCAGTTTATAAAAATTCGGAAGTGGGGTAAAATTTATTAAAGAGTTGGAAGAATGCTTAACCAAATCAGGGATATGGTTGGTGGAAT
The DNA here is from genome assembly GCA_964587375.1 of uncultured bacterium. Classification (GTDB taxonomy): domain Bacteria; phylum Ratteibacteria; class UBA8468; order MWAK01; family MWAK01; genus CAZPLE01. The sequence continues at coordinate 1,370 of CAZPLE010000107.1, forward strand.
TGGGGTTGAGCACAAAAGAGGGAAAGGGAACGGTTCTGACCATCCTTGGGGCCGAATCGTTATTACCATTGCCCTTTCTCTTCTGTTGATTACAACCGGGTGCCGGTCTGAAGAAAAGATTGTTCCAAAGAGTGAAGCGGAAAAGATTTCAGCCTATGGGATAACCTTAACCCGGGAAAGTTCTCCGAGAGAGGTAGCGCATCTTTTGGTTAAAGGACTGGATAATGAAGACAGAGAACTGTTGAGCAAGTTGGTGGCGGTAAAGCATGAGATGGAGGAAGTAAAAAATCTCTTCCGGGAGTACGGAAGGGCATATAAAGGCAGTCCAGAAAAGGTGGCGGCTTCTGTCGCTGCCGGTTGGATGGCAACCTATCTCTTCTTTCAATCGGGTCAGACAGCCGTGACCGACGAGCGGATAGAAGGAGACAAGGCTTCTGTCTATGCCACTGGTAGAAAGTTAAATGGGGAAATACGGACGCTGGAAATAAGGATGATCCGTGAGGACGGTTGGTGGAAGGTTCAGGCTGGTTTACATGAATTTTAGTTTTGGCTACTAAAGAGCGCTTTGCCAAAGGAGAATGAAGGTATTCTTTATCTTTGCGGCGGTGCTTACGCTGGCATTTTTGCTCTTCCTGCACAACCTTAGGGGCTTAAGTACCGAAAAGGTTCTCAAGGAAGGAGCTGCTTACCAGGAGGTCCATATCGTCTGGGACTGGAATAAAATGGTGGAATGGGCCAGAAGGCATAAGCCCTTTACCAGGTTTGAAGAAGAGAAGAAGGAACGGGAAAAGGCGGTGAGGGAATTGAGGTTAAACGAAAGATGAAATTTGGTGTTCATGTCTCTATCGCTGGCCATATTTATGAGGCAATAGACCGCGCGGTCGCACTTTCCTGCGACACCTTCCAGATCTTTTCGCGCAACCCCAGGGGGTGGTCAGCCAAACCCCTGACAGAGGGTGATGTGGAGGAATTTCAGCGCCGGAAGAAAGAGTCTGGAATAGCACCGGTGGTAGTCCACATCCCTTATCTGATTAACCTTGGTTCACCGGAAAAGGAACTCTTTACCCGCTCGGTTGAGGTCTATATGGAGGACATCAGACGGGCGGAGATGCTGGCGGCTGAGTATTTTGTTACCCACATCGGAAACCATATGGGGAAAGGTGAGGAATTCGGTTTGAAGAGGATTGCGGAGGGTTTACGGGTAGTCCTTTCCGAAACTGAGCCGAAACTGAAAGTGCTGCTTGAGAATACCGCAGGCAGCGGTACCAGTTTGGGGCACCGCTTAGAACAGATAGTCAAAATTATGGAACTGGTGGGCAGATATGAAAAGTATTTAGGTTTGTGCTTTGACACCGCCCATGCCTATGGTGCCGGATACAATATTGCCACTCCAGAAGGTCTGGATGGTTTCCTGAAAAGAATGGAAACGCTTTTTGGCAAGAGCCGGCTTGGCCTGGTCCATGCCAACGATTCCAAAGCAGAACTGGGTAGTTATGTTGACCGGCACGACGACATCGGTAAGGGAAAGATTGGCCGACAGGGTTTTTCCATTATTGTTAACCACCCCACACTGAAAGAGTTGCCCTTCATTCTGGAGACACCCAAAAAAGAACCGGATGAAGACGAAAAGAATTTAGCAACGATAAGGTCACTGGTAAAATGAGCTACCAACCCGATAAGATTGAGGCAAAGTGGCAGAGGTTCTGGGAAGAGAAGAAAATTTTTCTAACCAACCCTTACGGAAAGAAGTATTATATTCTGGAGATGTTTCCTTACACAAGTGCCCAGATTCATATGGGCCACGTGCGCAACTACACTATTGGCGATGTGATTGCCCGGCAGAAGATGATGGCTGGCTTTTCCATCCTCCACCCTATTGGCTACGATGCCTTCGGGATGCCGGCGGAAAACGCTGCCATCAAACAGGGAATCCACCCCTCAGACTGGACCTACCGAAATATCGCCACCATCCGGCGGCAGTTAAAACTTCTGGGGCTTTCTTATGACTGGCAAAGGGAGGTTATCACCTGCGACCCGGACTATTATCGCTGGAACCAGTACTTCTTCTTAAAGTTCCTGGAAAGAGGGCTGGCTTACCGAAAAAGATCACCGGCAAACTTCTGTCCTGCCTGCCAGACAGTTTTAGCCAACGAACAGGTAGTCAATGGCAGGTGTTGGCGCTGTGGCTCGGAAGTTTCCCAAAAAGAACTGGAGCAGTGGTTCTTGAAGATCACCGCTTATGCGGAGGAACTTTTAGACAATTCCTTCCTTACTGGCTGGCCGGAAAAGGTAAAGGTGATGCAAGCAAACTGGATCGGCAAAAGTCTGGGTGTAGAAATCTTCTTCCCAATTCCGGTGTTAAACAAGACCCTTTCCGTCTTTACCACCCGAGCGGATACCATCTTTGGAGCCACTTATGTGGTGCTATCTCCAGACCATTCTTTTGTGCCGGAACTTACCCAGCTCTCTAAAAGAAGAAGTGAAATTGAGACCTTTCTTGCCAGAACCCGGAAGGTAAAAGTGCCGGAAGAGCTGGAAAAGGAGGGCGTCTTTACTGGCTTTACAGCAATCAATCCGGTCAATGGAGAGGAGATTCCGGTCTGGATAGCAAATTATGTCCTTGCCGAATACGGAACCGGTGCGATTATGGCGGTTCCCGCACATGACCAGAGGGACTTTGAATTCGCTTTAACCTATGGGCTACCGATCCGGGAGGTTATTAAACCATCATCTTCCCAAGAGTGTGCGGTGGCAACCTTGCCTTCCTCAGCCAGCGAAAAGAGGCTTCAAGCCGCTTACGAAGAGAGTGGCTTTTTGGTCAATTCTGGTCCCTTTAACGGCCTGAACAGCGAAGAAGCAAAGGAAAAGATCGCTGCCTGGATGGAAGAAAAAGGTATTGGCAAAAGGGCTATCCATTATCGGCTTAAAGACTGGTGCATCTCCCGACAGCGCTATTGGGGAACACCCATCCCGGTCATTTACTGTGAAAGGTGTGGAATTGTGCCGGTTCCGGAAAAAGACCTACCAGTAATTTTGCCCAAAGATGTCTCATTTACCGGAGAGGGCGGTTCTCCACTTAAGATCGACTCCTTTGTCCGGTGTGCCTGCCCTGTCTGCGGCGGAGAAGGCTGGAGAGAGACCGACACGATGGATACCTTTGTGGACTCTTCCTGGTATTTCTTACGTTACGCCTCAGGCGATTGGAAAGAAAAACCCTTTGACCAAAGAGAGGTCAACTTCTGGATGCCGGTAGACCAGTACATCGGTGGGATTGAACATGCCATCCTCCATCTGCTCTACAGCCGGTTCTTTACCAAGGTTCTGCGGGATTTAGGAATGGTCAACTTTAAGGAACCGTTTACCAACCTACTCTGCCAGGGGATGGTCATCAAGGATGGTGCCAAGATGTCCAAATCAAAGGGCAATGTCGTTGACCCGGAGGAGATGATTAAGAGATATGGTGCTGATACCGTCCGTCTCTTTATCCTCTTTGCTGCCCCTCCAGAGGTGGACCTGGAATGGAGCGATCGGGGCGTGGAGGGTTGCTGGCGTTTTTTGAACCGTGTCTGGGAGATTGTCAAGAAGAGTATCGAGTACCAACCGACAAAGACCACTCAGACCTCGGAACGGGAATTGGTGCGCAAAGAACACCAGACGATCAAGAGGGTAACTGAAGATGTAACTGGCAGTTTCCAGTTTAATACCGCCATCGCCCGAATGATGGAGTTCAGCAACTATCTAAAGACCTGTCTGGAGAAGAAAGAGGTCTCTAAATCTTCTCTGCAAAGAAGCGTGAAGACCCTGCTCCTTCTTCTGGCACCGTTTTCCCCTCATATCTGCGAGGAATTGTGGGAAAAGCTTGGTGAAAAACCACCCATCTCTGGCCAGAGGTGGCCCTCTTACCAGGAAGAGTTTCTGGTGGAAGAGAAGGTGGAGATTGTGATCCAGATCAATGGTAAGGTTCGGAGTCGTCTTCCGGTGCTGGCCAAAACCCCGGAAGAAGAGATAAAATCCCTCATCTTTAGTGACCCAAAAATAATACCTTACCTCTCCGGTAAAGAGATCAGAAAAGTTATTGTGGTGCCCGACAAATTGGTTAATATCGTAATCGGTTGAGAACCTTTTTATGCAAAAGATTGGCGTCATTGGTGCCGGATATTGGGGGAAAAACCTGGTCCGGGTTTTCAGCCAGTTAAAGGTACTGTCTGCGGTCTGCGACACCAACCCGGAAATCCTCAAACATATCCATACCAATTACCGGGTGAAGACTACAACCCAACTGAAAGAGATTCTGAATGACCCGGAGATAAAAGGATTGGTAATCGCCACGCCGGCAGCAACTCACTACTGGGTAGCCAAAGAGGCTCTTTTATCTGGAAAAGATGTCCTGGTGGAAAAACCCCTGTGCTTAAAGATTGAGGAAGGTGAAGAACTGGTTAGTCTGGCAGAAAGAAGAGGCGCAATTTTGATGGTGGGTCATATTCTTAACTACCACCCGGCGGTATTAAAGCTGAAGAGGCTTATCAACTCAGGTGCCTTGGGTAAAATTTATTATATTTACAGCAACCGGCTTAATCTGGGCAAGATTCGCACCCAAGAGAATATTCTTTGGTCCTTTGCGCCCCACGATATTTCCGCCATCTCCATGCTCCTCAATGAGGAGCCGAAAGAGATAAGTTGTACCGGTGTGGCCTGTTTACAGCCTGGCATCTACGATTCCACTCTGACCTCCTTGAACTTTCCCTCCGGGGTTCAGGCGCACATCTTTGTCTCCTGGCTCCATCCTTACAAAGAGCATAGATTGGTGGTTGTCGGAAGCAAGAAGATGACCATTTTTGATGACACTGCTGAGAAAAAACTACTGCTCTATCCGCACCGGATTTTCTGGAAGAACGGCATTCTGCTCACAGAAAAGGCAGAGGCCAAAATTGTCCCGGTGAAGATGGTAGAACCCCTTCTGGCAGAGGCCCGCCATTTCCTGAAATGTATAAAAAACCGCCAAAGACCTAAGACCGACGGTCGGGAGGGTCTGAAGGTATTAAAGATTCTTACCACCTGCCAGAGATCCCTGAACGAGAACGCAACCCGTTCCTCTGGAGCAGAGAAAGAACCAACTCCCTACTTTATCCATCCTTCCTCTTATATTGACGAAGGGGTGGAGATTGGTGAAGGCACAAAAATCTGGCATTTCTGCCATATCCAGAAAGGCTCTAAGATAGGAAATAACTGTAAAATTGGCCAGAACGTGGTCATCGGGCCCAATGTAACCATCGGTAATAATGTCAAGATTCAGAATAACGTATCGGTTTATGAAGGGGTAACATTAGAGGATGATGTCTTCTGCGGACCTTCTATGGTCTTTACCAATGTCTTCAATCCCAGAAGCCAAATTCCCCGGATGAACCAACTGCGCAAAACCCTGGTGAAGAGGGGTGCTACTATCGGCGCCAATGCGACCATCATTTGTGGCCACACCATCGGTAGATACGCATTTGTGGGAGCAGGTGCGGTGGTTACCAAAGATGTACCTGACTATGCGCTGGTCACTGGTGTCCCGGCAAAGATCTCCGGCTGGATGTGCGAGTGTGGAGTAAAGATTAATTTTACCGGGAAAAAGGGCGTTTGCCCTGAATGCCAAAAGAGGTACCGGAAGAGTTCCACTGTTCTCATCAAACCCATCTCTTTTTCCGAAAAGAACGAATAAGATGAAGGTTCTTTTCCTCGCTGGTGAGTATCCAGAGACCAGCAATCCTGTCAGCGGAGTATTTATCAAAGAATATGCCCTCTTATCCTCCCGGTTTAACGAAGTGGCGGTAATCCACGGCCGTTCAACAGACAAAGGTTACGTAGGGATTCATTGCTCCCCTCCGATAATGGAGGACGGAATCTTAACGGCGCGATTTACTTTTGGAAAATCATTATTCCGGCAGAGCCATTTCCACCTCTACGTGAAAGGGGTTTTGGAGGTGTTTTCCAAACTATGTGCTTCTGGTTTCCGACCAGACATAGTACATGCCAATTACTACTTTACCGGCGTCCCTGCGGCAATCATAAAGAAGAGATACGGAATACCCTACGTCTTGTCCGAGCATCTTAGCGCTTTTCCCAGGCGCCGGCTGGACAGAAGAGCCGTCAGAAGAGCCCGCCAGGGAATGGAAGGCGCCTCATTTATCCTTCCGGTGAGCAAGTTCCTGGAGGTAGCGATTAAGGAGTACGGCATCAAGGGAAATTTTGAGGTTGTGCCCAATGCGGTCAACCCCCAAGTCTTTTATCCTTCCCAGAGGGTTATGCCCGAAGAAAGAAGGGAGAGGAAAATCCTGACGGTCGCTGGTCTCAACCCTTGCAAAAATTATCCCTTTCTCTTCTCCGCCTTGAAAATATTGAAGGAAAACCAAAGAAATGGTTTTCAATTAAGGATAGTGGGAGAAGGACAATACCGTCACGAATATGAAAGTCTGGTGCATAACTTAGGGTTGAAGAATGAGGTTCTCTTTCTGGGACGAAAGACAAAGCCGGAGATAGCCGACCTGATGAGAGAAAGCGACTTTTTTGTCCTGCCCAGTCTCTGCGAAACCTTCGGCTGCGTGCTGATAGAGGCACTTGCTTGTGGACTGCCGGTAATCGCTTCCCGAGTCGGGCCCATTCCGGAACTGATAAAACCCGAGCATGGGATTCTTATTGACCCAACCAATCTGGAGGAATTGGTTACTGCCCTGAAGTTTATGCTGGAGAACCATCATAAGTATGACCCGATGAAGATATCCGGTTATGCCTGGAAAAACTTTAGCCACTCTGCAATAGGTAAGCGATTGGAAGAAGTATACCGGAAGACAATCTATCTGGCAGGAAATGGTTTATGAAAAAGGTTTTGGTTATTGCCTACCACCTACCGCCTTCCAGAAAGGTGGGCGCTTTGAGAACGAAAGGACTGGCAAAGTATCTGCCAGAATTTGGCTGGGAGCCGATAATCCTTACTGGACTTCTACCCAGAGAGCCTGACCCTTCTTTTCGGGTGGTGGAAAACCACCTACCCTACCAGAAATGGCTTCGCGTTCTTACCACACCTTCCTGGAGAGCCAGGATAGAAAAGGTTGGAGTCCAGCCTACTCCCTCTTTCCTTCAAAAAGTCTATTCTTTCTTTCGAGGTTTGGTAGATATTCCGGATAGCCGAATCGGTTGGTTGCCATTTGCGGTGGCATCTGGAAGAAAGATTATCACAGAAGAACGGATAGAGGCTATGATCAGTATCTTTGGTCCAGCGACCTGCCATCTGGTGGCCCACCGCCTCAAAAGGGAGTTTCCGCACCTCTTCTGGTTGGCAGATTTTCGCGACCCCTGGACACAGTACCGGCCTAAAAGTGTGAGGACAGGGTTGGAACGCCGCCTGGAGATAAAAACTCTGAAAGATGCGGATGTTCTTTCCATCGTCTCCGACCCACTGGCACAGGACCTCCAAAAACTCCATCCCGGCAAAAAAGTCTATGCCATCTCCAATGGTTTTGACCCAGAAGAGATGGCAGAAAAACCTACTTTGCCCTTAACCAAAAAATTTACGATAAGGTATACTGGAAGCCTCTCCCGAAGGAATGGCTCACTGGAAAGCTTCCTCTCCAGCCTTGCCAGAATGATGCGGAAAGGGCTGGTGGAAAAGGAAGATCTAAAAGTAGAATTGGTGGGTGCGGAAGAAAGGTTAGCTAGACCCTCCATTTCCAAATATGGACTTTCAGGTTTTGTGGTCTGCCTGCCCTTTCAGGAAAGAGAAAAAGTCCTTAACTGCCAGCGGAAAAGTCAGATATTGCTCTTTTTAGAGCCGGAAGGTCCGGGGATGAAGGGCTGTTTTACCGCTAAGATCTTTGAGTACCTTGCTGCTGGTAGACCAATTCTTGCCATTGGTTCGCCACAGAGTGTAGTAGCAGACCTCCTTCGCCAGACCCGAACAGGTATCTTGTGTAGCACCACCGAGGAGATTGGGGAGACATTAACCGGCTATTACCAAGAATGGCAAAAGAGTGGAAAGGTGACTTATACGGGCGTTAGGGAAGAGATAATGAAGTATAGCCATCGGGAGATGGCGAAAAGATTCGCTACCATTTTAGAGGAAAGATTTTAAGGGGTCTTCTTAAGAACTGATGATTTCCCTCAAAACCGCTTCTAATTTCTCTGCCTGGTTCTCGTAGGAAAAAGTCTGTGCCTTCTGCCAGCCAGCGATGGAAATCTCTTTAAGAAAAACAGGGTTTTCTATCAGGGTAATGATATTTTTTGCCAGTAACTCCGGCTGGCCTGGGGGAGAAACCAGTGCCGTTTTACCTGGCTGGGTGTAGTCGCGGATACCACCCACGTCGGTTGTCACCAGAGCTGCCTGGCAAGCCATCGCCTCCAAGGGTGGGTTGGGAGAAGGGTCCAAGAGGCTGGGGAAGACAAAGATATCCAGTGAAGAATAGAACCGGCAGAGGTTTTGCTGGTCACAACCGTTCCAGAATTCTATCCACGAAGGCAACCACCGCTCACGGCGGAAACCAGCACAGTGAAATCTTACATCCGGATATTTCGCCTTCACTATCTCAAAAGCCTTGATGGCGTCCTCCATACCTTTGCGTTTGGGTCTCTTTTGATAAAAGAGCATGCCGATTACCTGAAAGCGAGACCGGAAAACTTTGCCAGGATTGTGAAAAAGTTTAGTATTTACGCCATTGTTCACCAAGTAAATCTTTCGGTCTGGAAACTTTTCCTCAAGCAATCTTTTAATCAGGGAAGCGGTGGCATACATAAAGACGTCTCTGCCCGGATAGGGGGTTGGATTCTCAGGAAAGAAGGGGTCTGCCACCCGGAAGACCTTCTTACCAATCTTTCCTGTCGTAGAGGAGAGAACTCCGATGAGGCGGGGGGAACTAAAGAGAGTGACGTCTGCCACTGGAAGATAAGGGTCTTGGTAAGAGGGAACAGCGATCATCTTTGCCCGTGAAGAAAGCCACTCAACGCGGTAAGGACGAACCCTGGGCCCAGAAATAAGATGGAAGAATTCCTTTACCTTCCCCTGGAAGTTCTTCTTTCCGGGAAGAGCACCCCGATTAGCGGCTTTAATGATGGTCACCTCATTGCCCCGCTGGACGAGCCGGTCGCCAAACTCCAAAAAATTACGGTTAGCACCCCCAGGATATTTCCCGAGAGAGGCGAGAATATTGATTCTCATCTGATATTTTTGATTTTTGCCACTTTTTATTGTATCATATAAAGCCAAAAACTTTCTCTAAAATTGATTATGAACTTGATTGAGATTCTGGCAGAAGAGGCAAAGAAAAATCCCAAAAGGATTGTCTTTCCGGAAGGTGATAACCCGGAAATTGTTACGGCGGTCGCGATGCTAACGAAAGATTCCGTAATAAGACCAGTTGTCCTTAAAGGAAGTGGTTGTGACTCTTCTCTTTTGAAAAGAGAAGGGATAGTGGTCCTGGAACCGGAAAAGGAGAAGGAAAGAAGAGAGCGTTTCTGCAAAATCTATGCGGAAAAACACCAGACCAGCCCAAAAGTGGCGCAACAACTCTGTCGCCGTAATATCTTTTTTGGTGCCATGATGGTGGCTACCGGTGAGGCAGACGGAATGGTTGCGGGCATTGACGCTGCCACTGCTATCGTTCTCCAGAGCGCGGGTTTAGCAATAGGCTTAGCACCTGGAATTTCCACTCCTTCCAGTTTTTTCATCATGGTCTTCCCAGAACTTTTAGGAGAGAAGGATAAGGTCCTTATCTATGCTGACTGTGCCGCGGTAGTTGAGCCGGACAGCAACCAACTGGCTGAAATTGCGGTTCTTTCTGCCCGTAATGCCCAAAAACTTCTTAATATTGAACCCAAGGTCGCCTTTCTCTCCTTCTCCACCAAAGGGAGTGCCAGCCACCACCGGACGGAAAAGGTTATCCGGGCTGTGGAAATCGCCAGAGAAATGGCCCCAGAGATAGAATTTGACGGCGAACTCCAGGTGGATGCTGCACTTATCCCGCGGGTGGCGGCAAAGAAGGCTCCGGAAAGTAAAGTTGCTGGAAAGGCAAATGTTCTCATCTTCCCGGACCTGGATAGCGGAAATATCGCCTATAAAATTACCCAGTATCTGGCAGGTGCCACCGCCTACGGACCGATCATCCAGGGGTTTGCCAAACCGGTTAATGACCTTTCACGGGGAGCGGTCGCGAAAGAGATATACGGAGTAGCGGTCATCACTGCTCTGATGGGATAGAAAGGTCAGAACAACAAAGGCTGTCTTTTTTGGAGATAAACGAGGAAAAGCAATGAAGATATTGGTATTTGAGGACCAAAAAGTAAAGCAACTTTATCCTTTAACTTACCTGCGGCCTGTCTGGGAACTGCGTTGCGGTGCCGGAACAATCCTGGATAGAATAAAGCGCCTCTTTCCGAAGAATGAGTTTCTTTTCTGGACCAGGCCGGAACTTGTTCCCCTTTACCGACGGAAATCGGGCAAGCCGGTAAATGAAACAAAGGCGCTGCCGGGAAAAGAGAGTCTGATGCTCCTCAATGGACGCTGGCTTCCTGCGCCGGGTGAATTTGTGCCGAGCAAAAAGGAAGAAAGGGTCTTGTGTGGAGAGACGCTCCTTTATGCCCACCTTGCTGCGGAAAAGGTTAATGAAGAGGATGACCTCTGCTCCCTTCTGAAAAAGACAGAGGACCTTCCTCCAAAGGAAGTTCAGGCGCGTATGATAAATTATCCTTGGGATTTGGTCAGATACAATGCGGAGGCGCTAAAAGAGGACTTCTCTCTTCTGGGTAAAAGGGGGGTGAAGGGTAAAATGGCTCCGGAAAGCATCATTTATGGCCCGGAAGATAACCTTTATATCGCCCCAGGCGCAGAGGTTCATCCGATGGTAGTTCTGGACACAAAAGGAGGACCGGTCATCATTGCCGAAGGTGCCAAGGTATTTCCCTTCACCAGAATTGAAGGGCCTTCCTATATTGGACCCAACTGCCAGATAGTCGGCGGGAAGATTAGAGAAGGCTGTAGTTTCGGCCCGGAATGTCGGGTGGGTGGAGAGGTAGAAGAGACTATCATCCAGGGTTATTCCAACAAATACCACGACGGTTTTTTGGGCCACGCCTATGTAGGGGAGTGGGTAAATCTGGGGGCACTCACCACCAACAGCGACCTGAAGAACGACTATTCTACCGTTTCGGTCTATTGTGGTGGGCAATTGATAGATACCGGAGAGATTAAGGTGGGTTCCTTTATTGGGGACCATACCAAAACCAGCATCGGAACCCTACTGAATACCGGAACAGTCATCGGCATGATGTGCAACGTCCTGGGTGTAGGTGTTCTTCTTCCCAAGTATTTGCCCTCTTTTGCCTGGTTTATCAGCGGCAAGGTGCTGAAAGGCTTCGGCCTAAAAAATCAGATTCAGACCGCTGTGGCTGCAATGTCCAGACGAAACGTCCAGTTGCTACCTGAAGAAGAGGCCTTGCTGGCCCAAATATACGAAGCCACCAAGGAAGAAAGGGCAGAGGCAATTGCGAAATCACGTGGATAAGGAAAGAAAGATTATGGAAAATATTGCCGAAAGAGTGAAAGCGGTAGTTGCTCGACAATTGAAGGTTGACCCGTCAAAAGTCAGGGATGAGTCCGATTTTGTAAAGGATTTAGGCGCTGAGAGCATCCAGAGCCTGGAACTGGTTGCAGCCTTTGAAGAAGAATTTGGCATCCAGATGGATGAAGAGGCAGCCCTTTCGGTTAAAACCGTAAAGGGAGCGGTGGACTTTATCGCGGAAGCGATAAAGAAACAAAAAGGTTGATGATCCGGTCAATTTCCGGCGCCCGGGGGTTGGTGGGCGTTGACTTTAACGAACAAGCCTGTTTCCAGCTGTCACGTTCGTTTGGCCTCGTCATTTTAGGGGGCGCAATAGCGGTTGGCCGGGATACCAGACCCTCCGGCAGGATGGCAATGGCCGCGGTAACCGCTGGCCTTCTGGAGACAAGTCATCAGGTTATTGATTTGGGAATTGTACCCACTCCCACCGTGGAGTTTGCTATTCCAGAAATCTCCGCCTCAGGCGGCATCATTATCACCGCCAGCCACAACCCGGCAGAATGGAACGGGTTGAAATTCCTGGATAAAGATGGGCTTTTCCTCTCCCCGGAAGTGATAAAAAAAGTTTACTCCGCCTCTCTTTCTCTTCCAGTGGCCGGAAAAATACCTCCAGCAGAAAAGAAAGAAGAAAGAGAGATTCTCTCCCGATACCTGAAATCTATCCTAAACCTTGTGGACACTTCCTTGGTCAGAAGAAGAGGGTTTAAGGTGGTGGTTGACTGTATCAATGGGGCCACCTACCAGGCGGCTCCAGAACTTCTCTCCCAACTGGGCTGCCAGTTTATCCTTTTGAATGGAGAGCCTTCAGGAATCTTTTCTCACCCCCCGGAACCCCGGCCGGAGCATTTGGTAACCCTTTGCGAAAAGGTTAAAGAAACTGGAGCGGACATTGGACTTGCCTTTGACCCGGATGGCGACCGATTGGCACTGGTCTCCGAAAAAGGAGAGCCGCTTTCGGAAGAACTGACCCTGGCATTCTGTGTTGACCACATCCTCTTTCGCAATCCTGGACCGGTAGTGGTAAACCTTTCCACCAGTATGGTTGTAGAAGAGATCTGCCAAAGGTATGGAGTGCCTCTTTATCGCACGCCGGTAGGGGAATTTTATGTTGTCCAAAAGATGAGTGAAGTCTCCTCCCCTATCGGCGGAGAGGGCAATGGAGGTGTAATCTATCCTGCTGGCCATCCGGGCAGGGATGGGTTGATCGCAACCGCTCTTATCTTAGAATATCTTGCTCAGCGCCAAGAGAAGGTTTCGGAAGTCGCTGCCAAATTTCCAGAATATCATTTGATAAAAGAGAAGGTACCGGTGCCGAACTATCCGAAAGAAGAGGTAGAAAAGAGGGCAAAATCCGTCTTTCCTGGAGCCAAGATAGACTGCGAGGACGGTGTGCGCCTCTCTGGAAAAGGCTGGTGGTCTCAGATAAGGTTTTCCAACACCGAGCCGGTCATTAGAATCTTCTCAGAGGCCCGGACAAAAGAAGAGGCTAAGGATAGACTTGTCCGGTTGAAAGAGACACTCCTATTTGACAAAGGCAAAATGATGTGATAAAGTTAAGTTTAACGTGAAAAATAAGGTGGAGAAATGGTTAAAAGAATTTTCACCATAATACTGTTACTTTTAGGATTGGCGTTGGTCGGAAACGGTTGTTCCTTCCAGATGGATTTTGAGCCTCAACGTTTGACCTCCAGCGGCAAATAAGGAGAGATAAACATGTCCAAAAAAAAGAACCTGAAGCATCTCTTTTTGTCTTTGGTGATACTCTTTTGTTTGGTCTCTTTCGGGAGTGGATGTTCCTTTAAGATGGAACTTAATCCGCAAAGGGAGACCACTGGGAAGTAGTTATTAAGTGGCAGGCAACCTTCTCCGCTCTTAAACTTCAAAGGGCTTGCGGAAAAAAGGGGTAGTCTTTGGATACCAAAACTACCGGGAGGGGGCTGGTTGGCATTAAGAAAGGAGGGAGGAGCAGTGGCAAGAGTTAGAGGTAAAGTAAAGTGGTTCAATGCTGCCAAGGGATACGGGTTCATTGAGCGCGAAGGAGATACGGATGTTTTCGTTCATTACTCCGCGATCAAAACCGATGGATACCGAACCCTGGAAGAAGGAGCGGAAGTAGAGTTTGACCTCGTTGAAGGCAAAAAAGGACCGCAAGCGGAAAATGTCGTGAAATTATAAAGATAGAGATATCTTTGGTAATGGAACGACCGAAAACCCCGGAGATTCTCCGGGGTTTTCTCTTAAATAAGGGGTAAAGATGTGGAAAAGGGTGTTGTGGATATCGCTCAGTCTCATTCTCCTCCTTGAAGGTCCAGCTCTCGCCTATACCGAAAAGGAATTGTTGCAACTGGCAAAACTGGCGCTGGAGAATCAATTTTATGACCTCTCCCTGGAATATCTCTCCCGATTTAAGAACCAGTATCCAAAAAGCGACCTTGCCCCTTACGGTTTGGTTTTGGAAGGCATTACCTTAAGAAGACTGGGGAAACTTTCGGAAGCAAAAGAAACCTTCACTGCGGTAATCTCTGGATTCCCAGAGAGCGAATATACTGGCCAGGCGTATTATCTGAGGGGTGAAACCAACCTTGCTCTCTCCCTTTTCAGCCAGGCAGAAGAGGACTTTAAAACCAGTCTTGACCGGAAGATTCCGGAAGAGATGGGTGTGGCTGCTTACCGGGGCATCCTTTCCAGCCAGGCAAGCAGAGGTAAAATCTTTGAGGCTCTCACCACTTTGCGCGAAATGGAGGGGAGATACCCACAACTTACAACCGAGAGAGAAACCCAAAAAATCCTGATTGCCGCTGCAGAACAGAGTATCACGACGGCACTGAGAGAAAGGGATTTTGCTAAGGTTTATACGGTCACCGATCTTATCCAGAAAGAATTTCCAGAAATTTCTGGTCTGGAAAAGCTTCTTTACTACCGCGCCACAGCCCTCTACCAGGAGGGAAAATTGCACCAGGCGCAGAGCGAGTTACAGAGACTTAAAAAGAGTTCTGACCCGGAAATCGCTGGTTTGGCTTCGTTCCGTCTGGGTGAGGTCTTCTTTTCTCTCAAAGACTACGCCGGCGCGGAAGCGCACTTTCTGGAAGCCAAAGAGAAGAGTCCCGATTTAGAAGTAAAAGCTGCTTCTGCCTTCCAATTGGGGGTAATTGCCAGAAAAAAACAGGACTACAGCCGGTCAGAAGCATATCTTCAGGAGGCCTGGCAGACCTCACAGGAGGAAGCAGTAAAGGAAAAAAGCCTCTGGGAATTGGCTACCACCTCTTTCCTTTCGGGCAATTACCAGAAGGCTCTCTCCCTTTACCAGACCTTCCGAAATTCTTTTCCAGGAAGCGAATTCAAAGAAGCTGCGTTCCTCCAGGAGGCTTTTGCTCTTTATAACCTGAAGAGGTACCGACAGGCAAAAGACGTCTTTGAAAAGTTCCTGGCACTCTATCCGGAAAGTAATTTTGCTGGCCAGGCCAGTTACGGACTGGGGCTTACCTTTATGGTTTTGGGTGAAAAGAAGCGCGGAGCAGAAGTCTGGGAAGGTTTCCTTTCTAAAGAGGCAAAGATCTCCAGCCAAGCGCCGATGGTTCTCTTGCTGGCAAGATATTTTATAGAAGAGAATAAACCGAAAGAGGCAGAGACCTATCTGCAGAGGCTGGTGGCGGTGCAGGATATAGAAGCAGATATGCGGGCGGAGGCTTTTCTCCTTTTAGGGTTGGCGTTCCTTAAAGAGACCAGAATCAAGGAAAGCATTACGGCTTTTGACGCTGGGCTCCAGTTGCCGATAACGAGAAAGGACCTCAAGGAGAGCCTTATGAAAAATAAAGCAGATTTACTCATGGTGAAAGGTGATTACGAAAAAGCCCTGCCCTTATATCAGGAACTCCTTAATAATGGACTGCTGGAAAAAAGAGGAGAGATTCTTTATGGGGCTGGAGTCTGTCTGCATCAACTGGGCAAAACCCAGGAAGCAGTGCCCTTCTATCTGGAAGCGATGCTCCACCTTCCTGCAGATTCTCCGCTAATCAAGAAGATTAAAGAGGCTTTAAATCAAATAAAGAAAAGATGATGAGGTCTCTTTTTTTGCCAGGAGTAAGGGGTTGCCTGATTCTCTCTCTGTTCCTTGCGTTTTCCCTCTTTCTGTCAACTCCGGTGTTCTCTAGGGAAAACCAGCAACAGGAGCCGCTTCGTCTGGAGGAAAAAGTAATTTGGGGCGAAGACCGGCATGGACCGGAGGCGGCCTTCTTTTTTCCAGCACAGAGCAGTTTTCCAGATACCGAGTTGCTGGAAAGATATGGTCTTTTTCTCCACACGCTTTCTTGGTCAACACTCTCCTTTGAGGCAGGAACACAAAAGAGTTTTGGTCTCTCTTTTTTTCGCAACTGGGGCAACCGGTCTTTGGGACTCAAACTTCAGCAGGAGGAGACCGACCCTTTTCCAGAGGTAACCAGAGAATTCACTATTGAGTTCGGCTTCCAGAAGATGACAAAGTTAGGAATCTTTCACCTTTTCCTGGCCGGTGGCATAGCAGATAACCTGCCAGCAAGCAGAGACGCCAGCGGAAAATCTATTCCGGCCTCCCTTTCGGAAAGCGGGATTGGAAGGGTGGGCTTCTCCTCCCTCTTCTTTCCCAACCGGCCCCTAAACCCTGTCTTCTCTCTTTATCGGCAGTTCACTAAAGAGAAAGAGGCCGAAAGAACCGTGGTCTTGCCCCAATGGGTGGGAGAGGTGGCTCTTCTCTGGCATCTTGAGGCTTTAAAAACGACACTGAAATTTTTTGTTACCTACCAATTTGACTACGCAAATAGCGCGGTACAAGAGCATCACTTGTGGCTACCTGGATTGGCGGTAAGTTACCACTTTCGCAAAGATGATGCACTGACGCTCAAAATTAAGAATTTCTCTGAGAGAAAGTTTGAAATCTTACCCGGTTTCTCCGGACCAGGTTCGGTAGCCACACTTCAATATACCCATTCTTTCTAAATCTAATTCCTGGCAGTTTTTGTGGTATAATTTATAATTACAATTAGTTTACCGTGGAAATCGATGATATTGATTGCCGATCGGTGCGTAACTTCGCTATCGTGGCCCATGTGGACCACGGTAAAAGCACCCTTGCTGACCGGTTTCTGCAGTTGTGCGGGGCGGTGGAAGAGCGTACTTTTCGTGACCAGATGTTGGATAGTATGGAACTGGAACGGGAACACGGCATTACTATCCGCTCCCACCCAGTGACCCTCCGGTACCAAGACTACCTTTTAAACCTGATAGATACCCCGGGACATAGTGACTTTTCTTATGAGGTGGAAAAGAGCTTAGCAGCAACCCAAGGTGTTATCCTTCTGGTAGATGCTACTCAGGGTGTACAGGCACAAACAATTACTAACCTGCGCCTTGCCCAGAGTCTTAACCTCTCTATTATTCCAGCCATAAACAAGATTGACCTTCCAAACAGTCAGGTGGAGACCACCCGGAAGGAGATAATGGAATTGTTGCCGGTCTTTGAAGAGGAGATCTTTCTGGTCAGCGCCAAAACCGGCCAGGGAGTTCTGGAACTTTTGAACGCTGTGGTCAACAAAATCCCGGCACCGAACGTGGAGACAGACCAACCCCTTTCTGCCCTGGTCTTTGACGCCAGATATAATCCCTATCTGGGGATTGACCTGTATGTGGTGGTGAAGCAAGGTCTCCTCAAAAAGGGGGACCGAGTGATTTTGATGGGGCAGGGATTTGAAAGCGATGTCCTACAATTGGGTATATTTACACCTAAACCCCAGCTCATCCCTGTTCTGAAGGCAGGAATGGTAGGTTTTGTGACGCTCAATATCAAAGACTTACATCATACCTTCACTGGAGAGACTTTGACCGGCAAATTCCGGCCGGCAGAGATGGCTCTGCCTGGCTACCGCAAATTGAAACAATTTGTCTTCTGCGGTCTTTATCCTGCCGAGGGAGAGAGTTTCCCAGCACTAAAAGAGAGCCTGGCGAAACTGAATCTTAATGACCCTTCTTTCACTTATACTGAAGAGCGGTCAGCCGCTTTAGGTATCGGTTTCCGCGCTGGGTTTCTGGGGATGCTCCACATGGAGATCATTCAGGAGCGGCTGGAAAGGGAATTTGGGGTGCGCGTTGTCAGAACCACTCCCAACACCACCTACCGCTTCCTCATGAAAGATGGCCGACAGATGGAAGTCAAAAGTGTTGCCGAATTGCCGGAATGGTCCGGCATTAAGGAAATCCGGGAGCCTTATCTGCGCGTAATCATTATCACGCCTGCGGAATACTTTGGAGAGGTAACT
>CAZPLE010000108.1:0-3936 GCA_964587375.1 uncultured bacterium
GGTAATTTGCTGATAAATTCTGAGAGGAGGTAAACTATTTCAACCCTCTTTCCGAAAAATGGATGGTGCAATGGAGATCATACTAATTGGTGTTGGCAGGGTTGAGAAACACCTTCTGGAAAGATTAAAGGTTGACTCAAGCAAGGTATTCCATAAAAAGATAGTTATAGGCAAAGATATGCCGGAGCCGGATTACGCTTTTGACAAAAGAAGGAAGCAGTATCTTTCCAGTGCGATATTGGATAGTATCATGCAGGAAAAGGAATTTACTCCTTTCGAAAGGGTGTTGGGAGTCACAGACCATGATTTGTATGCTCCGGGATTGAATTTTGTCTTTGGTCAGGCAGCTTTGAAAGTAGCCCTTATCTCTCTGACGCGGCTGAAGCAACAATACTATGGCCTTCCAGAAAACCCCCACATTTTCCAACGAAGAATCATCACGGAGGCTGTTCATGAATTGGGCCATACCTATGGTTTGGACCACTGCCAAAATCCGGATTGCGTGATGTTCTTTTCCAATAGTTTAATGGATACCGATAGAAAGGGTTACCAATTCTGTCCACAATGCAGAGAGAAACTCAAGGTAGATCGTCTAAGGGGATAAAGAACATACTTCTTACCGGAAAGCCTGGGATTGGGAAGACGACCATCATCAAGGAATGGAGCGAGAGGCTGGGAGGAACAGGAGGTTTTTACACCCTGGAGATGCGGGAAGGAAAGGAGCGGGTTGGGTTTAAAATCGTGACCATCAATGGTAAAGAAGGTATCTTGGCCCAAAAAGGGTTTCTGAGCCGGTTTAAAGTGGGAAAATACGGAGTAAACATAGCCAATTTGGAAGGGATAGGTGTAAAAAGCATTGAGGAATCCTTGGTTAATAGTGAAATAAAGGTGATAATCATCGATGAAATAGGTAAGATGGAACTGGTCTCGGCTAAGTTTCAGGGGGCGGTCAAGAAAGCCCTGGACAGTTCCAAGATAGTTATCGGGGTGATCACTCAAGCCCCTTCCCTTTTTGTCAAAGAGGTGAAAAGGAGGGAGGATACCAGGGTTGTGGAAGTCACTCTGGAAAATAGAGAAAATCTGAAGGGATCTCTCCCTTCCTGGCTACCGTACTTACGTTGAATAAACGTTGATAAAAAGGCAGAGAGACGAAGGGGAAAAGAGGAAGCGTCTTTTTCTCCAGAAGAAAAAGTTCTCTTCTGGGGTTGAGATTTAAAATCTTAAAGTTTATCAGCAGGTAAGATGGAAGGCGCCAATCACCACCTTTTCCGGAGACTTTTCTCTGTATGTATTATAAAGATTAACCGCTGTCTTTGTTGGCACTATCTCAACTTCAATTCCTTTCGCCCGTAGGTAGTTCTTAACGCTCTCTGGAACCTCCATCAGGCCTGGAGATCCCTGACCAAGGATAATCAGGTCCGGGTCAAACTGCCAGATTCTTTCAAGGTCCTCTAAAGAGACAGAATGGCCTTCCTTTCTCCACCATGGCTCCACACCCGTGGGGAGAATTAAAAGATCGTGGTCATAAGACTGGCCAGAGATCTTGATCGAGCCGAAACTATAGTGTTCAATCTTCATCTTAAATACCTTTCAAACCAGGCTTTCACCTTTGTTTGGTACGCAGAACCATAGGCCTGATCCAGACTGGTATGGGTACCACCTACTTCCCAGAGTTCTTTTGGGGAATTAGCGTTTTGGTAAAGTCTTCGCGCATGGCTGATGGGGATAAGTTCATCTGTCCGGGAGTGGATAAATAAGACAGCTGCTCTGACTTTTCCAATGTGAAATTCCGGGCTGTTTTCTATATAATCCATTCGGAACAGCACCTTACCTAAAAACCGGGAAAGCCAGGAAAAGATATATTTCAAAGGGCCCAGGCTTTTGAAATACTGGGTGACCATCTCCGGAAAGTTTGCGAAAGCAGATTCGGAAACGAGCGCCTTAATCTCCGGATGTCTGGCGGCAGTCAGGATTCCAACCGCCCCACCCAGGGAATACCCCCAGATACCAATCGGCTTCTCTTTGGTAGTCGGCGCACCTTTCAGATATGCTATCGCGGCTTCCAGATCCCAAACTTCCCTTAAGCCAAAAGTGGTTATGAACCCTTGGCTTTCGCCATG
Source organism: uncultured bacterium (assembly GCA_964587375.1). GTDB lineage: Bacteria > Ratteibacteria > UBA8468 > MWAK01 > MWAK01 > CAZPLE01. The sequence continues at coordinate 2,121 of CAZPLE010000108.1, forward strand.
AGCGCGGAAGTCAAAGAGAAAGAGCGTAAAGTCTGGATAGAGGAAACTGACCACTGGTAAAATATCAGATTTGTTGGCTGGGTAACCATGGCAACAGATAATTACTCCTTGGCTCTTTTCCGCAGGAATAAGCCAGCCCTTTAGGTTCTTACCATCGCGTGTCCCAAAAGTCACTTGGTGGCTTGGGAGGCCTAAGTCCTCTGGTTTCAATCTGGTGAGCATTCTGGTTGGTTTGAGCGCAAGAAAACCTACCACAATCACCGTTCCGAAGAGAATCAAGAGGAGATCAACCAAAACCCTAATCCAGACCATTCTTTTCACTCTATTTATTCCGCAATTAATCTTAGATGTTGAGGCATCAAGAACCAGATGAGTTTGGCTTTACCGGCAGGAAACCCTTCAATATCGATGCGACATAAACTACCCATCTGAAATTGGATGGAAACCGGAGTTTCACTGAGCAGTTGAGAGGCTATCTTTTCCAGGGAAGGCAGGTGTCCGACAACGAGGATGCGGTTCCGGTCTTTAAGGGAAGCCAGGTAAGAAATAGCCTCCTCAACCGAAGCAAGGGGGTCAAACCTGGGACTACTTTCAATCTTTTCCAGAGGGTAGCCGGTCTCTTTGGCTACAATTTCCGCGGTCTGGAGCGCCCTTTGCTTGGTGCTGCAAAGGATAAGGTCAAACTTTATCTCCAGCCGGGCTATTCCTCGGCCGCTGAACGAGATCTCTTCTTTTCCTTCCGGGGTAAGACTCCTTTTCGGGTCTTCCACTTCTGAAAACGCTTTGCCGTGTTGCATCAGGTAGATCTCCATACGTTCCCACCTCCTTAATACCTAATATTATGGGCAGAGCCCAGAGAACGCAAGGCAACTTTTAGAGACTTTGGCAACAAAGGCATGGGCTTGACGGAGCGGTTCAGGAAGTCTGTGGCGACAGGTGCATTCCAAAACTATCCGGATGGCGCCAGGGATATCTATTCTGTTTCCCGGGGAAACAAAGACCGGTTTGACACCCCTTTTTGTCCTTAAGGCCGCACCGACAGCCTCTCCCCTATCCCTTATCAGGCAAAACGCACCCGGCTCATCAGCAGGTATAGTATAATTACCAAGCAGAATTGATTTGGCACAACCAACAGTTGGTCGGTCAAGGAGTATTCCCAGGTGGGCAGCTATCCCCATCCTCCTTGGATGGGCAATCCCCTGGCCATCAAAGATAATCACATCTGGGGTGGTTTTTAGTTTCTCAAAGACTTTTAGCAAAACCGGCCCTTCCCGAAAAGAGAGCAGCCCAGGAATATAAGGAAAGGTAGCCGGAGAGAGCGCATATTCATTCTCTATCAATTTTAAGTCAGGAAATTGAAAAACTACCACCCCACCTATTACCTTTCCCCTCCGGTAGGCAACATCTGCACCAGCAACTGTTCTTATCGAGCTGTCTTCCTTTTCCAAAGATAGCCTCTCCCGCAAGGCAGATTGAATCCTTTCCGCCTCATCTGGCCTGACTTGCCAGGGATGGAGATTGTAATACTTCAAAACACCTCCTTTTATCATTTTATCATACCCTCCCTTCTTTAAAAGGCTTGGGGTACAAATCCGCACCGGATAAGTAAATCCCTTTACTATCAACCTTTTCACCTGCTTTCCAAGTTTTCTTGCAATTATGTATGTATGATAGAAATACACCGGATTGGAGACTAACATGGCAAAAAGAATGAGTGGTTCAGTTATTGTCAAGGAAAAGCCGGTTATTCCGGTGGCCTGGAATTACGAGTATTCAGTGAAAAAGTTTTATTTTGACTACAGCCTATGTTTCTGTT
>CAZPLE010000109.1:0-4259 GCA_964587375.1 uncultured bacterium
GCCTGTCGGCAGCCTTCTACGATGCCCTTCATAATCTCCAGATCTCTGGTCCTATTTATACCTCCAACAGCCAGGTAGTCAAGGAAGAAAAGGGGCCGGGCACCACAGGTAATGATATCATTGACCGACATCGCTACCAGGTCAATACCGATGGTATCGTATTTATGGAGTGCCTCAGCCAGCAGAATCTTTGTGCCCACGCCATCTGTGCCGGAGACCAGGACCGGGTCCTCATATTCTAAGAGGGAAAGAGAAAAGAGTCCGGCAAAGAACCCTATCTCTCCCAGTACCCCTGGAGTGTGGGTTGCCTTCGCCAGGTTCCTTATACTCCGGACAAGGTCCTTGGCAGCATCAATATCCACACCCGATTCCTTATATCTCATGAAAGGCCCATCTTATGGAGATTGTTGAGGCTGATTCTGATACTTTCCAGCGGAGGCCGCAGACAGATATCCTGTTCCACCACATACCATTTTACATCGGCTTTGTGGCAAGCGGAAAGTATCGCTTGCCAGTTCAAATTGCCCTCCCCCACCTCCAAATATACCTGTTTATTTCTTTTGATTCCGAGGTCTTTCATATGGACAAGCGGAATTCTTCCAGTATATTTCAGACACCAGGCAGCCGGGTCTCCACCGCCGTAAGCCACCCAGTAGGTATCAAGTTCTACCTTCAGATATCTGGGGTCGCTTTCGGAATAAAGGATTTCCAGGCCTGTCATACCCTGGTATCTTTCCAGTTCAATCGCGTGGTTGTGGTAAGCCAGGATGAGGCCATTTTCTGAGAGCATCTCTCCTGCCCGGGAAAGTTGTTCAGCAACCCTTTTATATCCGTCAGGATTGTGGAGTTCTTCAGGCAATCCTGGGCAGACCACGTATTCTGCCCCCAAGATCTTATTCTCTTCCATCACTAGTTCTGTTTCTTGGGTAATCCGTTCCATCGGTATATGGGTGGCGATGACCCGAAGGCCAGCCTCTTCCATTATTCTTTTTAGTTCAGTTGTTTTCATCTCACCAAGGCCAGTCTGCACTGCCTGGTAGCCTATCTCTCTGACCTCGGAAAGAATTTTGGGAAAATCCGCCGGTTCTTTCAAAAGATCCCTGATAGTGTACAACTGTAAAGCAATCTGTGTCTTTTCCATCTTCCTTCTCCAAGATATTTTATTCAAAGAGCACGCACCGTCTTTACGAAGAGTTCCATCTTCTCCCGGCTCTTTACGCCGGGCAATTTTTCTACGCCACTGGCCACATCAACCGCAAAAGGTCGCACCTGACAACAGGCTGCAGCCACATTCTCGCAGGTTAAGCCCCCAGCAAGAAAGATGGGACGGCCAAACTCTTTTGCCGCTACCGCCAAGTCCCACGAAAATCTCATTCCGGTGCCACCGTAACCCCCTTTCTCTTTGGAATCAAGTAAAAAATAATCTGCCACTTCCCGGTATGCCTCCAGGACCTCAAGGTCTTCTATGTTTCCAATCCGAAAAGCCTTGATCACCGGAAGACCAGACATTTTCCGGACCTTGCCGCAAAAATCTGGAGGTTCTTCTCCGTGAAGCTGGATAATATCTGCACCCGCCTCCTTTGTTTTTAAGAGTAAGGCATCAAGGTCTTCGTTTACAAAGACCAGAACCTTCTTTGCCAGTTTGACCAAAAACCCCAGTCTCTTAATTTCCGGAAGAGCAATATACCGTGGGCTCTGAGAGAAGAGGTTAAAACCCACAAAGTCTGCTTTCAATTCTTCTGCCCACCGGACCTCTTCAACCGTTTTTAGCCCGCAAAATTTTATCTTTACCATATTCGGTAAAGACTATTTTACTGCTGCCAGCGAAGAGACAAACTTTCGGGCAGCATTTAGATAATTCCAACCTGCCTTTTCCAGACAATCAAGGAGCGCGCTTCCCACGATGATACCGTCCACCAGAGAAAAAGCGGTCTTTGCTTGAGCAGGGCTACTTATACCAAAACCAAGGCAGATAGGTTTGTGGGTAAAGTGTCGGATCTCAACTATCTTTTTCTCCAAATCAGCCGGCAGACCCTTTCGGGCACCGGTCACACCCGTTACGGATACGTAATAGAGAAATGGGTGACTCTTTTGACTGATAAGCCTTATCCTTTCAGGGGTACTGTTCGGAGCCAAAAGGAATATGAGGCCCAATTTCTTCTTTCGGGTAAACGGAATGATTTCCCGCGCTTCCTCCGGCGGGAGGTCAGCCACAATTATTCCGTCCACCCCACACAAGGCGCAATCGTTGACAAACCGCTCCACCCCGTAAGAGAGAATCGGATTGTAATAGCCCATCAGAATAAGCGGTAGTTGACTTTCCCTTCTAATCTGAGAGACTGTGGCAAAGATTTGGGCAAGGTTTACCCCTTTTTTTAGGGCAGCAGCACTTGTTTTCTGGATGGTTATTCCGTCCGCTACCGGATCAGAAAACGGCACCCCCAATTCCATAATATCTGCCCCAGCCTTTTCCAGTTCTACCACCAATCTTTTGGTCGCCGAGAGGTTCGGATAACCAGCGGTCAAATAGGGGATAAGAACCTTTTTCCCGCCCTTTTTCAACTCCTGAAACTTTCTTTCTAACCGGTTCATCCCTCTCGCCCTCTGGTTTTTGCCGCCTTTTCCACTCGGAAGACCTCTTCTAAGTCCTTATCTCCACGGCCCGAGAGGCACAAAGCCAGAAGTTTTCCAGAAAAATTCTTTCTCTTCTTTATGATGTAAGCGAGGGCATGAGCAGGTTCCAACGCTGGAATAATCCCCTCCTTTTCGGAAAGGAGATGGAAGGCACTCAGCGCTTCCTGGTCGGTTACCGAAACGTATCTTGCCCGTCCACTTTCTTTATAAAGGCTATGCTGTGGCCCTACACCAGGATAATCTAATCCAGCGGCGACCGAATGGGCGATGGCCACCTGGCCATCCTCATCTTGGAGAAGATAACTATATGAGCCATGGAGCACACCAGGTCTGCCAGCGCACAAAGTCGCCGCGTGCCGGCCACTCCTTATTCCGTAACCTGCGGCCTCCACTCCGATAAACTCCACATTCTGACGTTCAAACGGATAGAAGAAACCCAGACTGTTGCTACCCCCGCCCACACAGGCAACAAGAGTATCTGGCAACCTTTTTTCGGTCCTTAAAATCTGTCTCTTTGTTTCTCTACCAATCACTGACTGAAAATCCCGAACAATAGTGGGAAAAGGATGGGGCCCCACCGCCGAACCCAGAAGGTAATGGGTATTGCGGACATTGGTGACCCAGTCGCGCATCGCCTCGTTGATGGCGTCCTTTAAGGTCTGGCTCCCAGAAGCGACTGGAACCACTTTTGCTCCGCACAGTTTCATCCGGTAGACATTGGGTTTCTGGCGTTCCACATCTACTCTGCCCATATAGATTACACACTCCAGATTGAGAAGGGCGCAGGCGATGGCTGTGGCAACGCCATGTTGTCCCGCGCCAGTTTCGGCAATGATGCGGGTTTTACCCATCATCTGGGCAAGTAACGCCTGACCCAGGGTATTGTTGATTTTGTGGGCACCCGAGTGGAGAAGGTCCTCCCGCTTCAGATAAAGTTTAAAACCAAGAAAGGAAGAGAGGTTTTTGGCGAAATAGAGCGGTGTGGGACGGCCAGCATATCTGGAAAGGAGTTCACCAAGCCGAACCTTAAATTCTTTGCTCTTTCCGATGGTTCGGTAACCCTCTTCCAGTTCAACGAGCGCCGGAATGAGTGTTTCCGGAACAAAACGACCACCAAACCGGCCAAAATATCCGTGACGCATTTTGTAAAGAATATCACTTTTCCCTTTTTTCTTCAACCCTTATCCCGGAGAGGGGAGAAATGATGGAATTCCATTCTTTTTGTCCTTCTTCCTTCGTTTTTGCCTTATCTGGAAAGTTATGGGTATAATATAGCTAAGGAAGAGGTAAGAAGGGGGGTGAGACAATGCTTAACGTTAAGCATTTTGTCGCTGGAACGACCCGCAATGCCTTAGTCTTCTTGGACAATGAAATCAAGGAGTGGATTAGAGAGAACAAGGTTACTGAAGTAAAAGAGATTAGAGAAACCTTTGGTCAGGCACCCACCGGAATGAGCGGGGCAACCGAGAATGTCCTTTTTGTTTCCATCTGGTACGAAACACCCAACTGAAAGTGCGGCTCAATAGAGAAAAGTATCACCCCTGCCTCTTCTTCCTCTAATTTTTATAATTTTTAGCGCCTGTAGCTCAGTCCGGACAGAGCAAGGGATTCCTAATCCCTGTGTC